>NZ_JAWOTA010000399.1:0-1001 GCF_033338635.1 Vibrio sp. Vb1755 | reverse complement strand
ATCTAATCCTATATATTCTTATCGTTAACTCGGTGGGAAGGATAATTATTATAATTATTTCAGGTGAAGCAGTGATTGATAAACTCCGCATGAATAAGCACGCCCTAAATAAAGGGATCTTTTTCTTACTCGTCTTATTTCTATTTCTACAAAATATCCAGTACGCCAAAGCCGCAGGCAGTTCAATAGGCCAACAAGATACGTTGGTGATGCTATTGAATTTCAAAGAGAATCCTAACGATCAACCGATCACGTCAGAAGAGGCGCACGCGTTAGTATTTGGTGAAGTTAACGATTTTTACCAAGAAAACTCCTACGGCAAGACATGGCTAAGTGGTCAAGTTGCAGGTTGGTACACATTGCCTGTATCGAATCAGGTGTGTGATTATCCTTCGGTTCAAGCGGAAGCGGATAAAATGGCGCGTGCTGATGGCGTAGTGCTTGAGGATTATCAGCGCATCATTTACATCATGACGCAATCAGGTTGTGCTGGTGGTGGTTCTGCAACAACAGGGAAAACGTTCCCGAGTCGTGCATACATAGATGGCACGCTGTCAGCAAGAGTGATTGCACATGAATTCGGGCACAACCTTGGTTTGAGCCACGCTAAGGCGTTGGATTGTGGCGATGCGTCGGTATCGAACAACTGTAGCGTAATTGAATACGGCGACTCGTACGATGTTATGGGTACTCCTGATATGGGTTACATCAATACGTACTACAAAGAACGTATGGGATGGTTGAATGATGCGGAATCACCAAACATTCTTACGGCAACTCAAGATGGTTTGTATGAAATCGCAGAGTACGAAACCCAAGACATAACACAAAACATCGCGTTAAAAATACCTCGCGGTGTGAACCCTAATAGTGGCTTGAAGGAGTGGTTCTATGTCGAATATCGTCAAGCGATGGGTTATGACCAGTTTTTAGATGACCGCTCTTATATGCTGTTTCGTGGTGATGTGACGGACGGTGTGATTGTTCGTTTAGTCGAAGAA
>NZ_JAWOTA010000398.1:0-1003 GCF_033338635.1 Vibrio sp. Vb1755 | reverse complement strand
CATGGTCATCCTTTTCGTCACCCTCTTTGGCAACAACATCTATCTGATTTTTATCGTAATTGGCATGGTGTCATGGCTGGGAATCGCTCGCGTGGTACGCGGCGTGACCTTCGGAATTAAAAAGCGCGAGTTCATCGAAGCGGCACATTCCATTGGCGTGTCAAAGTTCACCATCGTTCGTCGTCACGTGCTGCCGAACGTATTGGGAATTGTAATGGTCTATTCATCGCTCATGGTGCCCGGTTTCATCATGTTTGAATCCTTCTTGAGCTTTTTAGGCTTAGGCGTCCAACCACCAGACACCAGCTGGGGAATACTGATTTCCGAAGGCGCAAAAACCATTGATGTTGCCTTGTGGATGCTGCTTTTTCCATCCCTGTTCTTGGTCACAACCCTATTCTGTTTCAACTTCATCGGCGATGGCTTACGCGACGCTCTTGACCCGAAAGATCGATAAGGACAACTCCATGCTATCTATTGAAAACATGAACGTGCGCTTCGATACGCCAGACGGACAAGTGCAAGCGGTCAGCCACCTTTCCTACTCGATTAAAGCAGGAGAAACGCTCGGCATTGTGGGTGAATCAGGCTCTGGTAAAAGCCAATCGGTATTTGCGCTGATGGGGCTCACCGCCGACAACGGTAATGTCTCCGGTGAAGCCTTATTTCATGGCGAGAACTTACTCTCAATGTCCAAGAAGCAGCTCAACCGTATTCGCGCAGAGAAAATCGGCATGATCTTCCAAGATCCCATGACCTCTCTGAATCCATTTATGAAGATAGGTAAACAGCTAAGCGAAGTGTTGATGGTGCACAAAGGCATGAGTCGCAAGCAAGCCATTGCGGAATCCATTCAGATGTTGGATGCGGTGCGGATTCCTTCTCCGGAAACACGCATGAACCAATATCCACACGAGCTTTCTGGCGGTATGCGCCAACGTGTGATGATTGCCATGGCGTTGTTGTGTAAACCGGAACTGCTTATTGCCGATGAGCCAACAAC
>NZ_JAWOTA010000397.1:0-1004 GCF_033338635.1 Vibrio sp. Vb1755 | reverse complement strand
GCCTGCCGCGCCCATCCAACCGAAAGAATCGCTACTGAAAAGATCGTCAAAGCTTGACGCAGACAACCCCGGAGCGCCCGTCAAAAAGAACTTCGGATATTGATCAGCAACGCTTGCTGCTAACTCTTCATTGAGCGCGGCCATTTCGCGCTCGGCTAAGCGAATATCGGTACGACGTTTCAACAGATCGGAAGGTAAACCGACCGGCACCATGTCCTGTATGACAGGTACACTATGCTGCTTAGATAGGCGGATTTCGACTTGCGTTAGCGGCTCACCAAGCAATACTGCTAAACGATGTTTGTGCGCTTGTTGTGCAATTTCTAACTGCGGAACGAGCGATTCCATCGCCGCAAGCGTGGCCTTTGCTTGGGCTAAATCGAGATCAGAACCGTAGCCGCTGCGCACGACTTTTCCGACGAGGTCGAGTGTGCGTCTTTGATCTTCTAAGTTCGACTTTGCCAATTCAAGGCGCTCACTCGCACCTTGGTATTGCAAGTAGTTGTGAATCAAATCCGCCGTGATCACCGTGTTCAAGCCGCTTTGATAAATCTGAGCTTGTTCGAGACGAATTTGCGCCGCGTTTGCTTGGCGGTCAATGCGCCCAAACAGATCAACTTCCCAAGCGATACTCGCGCCTGCAAATACGCCATCGTGCTGATTATCCATTAGGGTGACGTTACCAATTTGAGGTGGCAGACCCGACACGGAATCACTGAGTGGATTCAATATCGGACCGAGTGAAGAGTCATTTTTACTGAACTGATAGTTCATGTAACCCGCACCGAGATTACTTGTCGGTACCTCGCATGACTCCACCATGGTTTTATAGTTGTTGGCCATTTTCACCCGCTCGGCCGCCACTTTCAGCGGAATGTTTTGGCTCTGCATGTCTTGAACCATTTGATTCAACACCGGATCGTGAAACTTAGTCCACCAAAACTCAACGGGTTGTGAATCGGTACTCAACCCTGCATTTTCGGCGTTCAAGTAGGTTTCTGCCA
>NZ_JAWOTA010000396.1:0-1006 GCF_033338635.1 Vibrio sp. Vb1755 | reverse complement strand
TAATCATTATTTCGCAATACGTTTGTATTTGATGCGGTGCGGCTCTGCAGCTTCAGGGCCCAACGTTTTCTTCAACCAATCCATGTACTCTGTGTAGTTACCTTCGTAGAAGTTAACTTGGCCTTCGTCACGGTAGTCGATGATGTGCGTTGCAATACGGTCTAGGAACCAACGGTCGTGCGAGATAACCATTGCACAGCCCGGGAACTCTAGTAGTGCTTCTTCTAAAGCTCGTAGCGTTTCAACGTCAAGGTCGTTGGTTGGTTCGTCGAGTAGTAGTACGTTACCGCCCGCTTTAAGCAGTTTTGCTAGGTGTACACGGTTACGCTCACCACCAGATAGCTCGCCAATCACTTTCTGTTGGTCTGAGCCTTTGAAGTTGAAACGTGAACAGTACGCACGCGCAGGGATTTCAAAGTTGTTGATCTTGATGATGTCAGCGCCTTCAGAAATCTCTTGGAATACCGTGTTCTTATCGTTCATTGAATCACGGAACTGCTCAACAGATGCGAGTTTCACTGTGTCACCCATCTCAATGGTACCTGAGTCAGGTTGTTCAGTGCCGCTTAGCATCTTGAATAGCGTTGATTTACCCGCGCCGTTGGCACCGATGATACCCACGATCGCACCTTTAGGCATGTTGAACGATAGGTCATCAATCAGAACGCGACCGTCAAACGACTTAGTCAGGTTCTTCACTTCAATCACTTTGTCACCTAGACGCTCACCTGGTGGGATGAACAGCTCGTTGGTTTCGTTACGTTTTTGGTGCTCAGTGTTTTGTAGCTCTTCAAAGCGCGCCATACGTGCTTTAGATTTTGCTTGGCGACCTTTAGGGTTTTTACGTACCCATTCAAGTTCTTTTTCGATGGTCTTTTGGCGAGCGCTTTCTTGTGATGCTTCTTGTTGTAGACGTGCATCTTTCTGCTCTAGCCAAGAGGGGTAGTTACCTTCCCATGGAATACCTTCACCACGGTCAAGTTCAAGAATCCAACCTGCTGCGTTG
>NZ_JAWOTA010000395.1:0-1006 GCF_033338635.1 Vibrio sp. Vb1755 | reverse complement strand
CGAGCGGTCATTACTATGGCTTAGGTCTCAGGCTACTCTTTTGGTGTTGTGAACGCACCGTACAAATCGAGGCGTCGATGGCGTAAGTTCGTTACCGAGCCTTCGGTGTTGAGCTGTTTCAGCTTGGTTAAGTCAACATCGGCAAAGATGATCATTTCCGTATTCGCACTGGCTTCCGTCAATGTGGCGTCGTGGGGGAAATAAATGTCTGAAGGTGAGAACACCGCTGATTGAGCATATTGAATGTCCACGTTGTCCACGCGCGGTAAGTTGCCGACACTGCCGCCAATCGCTACATAACACTCGTTTTCGATCGCGCGAGATTGAGAACAGATCCGCACACGTTGATAGCCGTTTTTGGTATCGGTCCAGAATGGCACAAAGATAATTTGCGCACCTTGTTCGGCGAGCATACGACCCAACTCAGGGAACTCGCTGTCGTAACAAATCAGAATGCCGACCTTACCAGCATCGGTTTCGAACACTTGTACATTATCACCGCCATCAATTACCCAGTCTTTTTGTTCGTGTGGCGTGATGTGGATTTTGTACTGAGCGTTAATTTCCCCATCGCGTTGCAGTAAGTACGCTACGTTGTAGAGCTTGCCATCTTCGATGAGCGGCATACTGCCAGCAATGATGTTGATGTTGTAAGTGACCGCCATTTGCGAGAAACGGTTTTTGATCTCTTCTGTAAAGCTAGCAAGAAAGCGAATAGCTTCAACTGAGTTTTGATCGTTTTGCAATCCCATCAACGGAGCATTGAAGAACTCAGGAAACAAAGCAAAGTCGGCTTTGTAGTTGGCCAGAGAGGAGATAAAAAACTCGGCTTGATCGAGCAAGTCTTCCAAATCGTTCATCGCGCGCATTTGCCATTGCACCACGCCAATACGAATCAAGGTTTTCTCAATGTCGTGAACGGATTGAATGTCTTCCTCGTAGAAAAAATTATCCCACTCTAGCAACGTGGCGTAGCCTTTTGAGGCGTTATCTTCTGGCAAATAGC
>NZ_JAWOTA010000394.1:0-1007 GCF_033338635.1 Vibrio sp. Vb1755 | reverse complement strand
TGCCACAACTCGGCGCATGCAGAGCACTCTCGTCCGCATCTAATTGGAACTCATTAGATACAGATAGAAAGTGGCAACCCCGCTATCTTAAGCACTAGTGTTGACTAGTTAAGCAGTGCTGGAAGACCGGAAGCTTTGCGTCCCACCCTTTCGAATGGTTTGCCGAAATGTGATTGAGCACTCGGAATGTAGCGTATGAATCTGGGCAAATAAAAATAATTCATCTCCTTGTGGAATCGTTCTCGCAATTTAATATCCATTTGCTAAATAAACGAATGACCTTTGTAATTGTATGTAATTTAACTATCTGAAAATATTTATTTTTAGGTGTTTTTAATTGATTTTATGAATGAAATTCTGAGCATTCTATTGGTATGGTTTTTGAGTTTGTTTTGCTGCTAACACTGATGAGGGGGAAGTGCTCAGGGCTAAGTGCGATTGTGCTCTTGGTGGTTTTTTTAGGTGTGTTTACTGTTGTCGAGTTCGATTTGAAACGTAAATGTTTTGCTTGAATGTTAGTGGGAGAGTGAATAAATAGTGATTGTAAAAAAAGAGGGCGAGCTGTATGGGTTACGGCCCGCCGAAAGTCTATTGAGTCACTTAAGCTTGTTTACGTTGAGCTGCTTTTTTCGCTAGCTTTGCTTCGCGTCGCTGCGCACGTTGTTTAGCACTTTCACCACCAACGTGCTGCTCGCCTCGTTGATTGGCTAATGATACTTGCTTTTCGCGCTCGCGGAATCGCGCAACTTGCTCTTCTGAATGTTTGCCGTGACATTTCGGGCAGCTCACGCCTTGCTCAAACAATTCAGACTGCTTGTCTTCTTCTGTGATCGGTAATCGACAAGCGTTACACAAATCGTAATCGGCTTTCTCAAGCTGGTGGTTGACAGCCACACGACCGTCAAACACGTAACAATCGCCTTCCCACATGCTCTCTTCTTGTGGAACTTCTTCAAGGTATTTAAGAATGCCGCCTTCTAGGTGGTAAACTTCTCCAAAGCCTTGCT
>NZ_JAWOTA010000393.1:0-1007 GCF_033338635.1 Vibrio sp. Vb1755 | reverse complement strand
ACGAATCACCAGTAAAGGGCGTTCTGCAACGCTCATCTGGTTAGACGTTTTTGTCTCAGCTTTAGGTAAGAGATACAGTGCCCCTGTTGCTTCTGGCGCGCTGCTGCATCCTGTCAATCCGGTTATAAGTGCTGTCGCTAATAAAAATACACGTTTCATTATTGTTGCCCTCTAACAGGAATTGGGTCCATCACTGCATCTTCCCCAAATACTAGTGACTTTGGGTTTTCATTTAGCTGTTTTAAACCAGGTTTGAATTCCGTCATCACCTTCTCTAGCTCTTTCAATGTCGATTCCATCTCACTGTACATTGTCGAGTTAGGGCCGTATCCATCCAGCGTTTTTTGCAGTTGCTGCAAGCTTTGGCGAATATCTGCAGGTATCTCTTGTGTGTCTTTTTGGCTTAAGAGCTTATCTATGCTATTCGCCACTTTTTCTGCGGACGCCAAGGTGCGCTCAGACGTTTTCAACGTTGCGTTCAGAGACGTTAATGTATCTTCCATTGGCAAGTTATTAAGCTTGTTTAAGAAGTCATTTACTTGGCGCTGAACCTGTGCAAAGCCACCTCGCATTGTAGGGAAGACGTCTAGCCCTTCATACGTGTTTGCTTCATATGGCGTATCGTCTGGATAAAAATCCGCGTCAATGTACAGTGCGCCAGTCAACAAATTCCCGGTTTTTAGTGTGCCGCGAAGCCCTTTTGCAAACTCGTCTTTTAGTTTCTCTTTGAACATTTCCATCGAGTGGGACTCAACATCACCGTATACACGGCCAAGCTCAATACGGACTAACACCGGAATTCTCTTCGCCGAGAAATGCTCTTCTGGAGTTGGAAGACGCATAGGCACTCTCATTACTGTACCAATGCGCAGGCCTCGGTATTCAACCGGAGCTTTGCGTTTTAGGCCACGAACGGACTCTTCGAATAGCATTACGAATTCGATGTATTCGTCGTACATGCCTTCGCGTACTTGTCTAACATCATCGTACAAACGGAAGTGCGTCAT
>NZ_JAWOTA010000392.1:0-1008 GCF_033338635.1 Vibrio sp. Vb1755 | reverse complement strand
GCTTTGCTTGGTCTATTATGCTCAATTTTTACAGGACGGTTTTGGTTGTAACGTGTTAGAACTGGAATTCGAATGGTGAAGTCAGAACCCTCATTCTCGCGGCTTTTTACAGAGATTTCACCTCTCATCATTTCAACTAAGTGCTTGGTAATAGCAAGCCCTAAGCCTGTACCACCAAACCGTCGAGTAATTGAGCGATCACCTTGATGGAATGCCGTAAATAAATGGGCTTGTTTTGCTCTCGAGATTCCAATTCCGGTGTCAGATATAGAAACTACAACTTCGTCATTTTCTTCAGCGACAGAAACAGACACACTTCCTGAGTCCGTAAACTTGATGGCATTCCCAATCAAGTTAAAGAGAATCTGTGACAGCCTCGTCGAATCAATCCAATACTGTTTGTCTGATGAGATCTGACAATCAAAGTTAAAAGAAAGATTCTTAGTTATAGCTACTTGTTTTTGCTGAGAAATTACAAAAGTTACAGTGTCATTTAAATGTATCCACTGTTCGTTTAATTGGAAGCTACCGGATTCAATTTTTGAAAGATCGAGAATGTCGCTAATGATGGCTAGAAGAAGCTCAGCGGAGCATTCCATTTGATTGAGGGCATCAAATTGTTCATCTGATAAGGTAGATTGTCTCAGGATGTCTAGCATTCCTAAAACTGAGTTAAGAGGCGTTCTGATCTCGTGGCTCATCATTGCCAAAAACTCAGATTTTGACTGGTTGGCTAGTTCTGCTTCTTCACGAGCTCTTGCAAGTTGAGTCGTTCTTACCTCAACAATACGTTGTAACTTTTCCTTTGTTTCTATGTCGATAACAGCACGTTCTATAAGGGGTCTAAAGCGCCTTAGAGTCTCTTTGTTTTCAATACTAAAATGCCCTTTTTGAGCTCCAATTAATAGTATGATGCTTTGTGTTACTTCCGAACGAATGCCCGTTAAAATTACGGAGTTAACATGTGTTTTAACAAAGCTATTTAAGTTCTCAAACTCTAACAATTTC
>NZ_JAWOTA010000391.1:0-1010 GCF_033338635.1 Vibrio sp. Vb1755 | reverse complement strand
CGGTACATCAAACCCATATCAATTTGCTCTCTTACCGACGGCGTATTGCAGTATGTATAAATACTGGTATTCAGTACTTGGTTTAATGGTTTCGCACCTAAAGCATCGTCGTTGTAAATCATCATCATTTCTACCACGTTCTTGTTAGAAGAAACACGCATGATTTGCAGCGGACCGTATTCCAACGGCAGTCCGGCAGACAAGACACCGGCACGGTTAGACGCCATTAATTCAAGTTGGCGTTGGTTGTCATTGCTTGATGAACAACCCGCCAATGCACCAAAGGCGAGGAAGAGACACAGTAATTTTTTCATAAATTAAAACACTTTTTTGAACGGTTTTACGATCACGTTTTCGTAAACGCCCGCCGCCACATAAGGATCGGCGTCAGCCCATGTTTTGGCATCTTCCAAAGAGGCAAATTCAGCAATGACTGTCGAACCAGTAAAGCCGGCTTCTCCTGGGGTATCAGAGTCGATCGCTGGCATTGGACCTGCGGTAAGTAAACGACCTTCATCTTGAAGCTGTTGCAAGCGTTCTAAATGTTGAGGACGAACGCTCATACGTTTTTCCAATGAGTTCTCGACGTCCTGAGAAAAGATGACGTACCACATAGCATAGTTCCTTAATTGGTAGGGTAAAGTGTTAATTTAACGTCTTTTTTGAACCTCTCACAAGTGAACAATAGAAAATGTGAGATTCTTCCTAGCAATTCGATTTTATGACGACTTAGCTTTGCACTGGACGTGGTTTGCCTTCACTTTCGATGGCTACATAGTTAAAGGTTGCTTCACAAACCATGAAACGATCTTCGATGCCGTCGACTTTCACTGGTTTCACCCAAACTTCTAGGTCAACGCTCATAGATGTACGGCCGATTTTCTTACACACGCCGTAACAACAAACCACGTCACCTACGCTGACTGGTTTTTTAAATGTAATGCTTGAAACAGAAACGGTAACGACGCGACCAGAACAGATCTCTTTCGCCAGAATCGCACCCGCCAAGT
>NZ_JAWOTA010000390.1:0-1011 GCF_033338635.1 Vibrio sp. Vb1755 | reverse complement strand
CCAACAGTAACTGGAATGGGTGGTCGAAGAGACGCAGTAGCAGCGGTGGTGGCTCGTTCCATTTAAAGCCAACGTACATCAGCAGTTCAGAGTCGGCCAGAACGATTGGCACAGGGCCGGCAATCATATAGCGGCCATAAAGTCTCTGTTTTGGCTTGTTGTAATCTTCAATACTGGTGACAAAGTTTTGCATCGCACGCAGTTGAAAGTTGCTGCGCTTATCGGTGGTTAAGACGTTGCCGTTGTAATCCGAAAAGAACACTCGTGGTCGTGGGTCATGTTTACCTGCGCGATTGCCCTCTACACGGAATAAAATGCGTCCTAGATCGGTTTCTTTGCTGTACTTGTTTTGAATGGCATCACGCGTTTCAATGATCCGCTGATAATGCTCGTCTGGGATGTCGCGTGCTTTCCTTGGATCCAAATGTGGCAGTGATAGCACGGCTATCAAAACCAATAGCATAGTGAACCAAAAGATGGCAAAGATGCGTCCATACAAGCTATTAATCTTTGGCAGTTTGATGCGTGATAGGCGCATTAATCCTCCTCAAGCAGCATATAGCCGCGACCACGTAGGGTTTTGATGCGCGGTTTGCCATTGCTTTGGTCGGGCAGCTTTTTGCGTAAGTTCGACACGTGCATATCGATTGCGCGGTCAAAGGCCGCCAGTCGTTTACCTAGTACGTCGAGGCTCAACGTCTCTTTGGTGAGTACGTGTCCTGGGTTTTGGACAAAGTGGGTCAACAGCGCGAACTCGGTTGCGGTTAGATCCAGCAATTGTTGATCGCAGTAAGCCTCTTGCTTGCCCGGATACAGGCGCAACTCTTGGTACTCAATACAATCGCTGTTTTTGCCGTTTTTCTGCGTGTTACTGGTGCGACGTAAAATCGCGCGAATACGAGCGAGCAGCTCTCGGTCACTGAAAGGTTTTTGTATGTGTTCATCTGCGCCGATCTCTAAACCGATCACGCTATCAATCTCTTCGCCTTTGGCGGTCAACATCAACACGGG
>NZ_JAWOTA010000389.1:0-1014 GCF_033338635.1 Vibrio sp. Vb1755 | reverse complement strand
TCCCAATATTCGTTATCAAACGGGCGCTCGGTACCTTCTTCTTGCGTTACGTAGTATTGCAACTCAGTCAACGTAGACTTGATCTTCGATTGAGATGGCTTGTTGTATGCTTTTACCTTCGACAGCAGTTTTTTCTCATCGATAAGCTGACGCAGTGTTTTCGGAGGTTCTTTGCGATCGTCACCAAACACTTCATCCAAGTATTTGTCTCGACCGGATGCGTAACGATAGTACTTGTACTTTAGGCTGCTCTTTTTGTAGTAATCCTGATGGTACTCTTCCGCTGGATAGAATGTCTCAAACTTGATCAACTCAGTTTTAAGCGGTTTTGGATAAACCTTTGCATTGTCGATTTCCATCATAAACTGCTCTGCGATCTGCTTTTGCTCTGCGTTGTGGTAGAAAATAGTAGGTCGATACTGTGGACCTCGGTCGACAAATGATCCTTTATCGTCGGTTGGGTCAATGTGGCGGAAAAAGTAATCGAGTACTTGTTCGTAATTCACCACATTCGGGTCGTATTTCACTTCGATGGATTCAATGTGTCCGGTTTTTCCAGAAGATACTTGGCGATAGGTTGGGTTTTTCACGTGCCCGCCGGAGTAGCCAGACACCACATCCAAGACGCCAGGAAGCTGTTCTAAGTCCGATTCCGTACACCAAAAACAGCCGCCAGCCAGTGTGGCGATTTCTGCATTCTCTAAAGCTTTCATCTTATCCATCGTATCGGCGGTGCCTGTTTTGCTCAAAAGTAGAAACAAGACAGGAAGTGCGAAAGAGAATCCGACCAATAACTTAGATATTTTCTTCATAGCTACCTCAACGTTGTTTTCCGTAGAAAGTGTGACTGAAATAAAAAGTGCTATGTAAATAGAAAGGCAAAAGAGCGAAAAAATTACAGCGATTTTTAAAATTCCGTTGCCCTTTTTGATAAGAAAGATACAGTATCGGCACGAAATACACCGCTCAATCGGGCAAAAGTTACACCCAACGAGCGATGCCAAAATGAGGTAA
>NZ_JAWOTA010000388.1:0-1014 GCF_033338635.1 Vibrio sp. Vb1755 | reverse complement strand
CGTTTGTCTGGCGACCAATCCAAGCTATCTCTACATTCGGCTAATATCGCCAACTTGCTTCGAGAGTCGAACTACGTGGCTCGCCAAGCAAACTCAAACATGATCCGCATTGGCCACGTCGAAGAGGCGATGAAAAATCAGGAGATGCGCGTCAGCCGTTTGCGAGACAGCGTGATGGAGACGTTCTTAAACGGCACTACGTTGATTCTCACTGAGGGTTCGGCGATAGGGCAAGTGAACGCGTTGTCGGTGTTGAGTACCAGCGATTATATGTTTGGTGCGCCTAACCGTATTACTGCCACAACATGCTACGGCGATGGCGACGTTATCGATATTGAACGCAGCGTCGATCTTGGTGGCAGTATCCATTCAAAAGGTGTGATGATCCTATCGGCTTATCTGTCTTCCGTATTCGGCAAAACGGCGCGAGTGCCACTCACGACGACGATTACCTTTGAGCAATCATACGGTGGCGTCGACGGAGACAGCGCGAGCATGGCGGAGTTTTGTGCCGTGGTTTCGGCTTTTTCTAAACAACCAAATCGACAAGATATCGCGATCACGGGGTCAATGAACCAATTTGGTGAAGCGCAGCCGATTGGTGGCGTAAACGAAAAAATCGAAGGTTTCTATGATGTGTGTGTGATCAAAGGTCGTCACTCCGGACAGGGCGTGATCATTCCTCGTTCGAATGTTCATAACTTGATGCTACGCGCTGACATCGTGAAAGCGGTAGAAAAAGGGGAGTTCCATATTTGGGCAATTGACCACGTGACTGAGGCCATTGAACTGTTCACTGGCAAGGTGGCAGGTGAGCCGACGGACGAAGGTTCTTACCCGATTGATACGATTTTTGGCCTTGCTCAAGCGAAGCTCAATTCGCTGAGAAAGTAAGCGATATTCGCTCTGGATGTGAATAAATATCATCACAATTAATCACAACTTGTAATAACGACAATATCCCGACACGAGTGTCGGGATATTGTCCATAACAGATTGAAAATGGGGACTTTT
>NZ_JAWOTA010000387.1:0-1015 GCF_033338635.1 Vibrio sp. Vb1755 | reverse complement strand
TTATCAAAGTTTTGCCACACAAGTAAACGAGCGCCCTGTCGCGATGTTGCGTGACCTAATGGCACTGAAAAAATCTGACTCGCCATTGCCACTTGAACGAATCGAACCTAAAACAGAATTGTTCAAACGTTTTGATTCTGCCGCCATGTCTATCGGAGCGTTGAGCCCAGAGGCACACGAAGCACTTGCAACGGCGATGAACCGTCTTGGTGGTTACTCTAACTCTGGCGAAGGAGGTGAAGATCCTCGTCGTTTTGGCACCGAGCGTAACTCGCGAATCAAGCAGATCGCATCAGGCCGCTTTGGGGTTACGCCTCATTACCTAACCAATGCAGACGTACTGCAAATCAAGGTTGCGCAAGGAGCTAAACCTGGTGAAGGTGGTCAGCTACCAGGGCACAAAGTCACGGCAGAAATCGCCAAGCTGCGTTACTCGGTGCAAGGGGTGACGTTAATCTCCCCTCCTCCACATCACGATATTTATTCGATCGAGGATTTAGCCCAGCTGATCTTCGATCTAAAACAAGTCAACCCGAATGCCCTGGTTTCGGTGAAACTCGTCTCCGAGCCTGGTGTTGGCACCATAGCCACAGGGGTCGCAAAAGCTTACGCCGACCTCATCACTATCTCAGGTTACGATGGCGGTACGGCCGCAAGTCCACTGACTTCGGTGAAATACGCAGGTAGTCCTTGGGAACTTGGCCTCGCAGAAACCCAACAAGCACTGGTTGCAAATGGCCTTCGCCATAAGATTCGTCTTCAAGTAGATGGCGGGTTAAAAACAGGGCTAGATGTTGTTAAGGCCGCGATTCTTGGTGCGGAAAGCTTCGGATTTGGTACCGCACCAATGGTTGCTATGGGTTGTAAATTCTTACGTATTTGCCACTTGAACAACTGTGCAACGGGTGTGGCAACTCAAGATGAAACCCTTCGTAAAGAGTACTTTAAAGGCTTACCTGAAATGGTAATGAACTATTTTACTGGCCTTGCCGATGAAGTACGTGAGTTACTCGCA
>NZ_JAWOTA010000386.1:0-1016 GCF_033338635.1 Vibrio sp. Vb1755 | reverse complement strand
TTACCCAGAAACGGACGTTGAGATCTCTGAGCAAGAGTACTTCGACAACGGCATTCTAATGATTGCAATGGTTCGTGCTGGGGTTGAACTGGCATTTGAAGCGATGACAGCTTCTGGAATCATCGATGAATCAGCGTACTACGAGTCTCTACATGAACTTCCGTTGATTGCTAATACTATCGCACGTAAGCGTCTATATGAGATGAACGTGGTTATCTCTGATACGGCTGAATACGGTAACTACCTATTTGCTAACGTAGCAACGCCTTTATTACGTGAGAAATTCATGCCTTCTGTTGGTACAGATGTTATTGGCAAAGGCCTAGGTGAAACGTCTAACCAAGTGGATAACGCGACTCTTATCGCAGTGAACGAGACTATCCGTAACCACCCAGTGGAATACATTGGCGAAGAACTACGTGGCTATATGACGGATATGAAGCGCATCGCGGTTGGTGGCTAATTCTCTTCGCTGTACAGCATTGAAGATATTAAATGAACTCCAGACAGATTGGAGTCGATAAATACAAAAAACACGACATCTAATTAAAAGGCTTGGTCTCCGTTGACCAAGCCTTTTCGTTTTTAGTCGATTTGTCCATGTGCTGATAAGAAAAACGCTCCTGTCGAAGGAGCGTTTAGGGGCTTATTTATCAGCTAGCTTTTCTTCAAGCTCGGCTAATTTCTTTTCCATTTCCGTCAGCTTTTGACGCGTGCGTAGTAAAACTTGAGTTTGAACATCAAATTCTTCGCGGCTTACTACATCTAGCTTATTTAGTTGGCCTTGGATTACTTGGCGAACTTTTTGATCAACGTCTGCGCCTAGCTCTTTTACTGGTGCTGGCATTGAGTCATGAATTTGTTTAGCAATTTGCTCTAATTTCTTTGGGTCAAACATAGTGGCTAAAACTCCTTTTGATTTGCCGACATTCTAAGTAAATGATACGGGAAAGTCGCCATTTAGATGGTAAAAAAGAGAGCAGCAATAAAAAAGGCCACCGAAGTGACCTTTTTCT
>NZ_JAWOTA010000385.1:0-1019 GCF_033338635.1 Vibrio sp. Vb1755 | reverse complement strand
TCATGAATACCGTAACAGTCCTATCGACTACCAGCACTACATCGACAAGCAGCTAAAGCCTGTTGCAGATGCGATTCTGCCATTTATCGGCACAGACTTTGAAACCCTCTCAGCACCACAGATGGGACTGTTCTAACCAATACGAAACTCAGTCTTTTGGTACTGCTTCACGAGCCAGCCACCGAAACCATCAATTAGGCCAATGACCGAACGCTTGGGAATTGGCCTTCCAGATAACAATATGCAGAGGCGGTCAATCTCCAGTTTTTTCTCGGGATGATATTGCAAAAACACTTCACCACATTTTATTGGATCATCAAACCAGCGCTTATCGCGATACATCACCAAAGAGTAAGAAGCTCTTAATAACTTTTTAGCGATGACTACCTGCGCACGAACTTGCTCCCCAAGGCTTGTCGCCTGAACAATCTTAGCTCGATACACCGCTAGCCATTCTTCAACATCCATATTCCAGTGCTTAGCAATTTCCCAACTCGGCACATAGTCGCCAAAACAATCAGCCAAGTCATCGCCATGCACACAAACACAGCAGTGCTTGAGCATAAAGCCCCAAGTAAAAATGCTATCAAGATTGGCAACTTCGCTAACAAGTGCCGTTCTTATCGCCACTCCCTTGACTTGCGGGTGATTTTGCTGAGCTCGCCACTTTATAGTATTGAGCAGCGTCGCTCGGTTGTTCTCAAACATCGACTTTGTCACCACAACTAAATCCAGGTTGGACTTTCCTGCTACTGCCGTTTTTCGCGCAACACTTCCGTACACATAAACGCTGTGAAGATTTTGCCCTAGACCGCCTTTTAGGCACATCAACACTTCTTTGATTAAAGGAGCAAACTCTGCTTGCAAAGGTTGTTTAGGATCGATAACTGGAAGAGACATGGATTAAAAAGCGCGCTCAAAGTTTGTCAGTAAGATTCGCTTATGATCCCCTAGCCCCTATTCGGCATCAAGCCTAATCAAACGTTTAATCTTGATTCAACAATCACGATGAATTTTGG
>NZ_JAWOTA010000384.1:0-1019 GCF_033338635.1 Vibrio sp. Vb1755 | reverse complement strand
GTCGTTTTCTCTCTTAACGGTTTGATTTTGGGATAAATGCTAATGCGTGAATCTGCATCTTAATGTCATTTAGGTATACAATACTGCAACAAATAAAGATCACCCGTAGGAAGAAGGCTATGTCGCAACCCGTTTTATCCCAAATCAATGTTTTTCCGGTTAAATCAGTCGGAGGTGTGTCGCTTTCGTCCGCATGGGTAGAAAAACAAGGGTTGAGTTTTGACCGTCGTTTTATGATTGCCAAAGCCGATGGTTCGATGATCACTGCGCGAAAGTACCCTCAAATGGTAACCGTGAAATCAGCGTTGCTTGCCGATGGGGTGGTGTTCAGTAGCTTGGGAATGGAACCACTTAAAATCCGTTATCAAGATTTCAAAATGCAGGAAACACCTGCAACGGTTTGGAAAGATACCTTCACCGCTTACACGACTACCGATGATGCGGATGATTGGTTTAGTCAGGTATTGGGACAGCGCGTAGAGTTGCTTTTTAGCGGTGAACAATCCAATCGTGTCCGTGAAAACCTGGGACAAAATGTGAGTTTTGCTGACGGCTATCCAGTGTTGGTGATCAGCCAAGCTTCGCTAGAGGAATTGAACAAAAGAAGTTCTGAGCAACACTCCATGGATCAGTTCCGCACAAACTTAGTCGTATCTGGTACCAAGCCATTTGAAGAAGATTCTTGGAAGCGCATCCGAATAGGGGAAGTGGAGTTCGAATCTCTCAAACCTTGTGAGCGTTGTATTCTTACCACGATCAATACTCAGCGTGGCACTTTCCGTGAAAGCAAAGAGCCGCTCAAAACGTTGCAACAGTTCCGCGCCAATGAACGAGGTGGTGTGTTCTTTGGACAAAACCTTGTGGCGCGCAATGAGGGCATTATTCGCCAAGGCGATAAAGTTGAAGTGCTCGAATATAAAGAGCCGGAATTTTATCCGGACAACTCACCTGTGCGCATGACGCTGACGTGTGTTGAGCGTGAAGAGATTGCTCAAGATTTCGTGACCTTATGGCTAGAA
>NZ_JAWOTA010000383.1:0-1020 GCF_033338635.1 Vibrio sp. Vb1755 | reverse complement strand
GTTGCGAGAAACAAAGGCCGAATTGGAGCAAAAAAAGCACCAGATTTGATTCGTAGAGCGCTAGCGAATCTCGCTTGGCATAAAGATGCCCCGCTTTATGATCTTGGGACTGTCGTTTGCGATGATGACTTGTTAGAAGAAAGCCAATCACGCTGTGCAAACCTCATTTCAGAAGCGCTACCTCACACGCCAACTATCGTTTTGGGGGGCGGACACGAAATTGCGTGGGCATCGTTTTCTGGTCTAGCGGAATATTTCAAAACGCATCATCCAGAAAAAAAGCCAAAAATTGGCATCATTAACTTCGATGCGCACTTCGATTTGCGTGCGTTCGAAAGTTCATTAGCGGACGTAAAACCAAGCTCAGGTACACCATTCAACCAAATTCATCATTTTTGTCAGCGTAATAATTGGGCTTTCCATTACGCCTGTTTGGGGGGGAGTCGCAGCAGCAACACGCAAGCTTTGTTCCAAAAGGCAGACGAGCTGAACGTATGGTATGTAGAAGATAGTCAACTCAATTACTTGAATCACAGCTACCACCTAACCCAACTGCAACACTTTATCGACGATTGTGACTATCTCTATCTCACCATTGATTTGGATGTATTCCCAGCAGCAACCGCGCCAGGCGTAAGTGCTCCTGCGGCTAGAGGTGTAAGTTACGACACAATCGCACCTTTTTTAGAACGAATTCTTCACTACAAAAACAAGCTTATGTTAGCCGATATCGCAGAGTACAACCCGAATTACGATGTCGATAGTCAAACCGCTCGCTTAGCTGCCCGTTTGTGTTGGGACATCGCCAACACCATGGCGGAGAAAGAACATAAACGTCAGACTATTAAATAACCATCACTTTGAAACCTAAGTGAATTTGGAATAACAAGACCAAGCAAGCACTTGGTCATCACGAGAAACTAAAGGAGTCTGAAAATGACACAGCGCCAGGGACAAGATCCACGACTTGATACAAGCAGAACAATTCGTGCACCTCACGGAAATAAACTGCGCGCAAAA
>NZ_JAWOTA010000382.1:0-1022 GCF_033338635.1 Vibrio sp. Vb1755 | reverse complement strand
CACGGTTTGCTTCGCTACCACTTTGCCATTGTGCAGAACTTCAAATTCGCCCGAGTAGTTGGCACGAGCTTGAACCGGATACTCCTTGGTTGCAGAGCGAGGTGAAGAAGCGATTTGGAATACCAATTCTCCCTGCTTGGCCGCGTATTTTGGAGCGTCCACGGTATCCGCCGCAGCAAGCTGCAAATCGACATTGCTCACCGTCATTTTTGCATTGCGTGACGCAAAGAAGCCGACGTATTGCGAGTCTGAGTTTTGCATTTCAACGATATTGGCATTCGCGCCTTTTACCGCTTGCTCAACGAATTTTTCGCCATTACGGTAGCTGACTTTGAAACCATCATTGGTGCGTGTCAGCGTCATGCGGTAGGTTTCAGCCGTGCCGTAAGGCACCCCTTCCACATAATCGACACGGCTTAAACGGTTACCCGGTGTTCCCCAAGGTTGATAAACGCCTTCACGAAACGATGCGTTGATGTTGGTCATGCCATCGTTCGTGCGGGTGTGAGAACGCATTAGGTTCATCACCATGTTCGATGCAGACGGAAACTCTTCATGGCCCTCAGGTTGCGGCACTAAACGCTCGGCACCTAGAATGTCGCGCACCATCAAACCTGCGCCTTCTTGGCGGTTGGGTGTCGCGCCAGTTTCCGGGCCAAGCTGTTCAAGCACCACATCGGCACTGAGGGTAAAGTTCACATCAGTTGGTAGCTCGGTGTAGTAAAAGGTGAGTCCTTCATGCGAGTTAGCTAACTTGCCGCCGCGGCTTTCAATGGTAAATGTGGACGCTAACTTACCAGCAGCGACAACATCACCATTGACCGTCACTTGGTTCACGCCGACTTTTTCCGGCAAAATGGTTGAGCCAAAGTTCATGTCGGTCGATTGACCAAAAGTGACCGCTTTCCAAGTCAGGTCTTCGACCTTAATCTCAGCAGCGTGTGCGGCTGGGGCCAATATGGCCGCCAGACACAAGGCTAAAGTGTGTTTTTTCATGGTCACTTTTCCTTGTTAGAAGTTGT
>NZ_JAWOTA010000381.1:0-1022 GCF_033338635.1 Vibrio sp. Vb1755 | reverse complement strand
TTTATCGCTCGTCAAAGGCGGCACTCAATTCCGTAGTCAAAAGCTTAAGCAATGACTTAACGCCTGACGGTTTTACTGTCCTTGCTTTGCACCCTGGTTGGGTACGCACCACAATGGGTGGGCCAAATGCACTTATAGATGCAGAGATAGCAGCTCAAGGGCTGGCACAAGTTATTGACCAAAGCACCGTTGAACACTCTGGTCAATTCATCAATTACGACGGAACTTCGCTTCCTTGGTAAGTATTTTATAAAAAGATGAGAGGTAGGTTAGCTTTATGCTTTCTACTTCTCTGACAACCTTGAATTTCTGCGTTTCCTTTCCAGACTTAGTAAGGCTATCAAACAAATAAGGAGAGTGAGCATGGCTGCGGATAGAGATCTGGTGAATTTTAGTGAAGATCACGAACTCAACTACTGCTTAAGAAGCGCAGGGAAACGTCAGACACAAGCGAATCGCGATGCGTTGGTCGATTTAGGTAAGCAAGTCAAACAAGTCTCGGGCAAACGAGTTCTTACGCAAGATGATGTAAGGGGTGCCATTCAAAATCACGGCGATCTGTTTGAGTAACACCACCACAAACAACAAGCAAAAGCGGCGCTATCATGCGCCGCTTTTGTTTAAGAGCTCTTTCGCTTTGAGGCTCCCGTTTTCGATGTCCCACTCTTTGGGTAGCTTCGCTTTTTACGCTTGAACGCCGGACGTTCGACTTTAGGTAAGTGGCGCAGAGAATCCGGTATTGGCCCTGATTTTACTTGGCTCATCAACCCATCAATACGCTGTTCAAGTGCCTGCATGAAAGGTTGATAAGCTTGATTTCTTTCTGCCATCCCCTGAAGTTGGTGCTCCCAATGAGCGGTCATGTCAGGATACGTCGCATCTTGTGGTAATGCGTTGATTAACCCTCGTCCAGCTTGCGAGCTGAGTATGGATTTACCTTGCCTTGTCAATAACTGACGCTTAAAGAGCGTATCCAAAATACCCGCACGAGTCGCTTCCGTACCTAATCCATCTGTGTCGCG
>NZ_JAWOTA010000380.1:0-1022 GCF_033338635.1 Vibrio sp. Vb1755 | reverse complement strand
TATGAAGGGGCAGATCTCGCCATTTGTCGCCCAACTGGCCCCGTAGAGCCGCTGCGTAGCGAGATTCTTGGTCGCGTTGGCGTGTTGTGTTTACTGTCCAAACAGCATCCTTTGGCGAATCAAGAGATGAGTTTGGACGACTATTTGAGCCACCCTCACGCGATGATTGCCATCAGTGACGGAGTGAAAGCGTTGATTGAGCAAGCTCTGATCGACAAGCCGCAACGCAAAATGGTGCTGCGTGCGTACCATTTAGAAGCTGCGCTGGCGATTGTGGATACACTACCTATCATCATTACCGTTCCGGCAGATTTGGCGTATCTGGTTGCTGAGCGCTATGACCTAGTCGTAAAACCGTTGCCATTCCAATTTACGCCTTTTGATTATTCGATGATTTGGCATGCGCGCTGTGAGCATTCTCCTGCTCAAGAATGGCTGCGCTCCGTTGTGCGTGAAGAGTGCAGCAGGCTGATTGCAAAGCGAATCGAAGACATGGGATTGAACTGATAACAAAAGAGCCAGCAACGCTGGCTCTATTTACGTGAAGTGCTGATTTGTAGCTTGATAACTATAGCTTGATAACAATGCGACCGGTTACTTGGCCGTTGGTAATATCTTCGGCGTATTTTGGCGCTTCAGCGAGCTCTACTTCAGTACACGCTTGCTCGAAGTAGCTGTCTGGTAGTAGCTCAACCAGTTTTTCCCACGCTGCGATGCGTTTTTCGGTTGGACACATCACGGAATCCACACCTTGCAGACGCACATTACGTAGGATGAACGGCATTACTGTGGTTGGCAGGTCAAAACCGCCAGCAAGACCACACGCCGCGACGGCGCTGTTGTAATCCATTTGCGCCAATACTTTCGCTAGCACTTTGCTGCCAACGGTGTCGACTGCGCCAGCCCAAATTTGTTTTTCTAGTGGGCGTGCAGGCTCTTCAAATTCAACACGGTCGATGATGCGACTTGCGCCCAGTTTTTCTAAAAGTGGACCGTTTTGTTCAACACGACCAGTAACGGCT
>NZ_JAWOTA010000379.1:0-1023 GCF_033338635.1 Vibrio sp. Vb1755 | reverse complement strand
GACCGCATGTCAGCGGCAACAGAAGAATTCAGTCTAGCTCGTTTAATCGCGTTAGTTCAGCGCAATCACATCATCAACCCTGTACTTGTGGATTGTACGTCTAGTGAAGACATTGCAAATCAATATGCAGACTTTCTAGCAGCAGGTTTCCACGTGGTCACGCCAAACAAAAAAGCAAACACAGCAAGCATGGCGTACTACCATCAGCTTCGAGATGTCACTCGTAGCTCGCGTCGCAAGTTGATGTACGAAACAACCGTAGGGGCAGGCCTACCGGTTATCGAAAACCTACAAAACCTGATTGCAGCAGGCGATGAGCTTGAACGATTTAGTGGCATTTTGTCAGGTTCACTGTCTTACATCTTCGGTAAACTTGACGAGGGTATGAGCCTGAGCGAAGCGACAAATATTGCGAAAGAAAATGGCTTCACTGAGCCAGATCCTCGTGATGACCTTTCTGGTATGGATGTTGCGCGTAAGCTGCTCATCCTAGCTCGCGAAGCAGGTATGTCATTAGAGCTTGAAGATGTGGTCGTTGACCAAGCGCTACCACCAGGCTTTGATGATTCAGGCAGTGTTGATGAATTTATGGCTCGTTTGCCAGAAGCGGACGCGTACTTCAAAGAGTTATCAGCGAAAGCGGCAGAAGAAGGCAAAGTGCTACGTTATGTTGGTGAAATTAATGATGGCAAGTGCACTGTGAGCATGGCCGCTGTCGATGAAAATGATCCAATGTTCAAAATTAAAGACGGTGAAAACGCGTTGGCGTTTTATAGTCGCTACTACCAGCCAATTCCTTTAGTGCTGCGTGGTTACGGTGCAGGTACAGAAGTGACGGCAGCAGGCGTATTCTCGGATGTAATGCGTACTTTAGGTTGGAAACTAGGGGTATAACAATAATGAGTTCAAGTGATATGGGCGTGGTGGTTTATGCCCCAGCTTCAATTGGTAATGTTAGCGTAGGTTTTGACGTGCTGGGGGCGGCAGTGTCCCCAGTTGACGGCACTTTGTTGGGTGACCGAG
>NZ_JAWOTA010000378.1:0-1024 GCF_033338635.1 Vibrio sp. Vb1755 | reverse complement strand
AACGGCGAGTTCGTCGTAAATCGCATTGCCGTTTTTGCTTAAACCAAAATCGAGCTGAGAAAGGTTAATTAAGTAGCTTTGCCAGCCAGACCAGAACTCCACATTTGCCCAATGTGAAAGCGGGTCAAGGCGCAGCAGAGAAAAGCCCACCAAAGTGAGAATCATCAAAGTGATGAAAAAGAGGTTAAATCGTCGAACGGTGTACCAAAACATCAGTGGATTCTCTCAACTCTATCAAACGGTTGGGCATTGAAAGGGCTCGATTTGAAGCCAGTTAATGACTTGTCGTGCACACGGAATTGAACCCCATGTGCCAACGGAATAACTGGAAACTCTTCATTCAAAATATTTTGCGCCTGACGATACAGGTTTAGGCGGTAACGTTGCTCTTGCGTCTCTAGCGCGAGATCCAGCAAAAAGTCGAAATCATCGTTACACCACATCGAAACGTTAAGGCCCACTCGGTCTGATTCGCACGATAGTAAAGGACGGAAGAAGTTATCCGGATCGCCAGTATCGCCAATCCAGCCAGTAAGAAGCAAGTCGATATCGTTGATGTTTTCAAGATCCACTCGCTCGAAACGGTCGTCGGTGAGCAGAGTCAGCTTGATGCCGATATCGGCGAAGTTCGCCTGAATGAGCTCAGCAGTTTTGCGTGGACTTGGGTTGAATGCTCTTGGCTCTAGCGGCACCCACATCGACAGTTTTAGACCATCTTCGTATCCCGCTTCACGAAGTAGAGCGAGAGCGTAATTTCGGTCATAACGAATTTTCGCACTGTCTTTTTGATACGCCCAAGAGTTCGGCGGCAGCAATGTATAAGCTAGGGTTCCTGTACCGTAATAAACCGAATCCAAGATATTTTGACGATTGATCGCAAGGTTCAACGCTTGGCGGACTCTTGGGTCGCGAAGTGCTGGAGTCTCGGTATTAATCGCAATAAAGGAAACGTTATTTGCTGGTGTTGCCGTCAACTCAAGGTTTTCATCTTCTTGAATGATTGGGATCTGGCTAGAGATAGGTG
>NZ_JAWOTA010000377.1:0-1025 GCF_033338635.1 Vibrio sp. Vb1755 | reverse complement strand
TGTGGCACTGTCGCCAGTACTTCTTGGATTGCGCTGGTCATTGCATCCAAATAATCTAGCGGGTGATGTCTGAATTGCGATTGCGCAGGTTGGCAATATAGCCCCTTCATCCATCGTGAGTAGTACACCACAGACGAGGAAACTTCCTGGCCTGTTTCGGCATTAACAATAAGCGCACGTACGGAGTCCGATCCGAAGTCCAAACCAATTACATGCTGCTGATGTGTATTTATTGTGTCCATGACAACTCCAACTTTTGGTCAGCAAACTAAATCTACTTGTTGTTATAGCCAGAGCAGGTGGGTTATCCCATAAATAGGGTTGCTAAGTTTATGGACAAAAACGTCACTTGGTGTTTTTTGTGTCCTTTTTAACACCTTTATATATTGCTCAAAAATTAAGTGTTTTCGACCATGATTAACGTTTGCGTTGGGGTTTGAGCGATATTTGAAAGTTGCTAGTCGCACAATTGAGAGCTGCTTCATAGCCTCTGTAGCTAAATGAATGGACAAAATTGCTACATTTTTCCGCTGTGATTTTTATCACTAACAAATGGTCAAGGATGCACAAATATGTACAGCGAACACTCACCTCTACCAGTGGATGGATAACAATGAAATTAAAAAAACTACTCACAATCGCTGCCCTATCTGGCATGACAATGCTCAGTGCCTCTGCTAACGCTTTTTTTGGCTCCAATGACGATAACGTCAGACTTGGTTACCTCGTGAAGCAGCCGGAAGAGCCTTGGTTTCAAACCGAGTGGTCTTTTGCGGAAAAAGCGGCGAAGCAATACGATTTTGAATTGGTCAAGATGGCCGTGCCTGATGGTGAAAAAACGCTGAATGCGATTGATACGCTTGCTGCCAGCGGGGCGAAAGGCTTTGTAATTTGTACGCCAGATCCAAAGCTTGGCCCTGCGATTATGGCCAAAGCGAAAAGCTACGATTTGAAAGTTATTACCGTTGATGATCAGTTTCTAAACGCGAAAGGCGAACCGATGAAAGAGGTGCCTTTAGTGATGA
>NZ_JAWOTA010000376.1:0-1025 GCF_033338635.1 Vibrio sp. Vb1755 | reverse complement strand
TCATTCTTGCCTTCATCATCTTTGGTGGCGTAAAGCGTATTGCGAACTTCACTCAGATCGTTGTGCCATTCATGGCATTGGCATACATCATCACCGCTTTCGTTATCATTCTTCTAAACATCGGTGAAATCCCACGCATTATCGGCATGATCCTAGGAGACGCGTTCACTCCTATGGCTGGTGTTGGTGCTGCCATTGGTTGGGGTGTTAAACGTGGTGTTTACTCAAATGAAGCAGGCCAAGGTACCGGCCCTCACGCAGCAGCGGCAGCAAGCGTTGATCATCCTGCACAGCAAGGTCTGGTTCAATCATTCTCAATCTACATCGATACACTACTAGTATGTTCGGCAACTGCGTTTATGATTCTTATCACAGGTGCGTACAACGTACACGGTGCGGTTGAAGGTGCATTCCTTGTGCAAAACCTACCAGCCGATATTGGGGCCAATGGTCCAGTATTCACGCAAATGGCGATTGAAAGTGCTCTGCCTGGAGTTGGTAAACCGTTCATCGCTGTTGCACTGTTCTTCTTCGCATTCACCACGATCTTGGCTTACTACTACATCGCAGAAACAAACATTGCCTACATTCGCCGTACCTTTAAAGTGAACGGTCTGATGTTTATCTTAAAACTGGTACTTATCTCAGCCGTGTTTTACGGTACAGTAAAAACCGCAAACCTAGCATGGGCGATGGGTGATGTTGGCGTAGGTTTGATGGCTTGGCTGAACATCGTGGGTATCTTGATCATCTTCTTTATGTCGAAGCCTGCTCTGAAAGCGCTGACCGACTACGAAGAACAACAGAAGCAAGGTGTCACAGAGTTTACGTTCAACCCAGTTGCGCTAGGTATCAAAGGTGCAGATTACTGGGAAGAGAAATACAAACGTAAAACGGGTCAAGCACCAACGACTGAAACTACCGCAACAGACACGGTAGAACAGCCTTCGACCTAAGTTTCTTTCCTTAAAAATAAGAAAAAGCAGTGGTCCGTTCTTCGGACACAACAAAGGGGTTAACCAGTG
>NZ_JAWOTA010000375.1:0-1026 GCF_033338635.1 Vibrio sp. Vb1755 | reverse complement strand
TGGTAACCATGAATTCAACTATGGTTTGGACTTCCTACAAAATACGCTGGCCGGCGCGAACTTCCCCTACATCAACGCCAATGTGTTTGATAAGAAAACTGGCGAGCATTACTTCCAACCTTACCTGATCAAAACACACAGTTTTAAAGATACCGATGGCGAAGTTCATCAAGTAAAAGTGGGTTACATCGGGTTTGTTCCACCGCAAATCATGGTTTGGGATAAGAAAAATCTTGAAGGTAACGTGGTTGCCAAAGACATCAAAGAAACTGCAGAGAAGCTGATTCCGCAGATGAAGAAGGAAGGTGCGGACATTATTGTCGCGATTCCGCACTCAGAGGTTTCAACCGATCCATATAAACTAGGTGCGGAGAACTCGGTGTACTATTTAACGCAAGTAAAAGGCATTGATGCCATTGCGTTTGGTCACTCTCACGCGGTCTTCCCAGGCAAAGGATTTGAGAATCTACAAGGCGTAGACAACAACAAAGGCACCATCAACGGTGTCACTGCCGTCATGCATGGCCGTTGGGGTAGCCACGTGGGAGTCATGGATCTGGTCATCGAGCAAAAAGACGGCCAATGGCAAGTAGTGGAAGGACAATCTGAAGCTCGACCAATTTTCGACAAAGCGACTAAGAAATCGCTTGCAGAAGCAGACCAAGGCATCATTAAAGCACTCGAAGACGATCACAAAGGCACTCGCGAATTCGTTAACCAACCAATTGGTAAAGCGAATGACGTGATGTACAGCTTCTTGGCTTTGGTGCAAGACGACCCAACAATCCAAATCGTTAACCTTGCACAAAAAGACTACGTTGAACGTTTCATTCAAGGCGATCCAGACCTTGCTGACATTCCAGTTTTGAGCGCGGCAGCGCCGTTTAAAGTGGGCGGACGTAAAGATGATCCGAACGGCTTCACTGAGGTTGAATCTGGCCAACTGACTTTCCGCAATGCCGCCGACTTGTACCTATACCCAAATACGCTCGTCGCAATGAAGGTGAAAGGCAAAGAAGTACATGA
>NZ_JAWOTA010000374.1:0-1027 GCF_033338635.1 Vibrio sp. Vb1755 | reverse complement strand
TGAAATTGGTAGTAAGAAAACAATGCGATATTGTAGAGCGCAACTAATAACGTCGATTGCCAGATTTGCGCATCTCTCAGTATTCGTCCCAGAAGAGAACCCATATTCAAAGGCTGTTTCTGAATTTGTGTCTCTGGCAGTTTGAAAACGTTGTAAACAAACAAGCCTAACGCCATGACAAACAGTGTAAAAAAGACGGTTTGATAGCCGCCCAATGCGGTTAACTGGCCGCCGAGCAACATGCCAATCACCGGACTGACAGAAATTCCTATTCCCATTACGCCGAATACTTTACCCAATTCTTCGCCAGAAAAACTGTCCCGCAACATGGTTTGCGTCACCACAGAACCCACCGCAATACCAAAGGCGCTCAACGCTCGTGCTAACATAACCACATCAAAGCGGTCAGTTTGCATCGCAACCAATGCAGAAAGCCCATAAACGAGCAAGCCAACTAGCATGGTTGGACGTCTTCCCCATTTATCTGCTAGTAGCCCCCAAACCACGACTCCGATTGCAAATGCTGTAAAGTAGATCGATAGGGTTTGCGCTGCTTGCGTATAGGTGACTGAGAATGACTGTGCAATATCACCAAGTGCAGGGCTGTAAATCGTCTCTACAATTTGTGGAAACATCAGCATCACAACCATTAATCCAATAGAAGGTTTCGTTTTCATTTTTGCCTCTCTATCCCACTTCGACCTGATGAATTCAGAAGCTTAAGTGGGTAACAAACTTAACTTGGCGCGCAGTATAGAAGGCGTTATGCTTTACCCATTAACATCATTAAGACCAAAAACATCAAAATTCGGACAAATGGCACTTATTGAAGAAAACACTCAGTTTGATGCAGACAAGCTCACAGCCAACGTGGTCGGCATTGCTGCAGATGTTGGTAAACACGACTCAGGGATGCATCAGCACTATAAAGGTCAGTTACTTTACGCGCCACAGGGATGCATGACGTTTGCCCTAAATGATTCCATTTGTATTTTGCCGCCAACCAAAGCAGTGTGGATCCCACCTC
>NZ_JAWOTA010000373.1:0-1027 GCF_033338635.1 Vibrio sp. Vb1755 | reverse complement strand
CCTTTAACCAAATAGATAGCAGCTGTCATTTCATTAGCTCTTGTTGAATTTTGAAAGGGGCGTATTGTCCGGGATGTTGAGGGCAAAAGCAATATCCCTCAACAATCCAGTCATTTGCTAAACAGTCGGTATCGTTAGTCATTATCGTTGGCATAGCTGTTAGCAGGCATAAAAAAGGGCCACTTGCGTGACCCTGATTAACTGATATTTGGTTATGCTCTCAAACCTGTGAGGAGAGATTCCATCGTATCGCTTTGCTTACGCAACTGTTCGACGTTTTGCGAGGTCGTACTGATCATATTGCACACATTATCTGCTTGAACTCGGATTTCTTCGACGCTTGCGGCGATGTTATCTGCAACGACACCTTGTTCCTCAGCTGCAGTCGCAATTTGAATACTGCTGTCTGAGATGGTTTGGTTTTTATCGGCAAGCGAGCCAATCTCTTGGTTTACTTCTGCCATCAGGTTTTGACCTTCGTTGGCATTGTTTACCGTAACTTCCATGAGTTTGGTGAGGGATTGGCTGTTACGCTGTAATGATTCAATCATCGCTTGGATTTCAACGGTTGCTTGCTGAGTACGGCCTGCAAGAGCACGGACTTCATCAGCAACAACCGCAAAGCCTCGACCTTGTTCACCTGCACGAGCCGCTTCAATTGCAGCGTTCAAGGCGAGTAGGTTAGTTTGCTCAGAGATACCGTTGATGGTTGTTACCACTTCATCAATTTGCGCTGCATTTGCATCTAGCTCTTCAACCGCTTGAGAAGCAGATTGAATCTCATTCGACAGATTTGAAATCGAGTGAAGCGTGTTTTCGACCTTCACTTGGCCTGACTGAGCCACACTACGTGCATCATCCGTTTGTGTGCTTGAATCGTGAGCCAGTGTCGCAACTTCACGAATCGTTGAAGCCATCTGCTCCGTTGCACTTGCAAGAGAGTTGAGGTGTTCTTGTTGTGTCGCAGAAATTTCAGAACTGTGTTGAATCGATTGATTCAAGTCCGAGCTGATTTGCTGCATAAGAG
>NZ_JAWOTA010000372.1:0-1027 GCF_033338635.1 Vibrio sp. Vb1755 | reverse complement strand
TCGTCGATAACGACCGATTTGGTGTGCAGCAAGCCACCATAGAACTCGTAAATTTTCACGCCAGCGGCCAAAAGTTCGCTGTAGAAAGCGCGCGATGCCCACTGAACCATAAGTGAGTCATTTTTGTGCGGTATGATCAGCTCAACATCAATACCGCGCTGCGCCGTCATTTTTAACGTCTCAAGCAAGTCGGTATTAGGTACAAAATACGGTGTTGTGATTCGTACCGAACGATTGGCTTGGTTAATTGCCAAAGTAAGCACTTGATAAATCAAATACTCTGGCATGCCGGGGCCAGATGGAACCACCTGAATCGGATGTTGGTATTTGCTGTTGTCAATTTTGCACTCCGGCAACTTCGGCAGATAACGTTCGCCCGTTTCTACTTCCCAGTCCCAGCAGTGAATCGCACTCAGTACGTTTACGGTTGGCCCTGTAACTCGCACCATGATATCGATCCAACGCCCAACGCCGCTGCTCTGTTTAAAGTATGCAGGATCGACAAGGTTCATTGACCCTGTATAGGCGATTTCATCATCAATGACGATGATTTTTCGGTGCTGGCGAAGATCAAGACGACGTAAGAACATACGCCACATCTTCACTTCGAGTGCCTGAATAACCTCGATACCCGAATCTTTCATCATTTTGTACCAAGGACTTCTGAAGAAGCGTGGGCTACCCGCAGAGTCCAATAGCAGCTTCACATCCACACCGCGTTTAGATGCTTGGATAAGAGCGGATGCTACCGAATCGGCCAAGCCGCCTGGGTGCCAAATGTAGAACACCATTCGAATGCTCGTTTTGGCATTCTCGATGTCTTCGATGATGGAGTGCAGAATTTCATCAGGAGATTGTTGCAAGGACAGAGTATTCCCGCTCAGAGCAGGTAGCCCAAGACGGTTGTTACACAGTTCATCGATGCGGTAGATATGGCGACCCATGGTTTCAGGCATGTGCGCGTGGCAATCATTGAGTTGACTAAACCACTTGGCAAAAGGGGTAAACATCTCTTTTGCTCGTTCAG
>NZ_JAWOTA010000371.1:0-1027 GCF_033338635.1 Vibrio sp. Vb1755 | reverse complement strand
CATCTTGAAAATCATCACGAAATAGACGTTCTAATGATAATAATGCCGATAGCAATGCGGCAACCCAAACGATGCCCGCTGCAATACGTGCTAACAAATTAGGTTCAGGCCCAATACTCAATGGAAACAAAGTAATAACAATAATAAAGAACCAAAGCGGGTTCAAAATGTCGGCTTGGCGACGAAATGCAATCAAGAGTTCGCGGCGAATAATAGTTGTCATGGCCGAAATCATATCAATCACCCAATTTTATTTTTCTAAGTTTAGGGCTGTCAGCAAACATATCTTGGTGCGTCGTTAACATCACAATGCCACCGTTATCGGCATGCTGAGCAAACAGAGCTTCAAGCACTTTGACACCTTGTTTGTCGATTGCTGTTAGTGGTTCATCCAAAATCCACAAAATCTGCTTACTTAGCCAAAGTCTAGCCAAAGCAACGCGACGCTGCTGACCCGCAGAAAGTTGTGCTACAGGTACATCTTCTCGCCCCGCAAGCCCCACTTGGGTTAAAGCAGTAAAGATTTCTTCATCGGAAGTGCTGTTATTTTGAATAGATTGGTAAAAACGTAAGTTTTCAAATGCGGTGAGTTCGCGCTTTACGCCAGTTTGATGGCCGAGAAATAGCAAGTCTTGGTGGAAGACATCACGAGATTTTTCAACCTCTTCACCTTTCCACTTGATCATTCCTTCTTCTCTATCGCCTAACCCTGTAATAATGCGCAGTAGCGTCGTTTTACCTGTGCCATTACGCCCTTCGATCTGGACTAACTCACCAGGCTTAATTTCAAACTGCAGGTTTTCAAACAGAACCCTTTCATCACGGATCGCAGTCAGGTTAGACACTTCTAACATAGGGCTTCAACTTCATAAGGAACGAAGGGCTATATTAACACAGCTTACTTGTGACAAAACAGGATAAGAAAGCAGGGATGTATGTAAGTTCATGTATTTTTGTTAACTTACTGTCACACTTGGATAAAATTAACCATAAGTGGCTATAAGTTTTTATTTTAGATATAAAAAAA
>NZ_JAWOTA010000370.1:0-1029 GCF_033338635.1 Vibrio sp. Vb1755 | reverse complement strand
TTCTTAATGAGAGATCATGTACAGCTATTGTTTCTCTAAATTACTTCTCCGTCACATGTAACGCTTTCATTTCTTGACCATCTTGTAACTCCGCATACTTCGCAATGACAGGAAACTGAGTATGTTCGATACGCTCTGACCAGATACGTTTTGGGATGTGGTTGAAGGTATCTGCATAACTCGGCGCTACTTCAAGTACTAACTTGGCAATGTTATCTAGATCCAGCGACTCTACAGATGCTGGTAAGGTGAGCACAATCGCGGGAGATTGCGCGAGATACTGCAAGTTCGAGTTCTCTTTACCTAATAGCTCCGGTGTTAGTCGGTGGGGCGTTTGTATATCTCCTAGATCATAGTGACGTTGCAGAACCATGTATTTGTTTGGGATTGACTCGTGTGAGTTCCACCATTTACCGTCGACGGCGGCTAATACCAGTTTTGATTGAGATTTATCAACGACGCCAAGTTCTTGCAGACTTGCATTGAGAAGTAAGCTGACGTTTTGGTTGTATTCTCTTTCGCTCAGCATCTTATGTTGTTGAATGAGGTTAAGTACAATTTTAGCTCCCAACATGTTGGAGTAGAGATCTTCAAGCGAGTAGGCGGAAATGGTTTCTGGCCAACCTGAAAAACTTGCGTAGCCGTGCCACTGGGCGATCTCGTGGGATTCAGCCTTGAAGTAGGCTAAGCGCGCAGCTAAATGAGCGGCCACAGACCACCTTTGTTCATCGGTTAAAGAAGATGCGTCGAACGAGGCCATCTCGATGTATCTTGGCCCTAATTCAGCAGGTAAATCAATGCGATGGGCTTGGCCTAAGTTGGCGAGTATCTCGAAAAATAAGCCCATGGTGTCATCGGCGGTATCGCGCACATGGGCGAGGTCGATAAAGCCACCTTTTTGCGTGTATAAGATTCCGTTATTTTCGCTACCGCCATGACCCAATGCCGATGAGGATGACGGTGTGTAGTGATATATCCCGCTGGCAAACTTGTGTGGGCCTATCTCCTCAAGTTCGACAACGTTGTTCA
>NZ_JAWOTA010000369.1:0-1029 GCF_033338635.1 Vibrio sp. Vb1755 | reverse complement strand
ACTATTCAAAAGGTAATACACTCTTTATTTACCTCTTTGCGACGGTTGGGGTGGTAGCGTCAGTCATTGCTACCAGCACGTTTTTCATCTTCAAAAGAAAGGTGGCAACACGCTTTAGCCACTTTGCAGAAGGCATTAACGAAATCGCCTCCCAATATCAGCTTGAAGGTTTGCAGTCCGTAAAGTTCGATGAGTTAGAACTCGCGACAAAGCTTGTGCAAAAGCTCTCTGAAAACACGTCTATGACTCAGTTACAGCTGAAAGACTCCATGGAGAAATTCGGCGCACTTTACCACAGCTCATCGTTAGGCATGCTGATCGTTATTGAACGTGAAATCGTCGACGCCAACCATCGAGCGCTTGAACTACTGAGTTATAAAAAGTCCGACCTTCTTGAGCAGTCATTAGACACGCTCTGCCCTACGACTGCGGATGAGTGTCGTGTTGATGCAATGTATCGAGAGCTTCAACATGGCCGCAATCAGTTTGAAGCACAGATGCTAGACAGCCACGGCGAAACCATCGATTGTTTAATAGAAGCAACACTGATTCAGCACAACGGGCACACCGCCTTGATGCTGCTGTTGCAAGATTTGAGTGAAAACAAACAACAAGCTGAGATGATTCAAAAACTGACCGATTTTGATCCTGTGTCTGGCTTTTGTAATCGCCCAGTGATCTTAGGTGCACTTGAAGAGTTGGTGAAACACCAGCCGAATCACTTCTCGTTCATCTACATAACAAGTAAGAGCCTCAAGCAAATCGCTGAAGTGTACGGACACCTGATCTTTGATGAGGCGATCCAGTACATCTCGACTTTGTTGCGCGACCATTTGGGCACTCACCAAATTGGTCGGATTAGTGAGCATGAGTTCATCGTCATTCTTCCCAACGCAAGCGGTCACAGCGACGCGTTGGAAGCGGCAAACCGACTGTTAAATCAGCTCTCTTACAAAATCGAACTCTCTGGGATTATGTTGTCGCTCGACAGCAAAGCCGTGATGGTTGACCCTAAAATCACCCACCAGT
>NZ_JAWOTA010000368.1:0-1029 GCF_033338635.1 Vibrio sp. Vb1755 | reverse complement strand
TAGGAAGATCACTTTGTTTGCGTGACCGCCTTTTGATACCGGCTTAACGATGTTTTCGATGTGGTAGATAGGGTAAGAAACACGTGTGTTTTCTGTCTTAGAACCGTCATCAAAATCGATAGAGCCGTCGCTACGAACCGTTACGTTTTCTAGCAGCGCATCGCGGCGGATCGCGTTGTAGATGTCTGGCTCCGCTTCTTTCGATAGCTTGATGGTTTTCGCGTAACAACCGCCTTCGAAGTTGAAGACACCATCGTCATCCCAGCCGTGCTCATCATCACCAATTAGAGCGCGTTTAGGGTCGGTAGAGAGTGTTGTTTTACCTGTACCAGATAGGCCGAAGAATACTGCTACGTCGCCGTCTTTGCCCATGTTGGCACTACAGTGCATCGATGCGATGTCTTTCAGAGGAAGGAAGTAGTTCATCATGGCGAACATACCTTTCTTCATCTCGCCGCCGTACCAGGTACCACCGATCAGTTGTGTACGCTCAGTAAGGTTGAAGACCGTGAAGTTTTCAGAGTTCAGACCTTGCTCTTCCCATTTCGGGTTGGTGCATTTCGCGCCGTTCATTACTACGAAGTCAGGTTCAAACGTTGCAAGTTCTTCTTCGGTAGGACGAATGAACATGTTTTTTACGAAGTGTGCTTGCCATGCTACTTCTGTGATCACACGAATGCTCAAGCGAGTATCTGGGTTAGCACCACAGTAACCGTCAACGACAAATAGGCGTTTGCCAGACAACTGGTTAGTCACCAACTCTTTTAGGTCGTTCCACACTTCCTGAGTGATTGGTTTGTTGTCATTTTTTACGGTGTCAGAAGTCCACCACATGTGTTCTTCTGTCGTCGCATCTTTAACGATGTATTTATCTTTTGGTGAGCGACCAGTAAAGATGCCTGTATCAACAGCAACCGCACCTAATTCAGTAACCACACCGCGTTCGTAACCAGTTAGGTCAGCGCGCGTTTCTTCCTCAAACAGCAATTCGTAGCTTGGGTTGCGAACAACCTCATTAACGTTATGCAG
>NZ_JAWOTA010000367.1:0-1031 GCF_033338635.1 Vibrio sp. Vb1755 | reverse complement strand
TTATAAATTTCGTTTTAACGGCAGGATATATCGCGTCGCCTTATTAGTAAGTCTTTACGTGTTATCCCAAAAAAGAAAAAAGCCAGCAGCAATCAGCAACTGGCTTAAATTCGTGTTCATGAAAGCTAGAATAACTTACTAGACCAACCGAGTTTGTTCCTTAATACGTGATAGTAGCTGTAGTCTTTCGGATGGATGAGTTTGAGTACATTTGGGCTTTGATAAATGTGGATCTCATCGCCGGGAGAAACTGGCAGCAACACTTGTCCATCACAACTTACTCCTTGTGTACCGCGATTTTCTGGTGACACAATCAGTTTGATTCTGCGTTTGCCATCAACCACCAACGGTCGGCTAGATAAGGTATGAGGGAACATAGGCACCAGTGAAATGGCATTCAGGCTTGGTGACAGAATAGGGCCACCACCAGAAAGTGAGTATGCTGTCGAGCCTGTTGGTGTGGAGACAATCAACCCATCGGCGCGTAAAGAGAAGGCAAAGCTTTCATCAATGTACACCTCAAACTCAATCATATGTGCGATTTGCCCAGGATGGAGCACGGCTTCGTTTAAAGCGGCGTTATGACTTTTTATTTGACCATGACGATGCACTTCTGCCTCAAGTAAGAAACGCTCTTCTTCAATGTACTCTCCTGCAAGTACGGCTTTGAGTGCCGCTTGGAAATCGTCTGGGTTTAAATCAGTTAAAAAGCCTAGATTGCCACGGTTTACGCCAATCACAGGCACGTCAAAACGCGATAAAATTCTCGCTGCGCCCAGCATGTTGCCATCACCACCGACAACTATCGCAAGATCTGCGTTTTTGCCCAACTCAACTAAGCTGGCGAAGTGGTTTTGCGGGATCTCGTCCAAAATCGCTGCAAGGCGATCGTCAATAAACACTTTGTAACCTTCTGAGGTCAGCCATTCGTAAAGCTCTTTATGAGTCTGAATCGCTTGTTGATCTCTTGGTTTTCCGATAATCGCGATCACGTTACATGGATTTTTCATAGCATTTCCGCATTAAAGAGG
>NZ_JAWOTA010000366.1:0-1032 GCF_033338635.1 Vibrio sp. Vb1755 | reverse complement strand
TAAGCTGCCGTTTCATCAATGATGGCGCCCACGTACCAGTTCTCACTTGGGATATGAGTAAGGCTAACCATGTAAGGATTGTTATCAACTTCGATGTGTTGAGTCGCCTTATTTAAGTCAACTTGCGGTAGGTAGCTATTGAGCTTTTCACCGTTGTACTTACTTTGCGGGTGCGCAATCGTCGTGCCATCGTCAGTGACTAAGAACAAGTAACCAGCATCAAATAGGTTCACTTGGTTAACTAGGTCGGAAAGGGTAGTTAGCTCTAGGTCGTAAAACATGCCCGCTAAGAACTGGCCGTTTTGTTTTACTGGCGTACCAACAGAGATGATCACATTCTTAGATGATGCATCAACATAAGGGTCGGTAACCACCAAATCGCCTTTGTTTTTGGCTGCGATAAACCAAGGGCGTTGGCGAGGATCATAATCAGGCCCTGCATCCCAACCGTCGTCGTTTTCAATCACGTAGCCATTACTTTCATAACCAAAACCAATCGCTAGGAAGCTTGATTTCGGAGTTGGCTTCTCAAGAATGTCTTTTACGTATGTGCGGTCGTTTGGCGATAGTTCAATAATCTCTGTGATCGAGCGTGCGAGATCTTTCTTCGCGTTCATTTCGGATTGAACGGTGTTGCTCACACTGGTCAAAATCTCTTTAACGCTTGAATTGATGTGCTCCTGAGTTTGAGAACGAATCGTCATAACTTGTTGCGTCGATAGTAGCGACACAGTAATTAGCAGCAAAATTGAAGAGGCGGTGACAACCTTATGTCTGAATTTCATGAGTTTTCCTCTAAGTCTCCCGGATAGTTTTCTTCTGCTTCCACCTCTTTTTGGGTTCGGGTGAATTCGGCAGAAAAAGAAACCTGTTGTGTTTGATTACTTTCTTATCGACATCTTTATCAAAAACATGAAGCCATTTGTTGGCTTTTTTAACCAAAATTAAACAAAATGGTGGTTTGAGTTAAAACTTGTGAGTTTGATCTGATTTGTAAGCCATCTTAATGAAAGCGTCATAATGAAAGGAATT
>NZ_JAWOTA010000365.1:0-1033 GCF_033338635.1 Vibrio sp. Vb1755 | reverse complement strand
CAGTGGCTTGGATCAAATCACCATGCTATCTGGCTATGTTGCTGGTCACGTGCTGTTGCTTGTGCTTGCTGCTGCTCTTTGGGTATTCGCTGAGTTGTTTACCGCAGAAGGGCGTCAGAAGAACTTGCTGGTTATCGTGGCATTTGTTGCCTTGTTCGTTGCAGAGATTCTGGGTCGTAATGTGTTCTACGGTATGCACTTTACATCTGGTTTGTACTAATAACCGTGATTTGTGCTGATAACCATTAACAGAGTGGGGCGAGTGTTCGTCCCACCTCTTTTCCGTTTTACTTAATCGAAGAATAAAAACACCAGTCATCAAAGGTACTTCATGCAAATTTCTCAACTTGAACCACAAGATACCAGCATCGTTCTTAAGCTGTTTGGTGCACTGTTTTACTACCAGCCTAAAGATTACCCAGCGGCAAACCTCGATACGTTGCTGAGCAATACAGATACACCAATCGAAGCGCTTAATGACATGCTGCGCAGCTTTCAAAACGAGAGCGAAGAGGCACTGCAAATGGAGCACGATCGCATGTTTGCCGGTATTGGTGAGATGCCAGCGCCACCTTGGGGATCGGCTTATCTAGATAAAGAGGCGGTGTTGTTTGGTGAATCAACCATTGAATATCGTTACTTTTTGCAGCGTTGTGGTTTTTCTTTGGAATCTGACCAACGTGAACCAGAAGATCAAATCGGCTTGATGCTGATGGTGTTAGGCATGTTGATTGAAACTGAACAGCAAAAACTGGCGGCTGAAATGCTGCGCGAACACTTGATGACATGGTTTGGCTTTTTCAATAAGCGCTTCAAAAAAGCGGTGACTCTCACGCCTTACTCAAAACTGTCGAACCTTACTGAAGAATTACTTCAATCCCTGAGTGAACAATACCAAGTCGTTGTGCCAGCAAAGAGAGATTACTCGGATGCGCCAGTCTGAATCGGTTGATCTAAGCAAGCGGCGTTTGTTTTCGTTCCGTCGTGCGCCAGTTGAACAAGCTCAAGAGCCTCGTGTTAAAGCGAGACCTCC
>NZ_JAWOTA010000364.1:0-1035 GCF_033338635.1 Vibrio sp. Vb1755 | reverse complement strand
CAATGGCACTCGCATGTAAACCAGATATCTTGATTTGTGATGAGCCAACGACGGCACTGGATGTAACGGTACAGGCGTCTATCCTTGAACTAATGAATGAACTTCAAGAAGAAACGGGCATGGCAATGATCTTCATTACCCATGATTTAGGCGTAGTAGCTGAAGTGTGTGATGACGTTGCGGTAATGTATGGTGGTCGTATTGTCGAAAAAGCGGAGATTTTTGAGCTGTTTGACAATCCGCAGCACCCTTACACGGAACGTTTGATGGGCTTAATGCCAAGCTTGGACAACGAACCTAAGCAGATGATTGATATCAAACCAATCGATGCCAGCATGTTTGCTAGCTAACTGGTGCAAAGTGAACAAGTCATAAAAGAGGATGTTATGGCCAAAGAAGTATTAAGAATTGAAAATCTTAAGCAGCACTTTGTATCTGGTAAAGGACTGTTTAAGAAGGGCTACACGATCAAAGCTGTAGACGGCGTTTCCTTGTCGGTTTCAGAAGGAGAAACATTGGGACTCGTTGGTGAATCTGGTTGTGGTAAAAGTACCTTAGGACGTACGATTCTAAAATTGTATGAGCCAACAGAAGGTAAGATTTTCTTTGAAGGCAAAGACATCACAAAGTTCTCTGTCAAAGAGATGCGCTCGTTGCGTAAAGACATGCAGATTGTCTTTCAGGATCCAATGGAGTCACTTAACCAGCGTCACACCATTGGTATGATTTTGGAAGAGCCGTATATCATCCATAAAATAGGCACTCCTGCAGAGCGTAAACAATGGGTGAAAGAGCTGTTGGTGAAAGTTGGCTTGCCTGAAACGGCTGTGAACCGTTATCCGCACGAATTCTCTGGTGGCCAGCGTCAGCGTATTGGTATTGCTCGTGCGATAGCACTGAAGCCAAAGCTGTTGATTTGTGATGAATCAGTATCTGCACTGGATGTATCGGTTCAGGCGCAAATTCTCAACTTGTTGCTGCAACTTCAACAAGAAATGAACCTTGCCATCATCTTCATCTCTCACGATTTGTCGG
>NZ_JAWOTA010000363.1:0-1038 GCF_033338635.1 Vibrio sp. Vb1755 | reverse complement strand
GTCACCGGTACAATATTTGTAACCACAAGCGTCAAGGCCGTCACTGACAAACTTGGCGAGATCTTCAAAGTACTTGCCATGTTTCTCTTCTTGATAGGATTCGTCCAGAATAATGGCGTTGTCTTGGTCGGTAACCAGCAACTGTTCGTCGCGTCCCATTGAACCTAATGCGAGGAAACAATAAGGAATCGGAGGCGCACCGAGTTCTTCTTCTGCCAGCTCCAATAAACGCTGTTTGAAACTTCGGCCAATTACCGACATCGCGCTGCCAACCATGTGTGAATTGGCGTCTTCGTTAACCAGACGTACGAAGCTGCTTTTGACTTCTTCTGCGACTGTCGCTAAATCTTCGATGCTTTGCTGCTGAAAAATGCTGCTTACAAGAAGCAGTGAGTTTTGCGATTCATAACGAACAATATCGGTAGTTTCGATGATGCCTATCGGTAGTTGATTTTTGACCACCGGCAGATGATGCACGTTGTAGCGTAACATCGTTAGCATGGCTTCATAGATGTAAGCATTATGGTCGAGAGAGATCACTTCCGTCGTCATGACTGTTGAAACATCATCTTGAGGAGACAAGCCTTCTGCAAGCACTCGAGTACATAAATCTCGGTCAGTAATGATGCCTAAAACGGGCGATTGCGGATCATCTTCGTCACGGACAAAATCGGGGTCGACAATCAAGAGTGATGAAATGTTGTCCTGAGCCATTAACTGCGCTGCTTGTTGGATTGTTTGGCCGCGGTTTATGGTCGGGGCATCGCCAGTAAGTAGGGTCTTGACTTTAGAGGTGGTTAAGTCGTTTGCGTCTTTGTTTTCTGAAATGGTTTGGCGCAAGCGGGCGCTGTTTTCTACTTCAACAAAATCGGCGAAAGAGTCGAAGTTGTCGTAGATCTCTTGAAACACCTCGACCGGAATGCAGTAGAGTAGGGTGTCTTCAATAGCTTTTACCGGGAAACGAACTTTGTTGTTGGTAAGCAGCCCCATTATACCGAATAGGTCGCCTGCATGGAGACGTGTATGAAGCACACCCTG
>NZ_JAWOTA010000362.1:0-1039 GCF_033338635.1 Vibrio sp. Vb1755 | reverse complement strand
AAAGGCCCAATACGGCCAATGATCATCACGACGATCATGATGTACTTTCCAGGCTCTGAAAGCTCTGCCGTCAAACCTGCAGTAAGCCCAACCGTTGCAAAAGCAGAAATCGTTTCGAACATCACTTTGTCAAAAGAAGCTTTCTCCGTCAGCATCAACAAAAACATAGCAGTGGTAAGAATCGCTCCGCTCACCACAATGATTGCCAGTGACTTCGTTACCGTTGGCCAGTTTACCGTTCTCTTAAACATCACCACGTGTTTCTTTTGACGCAAGAACGTCCACGTCGCCATAAACGCGACAGCAAAAGTAGACACCTTGATACCGCCACCCGTAGAGGTCGAACCCGCACCAATCAACATCAAAACGATCATGATGAGTAATGCCGGTTGCGTGAACTGCGTTAAATCAACACTGTTAAAACCCGCTGTCCGCGCACTGGCTGATTGGAAGAAAGCAGCCAACCATTGCCCGCCAGTAGTGAGCGACCCCATGGTGTTGGGGTTGTGACGTTCCAAAAGCCAAAACAGCACCGTTCCCACCAACAGCAGTAACGGCGTGGCAATCAACATTATTTTGGTGTGAATATGTAAGAAGTGGAAACCTTTACGCCAATGTCGCCAAACGTCACCAATCACAGTGAAACCCAAGCCGCCAAAGATAAACAGACCAGCTAAGGTGAAACTCACTAACGGATCGTTGACAAAACTCATCATGCTGTCAGAGAAGAGAGCGAAGCCAGCATTGTTGAAAGCCGAAATAGAATGAAACAGCGCATAGAACATGCCCGTCTGCCAACCCATTTCTGGCACCCAACGATACGAGAGGAAAACAAAACCAATCGCCTCTGCCACCAGCGCAAATGTGACGATTTTTTTCACCAAACGACGCAGGTTGACTTGCCTTTCTTGGCCAAGTGCTTCTTTGGCTAACGCTTGCTGACGTAGACTCAAGCGCACCCCAAACATATAGAGCAGCACCGCAGATAAGGTCATTTGCCCTAAGCCTCCGATCTGCATCAAACACATCAGAAGAATTT
>NZ_JAWOTA010000361.1:0-1039 GCF_033338635.1 Vibrio sp. Vb1755 | reverse complement strand
ACGGAATCAGCATGGAAGATTTTTACCTAAACAGTCGAGGTTTGGCGGGTTATTTTGAGGCACAATGGTTCGATAAATTTGTGGAAGATAAGCAGATTGATGCGATCACCAGTGAGTCGAAACTTGTTCCACTTTCTTTTGCTAAATCATCCCATTGTTCGCAAGTGGCGGATTTTATTACTCAAGCGGTATCGAAGAATGGAAAACCGCCTCATGCTTTGCTTGAGGTTGGCGCTGCGTTAGGTAGAAACTATTATGAGTTAGTTCAGCGATTAGATAGCCTAAAACAAGCAACGCTTGTTGAGCCGTCAGGTATGTTGTTGAATGGATTGAAACAGTTGTTGGTGGAAGAACAACAGGTCGAGCTGACTTATATTCATGGGCTCAACACGTTCAAAACTGTTGAGGTAGATAATCGAGAGTTAGTGCAAAATTGCGCACACGTCGATTTAGAGTTGATTAATCAACCGTTAGAGAAAGACACCGTCTCTAAGTTTTACGACTTGGTGGTGTGTTTAAACGTGCTGGATCAGTGTGAATCGCCATTAAGAGTTATTAACGCGTTGAAACAAGCGACGCAAATCGGTGGCGTACTTGTTGTTTCCTGCACATATCAATGGAATGCTAAGCATATTAAGGATCGGGCAGAAGCAGTCGATGACATCAAAGCGTATTTTGGTGAAGACTGGCGTTTTGTTTCTGAAGCCGAGCACGAATATAGAATGCGATTCAATGAACGTTATGCCATGCAGTTTTTATCTCACGTGGTTGCCTACGTAAGAACAACCTAGCGGCTTATTCGATTCTCGATACCAACAAAAAAACCGAGCACAGAAAGCTCGGTTTTTGTTTTGTAGGCTTTATTAAGCAACGTGTGCTTGTTGCTGCTCGTGCTCCTTTTGAGCCTGAAGCTGAGCATGTTCTTTCTGCTTGCGACGCTCGCGTTTCGATAGCCAGATCAGTGGCACCACGATCATCACCGTACCGATGGCCATGAAAATATCTGGTATTTCACCAAACCAGATAAAGCCAACGACAA
>NZ_JAWOTA010000360.1:0-1039 GCF_033338635.1 Vibrio sp. Vb1755 | reverse complement strand
GTTCGTTAAAACGAATTATTTAACTACTTTGATTTCAGGCATTTGATACTCACCACTTTGGATTGCATCGTCTGCGCCGTAGAAACGCATGATGGCGTAGAACGGTTTTTCAGGTACTGGCAAGAAGTTTGGATCGTCTGCACGGCCTTTCTCGTTCGCACTCATGTAAATGGTGTAGTAACCGTCTTTGTCCGCTTTCATGGTTCGGTCGCCACGGCTGTGACGGTTTAGGTCGTTTTTCGCCATCAAACGGTTGTCGTTGCCGTAAATAGTAACAGACCAGAATTCGCTGACGTTCGGCGCTTTAAAGCGCATCACGTAATCATGCTTCGAACCATCCAGTTTTTGACCAGTGCTGTCGAAATCTGATTTACGGTAAGACGCTTCGATAGGTGGTAAGCCCCACTGACCAAGGTAAGTACCTTCTGCAAAAATATCGCGTGGCGCATCACCCAAGGTATCGCGTGTACCAAGCAACGTACGAGCATCTGTCATTTTAGGTGCAAGTTCGACGAGGTGTTCCATGCCTTTCTTCTCACCAACTTTTGCCAGTTTTAGCTGCTCAGGTGTGAAGTCAGTTTTGCATGGTTCAACGCCGATAGATTGGTATTTATCCAACCACTGTTTGTCTGCATTGCCCATCGAGCCATCACATAGCACGAAGTTCACGCGTTCAAGCCATGTTGAATTTTTTGGATCTGGGTACGTTCTTTGTACTGGTTTTGGCCCGTTCTTACCTAAATATTCCGATAGGGTACGAATGTTCCATTGATCCATGTAGTTAAGCGCGACTTTCGCATCTTCGTCATTCACTGCCATGATGCGACCCATCAGCTTCACAAGGTTGCTGTCTACGCGAACCACTTCGTCGACAGACGCTGGCACTTCACCTTGCCAATCTTGTGCTGCAAACATGAACTGGCCACCTTTTGTGCCGCGAGTACGAGAACTGAACGCTGCGTTGGTGTAGTGGCCCATGTCCATTGTGTGCAAAATCCAGTAACGGCCTTCATCCATATCAGGCACGCTTACAATGACA
>NZ_JAWOTA010000359.1:0-1040 GCF_033338635.1 Vibrio sp. Vb1755 | reverse complement strand
AAAGATCGCGGGCGAAACCGTCTGATCAAATTCAATGACCAAATGAACAAAGAAGCGCGTATGCGTTTGTGGCTTGAAATCGAACTGCAAAAAGCCCTGCAGCAAAATGGTCTCGAAGTTTGGTATCAGCCCAAAGTGAACGCCCGTGATTTCAGTATCAATGGCGCTGAGGCTTTAGTACGTTGGAAACATCCGGTTGAGGGCTACATTAGCCCAGGATCATTTATTCCTGTGGCGGAACGAGCAGGTTTGATTGAGCATCTGGGCCGCGTGGTGATGCGTGATGTATTCAACACCGTAAAACGCTGGAAACAACAAGGCATTTTGCCGGGTCGCGTCGCGATCAACTTGTCTCCAGAACAGTTTGGCAACCCTCAGTTGATCGACTTTATGGAGAAGCTGCTGCGCACAACCGAACTTGATCCAAGTTGCATCACGTTTGAGCTAACGGAAAGCGCGGTGATGAGTGACAGCGAACATACGCTGCAAATGCTGAATGCGATTAAAAAGCTGGGCTTTGCTTTGTCGATCGACGACTTTGGTACTGGGTACTCGTCGCTGTCGTATTTAGCTCGTTTCCCGATTGATGAACTAAAAATCGACCGTGCATTCATTAATGACATTGACGCCCTGCCAAAACAGGTGACCGTCATCGAGAACATCATCAACTTGGGCAAATCTTTGGAACTAACGGTCGTTGCAGAAGGCGTAGAAACGCATCAGCAAGCTACTTTGCTTTCCAACCTTCAATGTAACTCGATTCAAGGTTTTCATTTCTACCGACCTCAGCCAAAACATGAAATCGAAGAGTTGTTTGTGCAAAACCGCCGCCACGAAAACTGATCCCCCTACTTCGTCAAATCAAACCTTTACCCCTACTCTCAAGGGGTAAATATTGAGTTTATTGAGCTAAACCTAACTTAGGTCAAATTAGCTATTCATAATTCTTCATAAAATGCGGGCACCTTTTCCTTCTCTATGATTGTGAGCATATGGAACTCTTGTGTCCCGCGGGTAACCTGCCTGCGCTAAAAACCGCG
>NZ_JAWOTA010000358.1:0-1042 GCF_033338635.1 Vibrio sp. Vb1755 | reverse complement strand
TATATCAAAACCCACTTTTTGTCTTACGAACAACGGTTCAAATTGATATTGCTGAAACAGGATCAACTTGCGCATCTGCGCATAACCTGGCTGTTCCATTAGCACTCTACTTCCTGACCTTAATGTTGCCATGGTGGCGATACACAACGCTTGCTGCGCGCCTGACGTGATGATGATTCGACTAGGCGTGCAGTTCACTGAACGGCTCGACGCTAAGTAATCCGACAAAGCGCATCGAAGCTCCCAGCTACCTTGAATGTCTTGATTGCCTAGCAGACACGTACGGGATAAGTGACGATTGAGATATTTTTGCCACAAAGCGGTTGGAAAAAGCGATAAATCGGGTACACCGGGAGCGAAACTGGCATTCACATCCAACGCCGCTGGCGGAAGGTTGGCAGCTTGAGTTGGCAACTTTTCAGGCAAGTATTGTTCTGGCAACTCAACAGCAACAAAAAAGCCTGAACCACGCTGGCTGACCAAGTACCCTTCAGCAACTAACTGTTCGTAGGCAGAAATCACCGTGTTGCGGCTAAGGTTCAACTCTTGTGCCAGTTTACGAGTCGACGGTAGCTTGCCGTTCTTGGGCCAAAGCCCTCGAACAATCTTATCCCTTATTGCAAAAAATACAGACTGCTGGCGCGTACCGCTGCCTGTTTTTGCGCACAAATCACCCACATCGATTAACGACAAATTGGATCCATCCATAGTTTAAAAGTGGCTCTCTCTAAGCTACCAGTTAAACGCTACATTGCAACGACACGCTTAGGAAGAAAATGACTATTTCTCATTACTGTGAGTTGGTTAGGGAGACCACCATGCTATCGAATACAAAAAGAACAGAAATCAAAAAAGGCGCTCATAAAGCGGTGACTGAAGTTGAAAAGCTGCACATGATTATTGATGAAAGCCTAATTGCCCATATTGCAATCACCAACGAGTCAGGGCCAGTGGTTATCCCTATGTTAGCTTGGCGCGTCGATGATTTTGTATACATCCACGGCGCAAATAACAGCCGACTGTTACGCTCCCTCAAACAAGG
>NZ_JAWOTA010000357.1:0-1042 GCF_033338635.1 Vibrio sp. Vb1755 | reverse complement strand
TGATCGCTGTGATAAGCGCAGCAGGGTTTTTTTACGTTGTTTCACAAACAAAGCAATACGTTAACTCGCCAATTTTAATTGAGCAACCTCAACTGTTCACTGTCGAAAACGGCACAAGCTTTCATCGTGTAATGCGCGATTTGGTGAAAGAGAACATCATAAAAGCGTCTGATTACACTCGCTTAATGCCCCATCTTTACCCAGAGCTTCTTCAAGTGCGAGCAGGCACTTACCAACTCGAGCCAAATGTATCGCTTTACGAGGCGTTAGAGCTACTCAATACAGGCAAAGAACATCAATTTGCCATCACGTTTGTTGAAGGTAGTCGTTTTTCTGAGTGGTTAGAGCAACTTCAAAGCGCACCGTATGTTCAACACGACCTTTCAGGGTTGTCAGAAAAAGAGATGGCACAGAAGCTTGGTATTGAACGTGATAAGCTTGAAGGCTTGTTTTTGGCTGAAACGTACCACTACACCGCTGGTGCGAGCGAAAGTCAGTTGCTAAAGCGTGCACATTCCAAGTTAAATAAAATACTGGATGCGAACTGGAACGCTCGTCAGGAGAAGCTGCCTCTCAAAGACAAGTATGAAGCGCTGATCCTTGCCTCGATTATCGAAAAAGAAACGGCGATTGATTCAGAACGTGAACGTGTTGCTTCTGTGTTTGTTAACCGTTTGAATAAACGTATGCGACTTCAAACGGATCCGACCGTTATCTACGGAATGGGGGATGCTTACGATGGTAACATCCGTAAGAAAGACCTACGCACCCCAACACCATACAATACCTACGTTATTAATGGTTTGCCGCCGACACCTATTGCAATGGCCGGAGAAGCCTCTATTGAAGCTGCACTAAACCCAGAAAGCAGTGATTACTTATATTTTGTAGCAAGTGGGACGGGCGGACACGTTTTCTCGAAATCACTTGCTGAGCACAATCGTGCTGTTCGAGCCTATTTAAGAGAACTAAGAAAGAATAAATGATGAAAGCAAACTTTATTGTCGTAGAGGGCCTTGAAGGCGCAGGGAAAAGCACCGCG
>NZ_JAWOTA010000356.1:0-1043 GCF_033338635.1 Vibrio sp. Vb1755 | reverse complement strand
GTTGGCATTTATTTAGAGATCCCAACCTGTCATCGAATGGTAAAGTCAGTTGTGAAAGTTGCCACAATCTACAAACGAATGGCGCGCAAAACACAGCCGTAGCAGCAGGGGTAAAAGGGGCAGGAATACGAAACGCGATCACGGTTTTTAATGCGTCACTGAATTACCGACTGTTATGGGACGGCTCGTCGAATACGTTAGTCTCTCAAATGGATGGCCCAATTCACGACCCGTTAGAAATGGATTCCAACTGGCCGAAGATTGAAAGCTACGTTCAAAACAACGAGCAATATCAAGCGCTGTTTAAACGCGCTGGAAACCTGCCAATTTCTATCGACAACATCAAAGCGTCCATTGTTGAGTTTGTGAAAGGGCTTGAAACTCCAGGCGCGCCGTTTGATGCCTACTTATTGGGTTACACGCATGTTTTGAATGAGAAAGCGAAACGAGGTTGGAAAACCTTCCAGAAAGCTGGGTGCGTACAATGTCATCAAGGGAAAAATGTTGGCGGCGCGATGATTCAACGCTTCGCTTACTTTGAGCATAAACCCGTGCAGAAAGACACAGGTCGCCATTTACTCACAACGGAAGGGGATGAGGGGTATTATTTCCGTGTTGCCAGTTTAAGAAACGTCGCATTAACGGGGCCGTATTTTCATAACGGGCAAGTGACCACCCTTGCTGAGGCGATTCAAATCATGGCGCAAACGCAGCTTGGTATTACGATGAGTGATAGCAATATCGAAGACATCGAAGCGTTCTTGACGTCACTCAGCGCCCCAAGGCCAGTAATTTTAGAGGTGCTGGAAAATGAATAAGTTTAGGTTGGTCAATTCATGCTTATTTATTGCGATGCTGGTGGCGTGCACCTTTGCCTACATGGCTCACATTAACTCCAAGAGTACGCAACAACTTCATAGCGCGCTTTCTGAGGTCGGCCATCAGCTGATTGAAGAACGCGATGTGATTGTGAATCAGTATGCCATCAAGGAGCGAAAGAACTTCGAGCTCACTAAATCGTTGGTTGATATTGAAGTGGAAGC
>NZ_JAWOTA010000355.1:0-1044 GCF_033338635.1 Vibrio sp. Vb1755 | reverse complement strand
TAGTTCCACCTTCCCCGCTTCGACTTTGGAGAAATCGAGGATGTCATCAATAATGGTCATGAGCGATTGCGATGAGTTATCGATGATCTCCACAAATTCTTTTTGCTGCGGATCGAGCTTAGTATCACTAAGCAGCGACGCCACACCAATAATGCCATTCATAGGGGTGCGGATCTCGTGGCTCATGGTCGCGAGAAACTCACTTTTCTTGCGATTGGCGACTTCCGCCTTATCTCGCTCGGCTTCTAACTCGGCTTGATGCTCACGCACTTTTTGCACGCTTCGATTGTATTTTTGCGCCAACAAGCTGACTTCATCAAAACACCAACGTTTGGGCAGCCTGACCGTACTCGGCGCATTACCGCCGCTAAAATCACTCACCGCACCGGAAAGCAACTGCAAAGGATTCACCAATAAACGGAAGGCAACCCACAACACCCCAACCATCAACAGCAAAATTTTTATCGCTTCTGTCGTGAGTAGAAAAAAGAACTGTTGCCATAAATCTTGATAGACGGCGCTAAGGTCAGATTGCACAGTCAGCTCTGCAAGCTCAAACGTTTTTTCACCCACACTAAACTGCATCGGCCAACGCCTCTCAACCACATCTTGCTTGATTTCTGTTCCGAGCTCGATGATAACTTCGTCTTTGGTAGCAATGCGTAGGTAATCCACCGAAGGCAAACGCATCGCCCCCAGCGCTTGGGTGAGTAACAGCTCACGGTCTTCAACCCACAAACTGGCTGAAAAGCTGGAGAGGTAGCTCGACTCCACTTGTTTTAAGTCGGTGTCGAGATGGGACAACTCTTCTTGAAAATCACGATATAAACTGATGGCAGAAATGACTAACGTAAAGATCAAACTCAACGTTAAAACCGCCAGCATAAGCTGGTTACCGATACTAAACCGGCGTTGAGTTCGCTCTTTTACATCCATATGAAATCACTCCGATAATCTTGCGCTACTCTAAATATAGTCGTGAGCAAATAATAATCGAGGATAGGATGAAAGGACTTCTACGTGTATTGGCTTTTAGTTGTATGG
>NZ_JAWOTA010000354.1:0-1046 GCF_033338635.1 Vibrio sp. Vb1755 | reverse complement strand
CCTCGGCAATAGTCTCGTTTAGCGAGAGCATCTTGTTTAAGTTGTCTGCGACCATCGGGTAGCGTTCCATCGACAACAAGCGCTGGGAGTTTTCGGTGTAAGTTCTCAGCGCGGCAAGTGGTTGGTTTATCTCGTGGTTGATACTGGCAGACAACTCTCCCAGCAAAGCAAGTTTGGCGGCTTGAGTCAGCTCTTGCTGAGTTTGTCTTAGCTCTTGCTGGCTTTGTTCATACTGACGAACCGTTTGCTGCAATTTGTGGTTTGCTTCACTTAGTACAACCGTGCGTTGCATGACTTTTTCTTCCAAGCTCACATTGAGATTGGCAAGACGTGCCTTGTTCACCAACATCTGAAACCATGCCAATGCGATCAGTGCAATCAGCGCGTATAAAATCAAATAGACTACATCTGCTTGCAATACTGCCGTCAGTACGGTGTGGTGATTGATTAACGCTACAACGCGAAAACCTTTATCCAACAAATGTGTTGCGTACGCGAGGTAGTTTGGTGACAGCAACAATTGGTTATCCGCAAACTCACTTTCGTCACTTTGCGCGGTAAGTTCGCCGTAATATTCGGGCAACGTGTCACCGTATTGGCGAGTTTCAGTCAGTTCATTGATGGCCGTTGGTGAGAGTGGAAACAGTGCGCGATAGCGCCAGTCGGGTAGGTTGCTCATAAACACTACGTTGTGTTTGTCGGTCACCAAAACGTCTGCGCCACTTTGTGCAAGGCGCTGTTCCAACTGCTCCAAATTCACTTTTACCGTGATGACGCCGATGACATCGCCGTTCAACCATAGTGGAGAGGAAAAGAAGTAACCCCGTTTGTTAGAGCGTACTCCTAACCCCACGTATTGGGCTGGCTCACCACGACGGGCATTTTTAAAGTAAGGGCGATAACTAAAACTCGAACCGACAAACGTATCCGCCTGTTGATAGTTACTCGAAGCGATAACCAAGCCTGTGTTATCGTGGACATAAATGGTATCGGCCAAACTGTGCTTCAGCCATTGCGCCAACAGTAAGTTCAGTTCTGTCGACGGT
>NZ_JAWOTA010000353.1:0-1046 GCF_033338635.1 Vibrio sp. Vb1755 | reverse complement strand
ATCTGGTGCGTCGCAGTACCCAGCAGCAAGTCGAAACCCTGCAAGAACACGATGTTTACATTCGTCCCAATGTCGGCCAAATGGAAACCGTTGAGTTCGACAAAATGCCTTGGGCTTTTCAATCTGGTTATGACATCACCAAAGAAATGGAGTCGAAGCTAGCGGGACTGCGTTTATCAAACGCGGAGTATCAAAAGTACATCGACCATAAGCAGGAAGTTCGCAAAAAGCTCGTTTATGGTGACGATCGCGTAGTGGATGAGATTGTGATCGTAAACAATACCCACTATAGCGATGTTTTGTTGACCAACCGTTTGGAACTGGAAACTGGCCGTAAAATCGAAACGGCTGAAATCGAAAAAGCGGTAGAAAACCTCTATGCATTGGACCGATTTGAGTTAATTACTTATCACTTTGAAGAAGTCGATGGTTCGAATTTATTGGTGTTTGACGTTAACGAAAAATCTTGGGGGCCAAACTACCTTAACTTCCGTTTCTTCCTCGAAGATGACTTTGATACCGACAGCCAATACGGCATAGGGATGTCGACTAACTTTACCAACTTAAACTCGCACGGTGCTGAAATGGCACTCAACGTTGAGATGGGCACAGATAAGCTCATTGAGGCGGAGCTGTATTCTACGGTTCTGTCGAGCCAAGAGTTTTTTGTTGCTGGTAAGTTGGCGTACAGCAGTGAAGGGCGAAACTTGCCGGTCAGTGATGATGACTCGAGTTTAAGTTCGGTGAACGATTTTTTGCCAGTGTCTTATACCGAGTTTGTTTCCGAGATAGCGATTGGCATTCAGCCTACGTTGTGGCAAGAGTTGAGATTGGGCGGTCGATACTCTTCGGGTAGCATTGAGTTATCGACATTGGCGTCTGTAGGCAATCTAGATTTTGAGCGAAGAGGCTTGTTTGCCAATTACCGCTTAGACACCCTCGATGATTTTGCTTTTCCTACGCGAGGTTTGTTGGTCGACCTAGAATATTTGGTTTCTCACGATACCAGCCCTGAAGAGATAGGTCAGTCCAAGCCTAAAGATATT
>NZ_JAWOTA010000352.1:0-1046 GCF_033338635.1 Vibrio sp. Vb1755 | reverse complement strand
TGATTGGTATGCCAGATGGCAGCCAAGTAGAGGTCGCGTTTGACCAAGGTATGGTTGTCGCGCAAGGGGAAGACGGAGAAGAGAGACAGGAGCCGATTTGTGAAGTCGAACTTGAACTCAAATCTGGCCAGACCGATGCACTATTTACTTTGGCGCGCAGTTTCTGCGAACAAGGTGGGATGCGCCTGGGTAACTTGAGCAAAGCCGCAAAAGGTTACCGTTTAGCGACTGGTTACACTGGCGACGAAGTGAAGCCGCTTTCTTTAGTGGACAGTAACAAAACAGACACCGTTGAATACTGCTTAATCAATTCACTTGAACATGCTTTATCGCATTGGCATTACCACGAACAAATTTACTCAGAGCGCGACAGTGTGGAAGCGCTGCGTGAAATCAGTAACGCCATTCGTTTTATTCGCCAAACATTGACCATTTTTGGTGGCGTAGTGCCTCGTCGTGCGAGCGCTATCTTGCGTCAAGAATTGAAGTGGTTAGAAGAAGAGCTCGTTTGGCTTGATGAACATGCTCACCTTGAAGAGTTGCTTGATGATAAAGGTAACGTATTGCGCAAACTTGACGCGCGTAAGTTCCTTGTCTCTGAGTTGACTCAACAGTTGGAAGAGTTGCCAAGTCGTGAAGAGATGCTGACATTGTTGAGTTCGGCGCGTTACACAGGATTACTGCTGGATCTTAGCCGCTGGATCTTAGCGCGTGGCTGGCAGCCATTCTTGGATGAGAAAGCGCGCGAGAAGATGGCAAGCAACATCATGCCGTTTTCTGTGACGCAATTGGATCGCACTTGGGCAGAGCTGATGGAAGCTTTCCCTGCAGAGCGTGATTTGTCTGCGCAAGAGTATGTGGATCAGCGTTACCGTCTGCTGCGTAACCTTTACACTGGAATTGGTTTTGCGAGCTTGTACAACTTCGACGAGCGTAATAGCTTCCGCCTTCCTTGGGCTGACTTAGTGCATGGCATTGATGATCTGTTGATGCTGAACCATCTATTGCCTTTGGTCGATATGCTGGAAAATGAAGAGAAAGAACAG
>NZ_JAWOTA010000351.1:0-1047 GCF_033338635.1 Vibrio sp. Vb1755 | reverse complement strand
CGGTTACGATATCACTAAAGAATTCTCTGCTAGCATCGGTTACTTCTGGAAAGCAAGCCACCAACAAGTTTACCGTGAGCTAAATAAAATGGCCGAGAAAGAGCTGGTTACTTGCGTACTAGAACCTCAAGAAGGCAAACCAGACCGTAAGGTTTACTCCATCACAGATGCAGGCCGTAGCGCTCTTGGAGAATGGTTTGATCAACCAACTGCACACCCAACCGTTCGTGATGAATTTTCAGCGAAACTTATGGCTTGTGCTGTTCAACCATCAACACCTTTCCGTGATCAACTAGCAGAACTTGTTGAAGAGTCTCGTAAACTGGTTTCTCACTACAAAGAAATTGAAGCGGCTTACTACGCAACGCCTTCAACTTTGGACAAACAAGCTCGTTTAGAGCGCCTAACGCTTCGTCGTAACCTACTGTTACGTGAAACGTGGATCACTTGGGCAGAAGAAGTCCTAACAGAACTTGAAGTGATTGGTTAATTTCCTTTCGCTTAGAGACAACGAAAAAGGCTTGCCACTTGGCAAGCCTTTTGTCTTTTTGAAACCGGATTTACGCTTCTACGGCTACACGAGGGCGAACACCCAAAGTATGGCATAGCGCATAAGTCATCTCCGCACGATTCAGCGTATAGAAGTGGAAATCTTTTACACCTTCGCGACTTAGTACACGAACCATATCAATAGCTTGGCTTGCACCTACAAGTTGGCGAGTCACAGGATCATCATCCAAACCTTCAAACTGTTTGCTCATCCATCCTGGCACTTTAACGTTATTCTGCGCCGCAAAACGTGAGGCTTGCTTAAAGTTCGAAACTGGCAAAATACCCGGTACGATTTCTACATCGATTCCCGCCGCAACACAGCGGTCACGAAAACGCAGATAAGATTCCACATCAAAGAAGAACTGAGTAATGGCACGGTTTGCACCAGCGTCCACTTTACGCTTTAGGTTTAGCAGATCCGATTGAGCACTTTTTGCCTCTGGATGCACTTCTGGAAAAGCCGCCACAGAAATATCAAAATCGTGACGAGATTTT
>NZ_JAWOTA010000350.1:0-1052 GCF_033338635.1 Vibrio sp. Vb1755 | reverse complement strand
ACAACACTTGTATGATCACTCTTTGGAACGGTAACCCAATTACTGTTACTCCACCAAACTTCGTTGAGCTAGAAGTTACAGATACTGATCCAGGTCTGAAAGGTGATACTCAAGGTACTGGTGGTAAACCAGCTACACTAGCAACTGGCGCTGTTGTTCGTGTTCCACTATTCATCGCAATTGGCGAAGTGATCAAAGTTGACACTCGTACTGGTGAATACGTAGGTCGTGTGAAGTAATTAATACTTCTCTGAGAAAGGTCGCTTCGGCGGCCTTTTTTATTGCCCGCAATTTTCATTTTCTACTGCTTTTCAGCGAAATACGAAGCTCACCGCATATTCCTATTGATTTTGTATTATTCGTAAAAATCGCATTAATTTCATGAATCTTTCGATTATTTCTTAATGTAACAATTTGATACATTAACACCTGTTGTCAGCGAGTTGCATAGCAGCTTGATTTTCATCGATTTAACTCAATGACAACCGAAATAATAAGGAGAAAAACATGGAAAGCAGAAGCTTAGGACAAGGCTTAAAAGTAGAAGAACGACGTCAGTTGCTTCATCGCGGGATAAAAGCGGCATTGATTGGTGTGCCTTTATTGGCTGTAGGTTTAACGATCAACAGTTCGGTTTTGATGACAGATGCTGGCTATAGTTATGTGCATCAAAACAACATCACTGGTGAGTTGGATGTGTTTACTGAACCTGGTATTCATTTCCGGATGCCGTTTCTATCCAAAATCACTAAGTACGATCAAGTGATCACTGTGTCTTTTGGTAACAGCAAGGGTGAAGACTTTTACCAACGTCTTGATTCGGTTCAAGTTCGTTTCGCTGATACCTATATTGGCCAAATACCAGTGACGTTCCGCTTTAAATTGAGTAACGATCCAGAAGCTCTAAAAAAGATGCATCGTGAGTTTCGCAATAACAACAACTTGATCGACGCACTGCTTGTGAAAAATGCGCGTAACGTGACAGTGATTACCGCTACGCAATACACCGGAGAGGAGTTTTTCCAAGGTGGTTTGAACCAGTTCAAATCGAA
>NZ_JAWOTA010000349.1:0-1055 GCF_033338635.1 Vibrio sp. Vb1755 | reverse complement strand
ATTTTTGTAGGGCTGTCTTTTGGTTCTTAAATACTCAGTCGTCCTAGAACGACGTTGTGCCTATAACTGTCAGTCACCGCGCGTATTTCCACAATTAGACTTTAGGATGAGACAGAGGGGTGTGCCGGAAAATGCTTGAAATAAAAGTAATTATGGGAGCTAGGTCACCAGGATTTATGTGTATGGCGCGGTGAGATTTGGCAGATCGCCCTTGGTGAGGCGCACAAAAACCAAGGCGGCAGAAATCGCATCTTGCAGTGCGTCGTGTTTATCTTGAATGGGCAGTTCAAGGTGCTTGCAAATCGCATCCAGACTTAAGTCGAAGTAGGCATTGGGTAAATGCCGTTCTAGTTTGTCGTGATAAATCTGGCTGACTTCAATTAATGGGTTTGGCAATGGGAAGCCGAGTTGCCTTTGGCAGGCAAGGTCGAGAATTTTTTTGTCATAGCGAATGTGATATCCGACTAAAGGACGGTTGCCGATGAACGCGAGCAGTTTCAGCAACGCTTCTTTCTCGCTGATACCATCAGCCAGATCTTGGTGGCGAATTTTATGAATTTTCACTGACCCAGAATCTAACGATTGGGGCGCACGTAAGCGTACTTCAAAAGGCTGACTGGTGAGGATGCGGTTGTCGATGATCTTGGTTGCCGCGATGGTTACCAACTCAGCACGGTTCGGATCAAGGCTGGTGGTCTCACAATCTAGAGACACAAACTCGGTTTTGTGTGGCGCACAAAACAGCGACTGATAAGGCGAGCCTTTCAGTTTGTAATGCCAATATTTGCGTTGTAACCAGTTCATCCTCTACGCCTCATTTTGACTTGTGTAAGCGCTTAATCGCGGATTTGATAGTGGAAGCCCAAGAACTGCTTAAACTTCTTCACCACATGCAAGCTATGACGCAGCAAGTCACGCTCGGTTCGGTCTAACTGTTTGATATCAATGTTGTTAAGTGTTTCTTGTTTACTCAATTGCTGATGAAGGCGAATCTTAAAGAACAGCTTCAACGCTTCGTTTAAGTTGTCTGCGGTCTCAGGTTCTAAGATGCGTTT
>NZ_JAWOTA010000348.1:0-1056 GCF_033338635.1 Vibrio sp. Vb1755 | reverse complement strand
CTGCAAGCGCAAACGCTTTTGATAACGTACGTAGAATCGCAAGATTTGGATACTGAGATAACAAATCCACCGTTGACGCCTCAGGGCAAAAATCGATATACGCTTCGTCCATGACCACGATTGCTCGGTCTTTTGTCATCTCAAGCAGAGAGACAATATCTTCACGCTTAACGAGGTTGCCGGTTGGGTTGTTTGGTGAACAAACAAAAACCAGCTTGACGTTATCGAGATTGGATTCGATGCCAGCAAGGTCAAGCTGCCAATCCGATGTTAGCGGTACAGTCTTACGTTCAACACCAATGGTTTCAGCACTGATTGCGTACATACCGTAAGTCGGCGGACAGTACAAAATCGCGTCTTGTCCTGGCTCACAGAAAGCGCGAACTAACAGCTCGATACCTTCGTCAGCGCCACGAGAAGTAAGCGTCTGTTCTGGCTTTACACCCGCGTAGGCAGCGTAAGCAGAAATAAGCGCTTTTGGCTGGCATTCGCTGTAGCGGTTTAGGCGAGCAAAATCCGTTTTGTACTCATTATTAAATGGAGATTCATTGGCGTTGAGCCAAACGTCACCCGTGCCGCCAATTCGGCGAGCAGATAAATACGGGGTTAATTCTTGAACTTGTTTGCGTGCTAGCTTTTCCATCTCTTTACTCTCTTATTATCTATTTTTGGTCAGCTTTTCTACTCGGATGGTGACTGCACGTTTGTGAGCGTCGAGACCTTCCGCCTCCGCCATCGTAACCACAGTCGGAGCGAGATTCTGTAAACCTTCAGCCGATAACTCTTGCACTGTCATTCGTTTAGAAAAGTCGGCAAGGCCAAGGCTTGAGTAAGTACGAGTATACCCGTAAGTTGGAAGCACGTGGTTAGTTCCCGACGCATAATCACCTGCAGATTCAGGAGACCAATCGCCAAGAAAGATTGAGCCCGCATTATCTAGTAGTGGAAGTAGCTCACGCGGGTTCTTCGTTTGCACAATTAAGTGCTCAGGGCCGTAGTAGTTAGAGATAGAAACCGCTTGTGTGATTGACTCAGAAATAATAATCAGACTCGAAG
>NZ_JAWOTA010000347.1:0-1056 GCF_033338635.1 Vibrio sp. Vb1755 | reverse complement strand
TGTTTCTATCATTAGTAAAAAAGGTCGCCACTTAGAAGCGTTGGATACCTTTGCCTCGTTTATTCATGGTGAAGCGGTACAAAAGCAACTTCGTGAGCAAATCGCGTTGTATCAATTTGAGTTGAGACGTTCAGCCCTGCGAGATGCGATCAAGTTACTGCCTGTCGATTTAAAAGAGCCAATTCGAATCAAAATGGAATCCATCTTTCCTTATGTGGTGTACAACCCTGATGGCACCGTACAAGGGATGACAGCCGATATCGTTCTACAAAGCTGTGAAATTTTGGATTTAAACTGTGTGATCATCAGTGAGCCTAACGAAAGTTGGGAGTCGATGTATCGCCAGTTTATGAAAGGTGAATTTGATATTTTGGCACCATTAACGGTGAGCAGAGAACGGCATGAATTCAGCTATTTTCCAAGACCACACTATTCACCAGCTTCAGTGATGGTCAAGCGATTGGGCTACAAGCCAAACACCTATTCCCATGTGTCACAATTGATCTCTGAAAGAATCGGTGTAGTCAAAGACGATTTCTTCGATCAAATGATGACTCAGCTTTTACCGTTGAAAGAGCTTGAGCGTTTTAACACGCAGCACAATCTTATTGAAGCATTGCTTAAAGGGGAGGTGGATTACATCCCGATGGATACGGCAATGCTCAACCATTTCCTTCGTTTGAGCGAGCTTGTGCCCATCGAGCAAGATACCGCGATAGGGGAGTTTTACAGTTCGCAGTTGTCTATCGGCCTCGTCGCGAATGAACGCGGTGCAATGTTAGCGCCATATTTTAGCCGCGCGATCGCGATGTTGGGCGTTGACAAAATTGTGGCTCAATACGATTTGCGTCCAGATTGGCGCACGGCGTTAGAGTATGAGGTGCGATTGGCAACACAAACCCAAGCGGTATTTCTATTCGTACTTGTATTGGCAATTTGTGTTTCTCTCTATCTGTATCGTCAATCCAACACCGATAATTTAACTGGGTTGAGGAATCGTCGCTCTTTGCAAGTTAAGTATCGCCAAGGGGTGAATAAGGATTTGGCGATTCTTTA
>NZ_JAWOTA010000346.1:0-1057 GCF_033338635.1 Vibrio sp. Vb1755 | reverse complement strand
AGCACTCGCTTTTAGTTCGTAGCCGCCAGACAAAGCTCGCTCTACACTCCCCCCAAGATTGAAATCTTTTTCAAAATCGTTATTCATATATTATCCAAGACTAACTTGTGAATTTTTTACTGGTATACCAGTCAATTAAAGTGGCCAACATTATAAAGAAATCTTTCCACGTCTAAAATCAGAACTGACGTTCTATCCTTGCAATATCTACTATTTGGTTGATAATTGACCACTCACAAAACTATGAAATTGAAAGCAATTGTTGCTAATGACAAAGCCCTACCAAACTGTGTTTAAAAGGCAAATAACCTCTTAAAAACAGTATGGTAAGGAATGATTACTTTTGCCTGCAAAATTTTTTCTGTTTCAAGATAAGAAAATGCTTTAATTTCACACTTTTGGTGATTATGATGCGCGCCTCAAAAGTGAATGACTTATGTCACACTAATTGGCGTAAACCCAATTTTAACGTGGGAGAAATACAGACGTTGAACGCTAAACAGCAAGCAGGAAAGCCAGTTATTCGTTTATCTGGTATCAGCAAAAGTTTCGATGGAAAGGAAATCATCGGTAATTTAAATCTTGATGTTAATCATGGTGAGTTTCTGACGATTCTTGGTCCATCTGGTTGTGGTAAAACGACGGTTTTACGCATGATCGCTGGTTTTGAAACGGCAGATAACGGTCAAATCGTATTAGATGACCAAGATGTAACGCAAGTTCCTGCAGAACATAGGCACGTCAACACGGTATTTCAGAGTTACGCATTATTCCCTCACATGACCGTATTCGATAATGTGGCATTTGGCCTACGCATGCAAAAAACGCCTGCGGCAGAAATCGAACCACGCGTAATGGAAGCGCTACGTATGGTCCGTCTAGAAAAAATGGCGCAGCGTAAGCCGCACCAACTTTCTGGTGGTCAGCAACAACGTATCGCAATCGCGCGTGCGGTTGTAAATAAGCCAAAAGTACTGCTACTTGATGAATCGCTTTCTGCTCTTGATTACAAACTTCGTAAACAAATGCAGATTGAGTTGAAACAACTTCAGCGTCA
>NZ_JAWOTA010000345.1:0-1057 GCF_033338635.1 Vibrio sp. Vb1755 | reverse complement strand
ACCGCTCTTTGTCGCTGAGTGAGGCCATGTTTTGACCTTTAAACTCAATTTTTCCGGTAGACGGTAGCAAACCGATCAACGCACGCCCTAATGTGGATTTACCCGAACCGGATTCCCCAACAATGCCTAGTGTTTCGCCCTGTTTTAGTTGTAACGAGATGCCTTTTACCGCTTCGAAGTACTCGTTTTTGCTTGGGATAAAGTGAGGCGTCACCAAAAACTTCACACGAATGTCTTCAGCGTTGAGCAATTCCGACGCTTTCTCATCAACGGGGGTTTTGCTTCCTTTCGGAATCGAGTTAATCAGCATTTTGGTGTATTCATGCTGAGGTTCAGAAAACAAGTGCTCAGTAATGCCTTCTTCAACGACCTCACCTTTGCACATCACCAACACACGATCGGCAAAGTGTTTCACCACGCCTAGGTCATGGGTGATAAATAAAATAGCCATCCCCATTTTTGCTTGAATCTCTTTAATCAGCAGTAGCACTTCCGCCTGAACAGTAACGTCAAGCGCGGTTGTCGGTTCATCGGCAATTAAGATGTCTGGTTCGTTAATTAGCGCCATGGCAATCATGATGCGCTGTAACTGACCACCAGAAAACTCATGTGGATACTTATCATAGGCTTGTTGCGGGTTCGGCAAATGAACCAAATCAAACAGTTCAAGCACACGTTCTTTGGCTTTGCGCTGATTGACGGAGCGATGACACATCATGGCTTCCGCCACTTGAATACCGACCCGCATGTACGGATTCAGTGAAGTCATTGGCTCTTGGAATATCATCCCGATGCGATCGCCGCGAATGCGCTGCATTTGTCGCTCAGTTTTGTCCAGAATGGATTCGCCTTCAAACATGATCGACGAGTCTGGATGGACAATGGCGTTGTCTGGTAGCAGCTTCATTAAAGCGTTGGTGGAAACTGATTTGCCGGAACCAGATTCGCCGACGATAGACAGCGTTTCACCCGCTTGTAGCTCGAAGCTAACATTCTTTACTGCATCGACGATCCCATCGTTTGTCGTAAAGCTGACAGACAAGTTGTTCACCGAAAG
>NZ_JAWOTA010000344.1:0-1058 GCF_033338635.1 Vibrio sp. Vb1755 | reverse complement strand
CCAAGTAAAACTTCACGCGGATTACGGCGGCGTGGTGCCAGAGTTGGCTTCACGTGACCACGTAAAGAAAACCATTCCTCTTATTAAAGAGGCACTAAAAGAAGCAAACTTAACATCCCAAGACATCGACGGCGTGGCTTACACGGCCGGTCCTGGTTTGGTTGGTGCTTTGCTAGTGGGTGCAACCATTGGTCGTAGTATTGCTTACGCATGGGGTGTGCCTGCTGTTCCTGTTCATCACATGGAAGGTCATTTACTTGCGCCAATGCTAGAAGACAACCCACCACCATTCCCATTTGTGGCGGTATTGGTTTCTGGTGGTCACTCGATGATGGTGGAAGTAAAAGGCATTGGTGAATACAAGATTCTAGGCGAATCCATTGATGATGCAGCTGGTGAAGCATTTGATAAGACGGCTAAGCTGATGGGGCTAGATTACCCAGGCGGTCCTCTGTTATCTAAGCTAGCAGAGAAAGGTACTCCGGGTCGCTTTAAGTTCCCACGACCAATGACCAATGTGCCGGGTTTGGATATGAGTTTCTCTGGTTTGAAAACCTTCACGGCAAACACGATTGCAGCGAATGGCGATGACGAGCAGACTCGTGCTGATATTGCGTACGCTTTTGAAGAAGCCGTGTGTGCAACGTTGGCAATTAAATGTAAGCGTGCATTAGAGCAAACCGGTATGAAGCGCATCGTTATTGCTGGTGGTGTAAGTGCGAACCGCCGCTTGCGTGCAGAGCTTGAGAAGCTTGCGAAGAAAATCGGTGGTGAAGTGTATTACCCACGTACCGAGTTCTGTACTGACAACGGTGCAATGATTGCGTATGCGGGTATGCAACGTTTGAAGAACGGTGAAGTTGCAGATATGTCGGTAGAAGCGCGTCCGCGCTGGCCAATTGACCAGCTAACGCCAATCGCGTAATCAAACCTTGTATATTGACTGGCCTCTATTTATAGAGGCCTTTGTTTTTGTGGTTTATTTCCCCAAGAAAAAGGCGCGAGATTTCCAGACTGATGTGAGCAGTTTTCTTTGTGTTCAGTGATAGGATGGCGCG
>NZ_JAWOTA010000343.1:0-1058 GCF_033338635.1 Vibrio sp. Vb1755 | reverse complement strand
GGCGAATTAGCAGAAGAAAGTGAGGTAACGGCAGCGTTCACGATCCGAACTGAGCGATCCTATGACCAAGATCCTCGCTTTGGCTTAGTTGTACTTGCAGAAATAGCCTCTAGGGCCCTCTCTCCTGCCGTTAATGATAATGGTACTGCGATTGATGTTCTGGGACGTTCGATTCGGGCGCTTTCACTTTGGGGAGAACTTATTAGCCAACAGCCAACCAAAACTCGCTTCCCAAGATTGTTTGTGCCCTCGTTAAACTGCCAAGATTTATTCGATGATGTCTTTTTGCCGATAGCGCATGATGGGGCAGCTCAACTGCAAGTTCAGGTTCGCCTGCAAAAGGCATTACTAGCCCTGTCTAGTATGTATCCCAAGCTGTTTAGCGCTCCAGCAACCAAGCTTTCAGAGAAAGCTTTAGAACTCGCGTTGACCCAACATTTTACTGAAGATGAAAAGCATCAACTTGCGCAACTTTCGAACCAGGTAACTGACCCAAAAACACGGCGTTGACGATCCATTCAATCAGCAGCGTTTTAAGCACACGCCTCAAACATACGTATGCGTAGCCATCATCCTTCGTGAAAAGTCTCTTAGATTTGGCCGTAATTGGAGAGTCTGTGCGTCAGCTCTCTTTTCACAGACTGGCGGAATCTATATCCTGACGCACAATTTTTAAGGTAAGTGATGGAATTATGACTACTTCTACAACTCTTCCACCAGCGGGATTTTTCCGTCGATTGGCCGCTTTGTTTTATGACACTCTAATTGTCTTAGCCATTGAGATGATGGCGGCGGGTGTCGTAATAGCAGTGGTGTTTGCTTTGAATGCAGCAGGCTTGCTGAGCTACGGAGAATATGTGGATGCCGCAGATATGTTAGGGAAACACCCGGTGTTGAGTCCGATATTCACACTTTATCTGGCGGTAGTCTGGATTTACTTCTTCGTCTTTTTCTGGACGCGAGCAGGTCAAACCCTAGGCATGCGCGCTTGGAAAATGCAAATTCGAAACGCGAAAGACGGCGCTCCAATTACGGCGACTCAAGCATTAATCCGCCTT
>NZ_JAWOTA010000342.1:0-1061 GCF_033338635.1 Vibrio sp. Vb1755 | reverse complement strand
AGTCTCAATTTAAGCAAATTCAAGAACATGCCGGAGAAATCTTGCAGCTTAACCAAGCTCTACAAACAATTTTACCAAAAGGGACGGCAGATCATTGCCGAGTTGCAAATATTCGCAATGGCCATCTTCTGATAGACGTATCTAGCGCGGCCATCAAAATGAAGATCGACTACGATCGTCTAATGATCTTAAACAAACTGCGCACACAAGGTTATGCAAAATTGATAAGTGTCGACGTTCGGATCAACCCTTCACTTTATCGTAATCGATACGAGAAAGACGATAGGCCAAAACGCCCGCCACTCACTGAGTCAGCAGCTCAATCACTGATGACCATCGCTGATATGGCCCCACCAAAAATCCAAGAGCGACTAAAAAGGCTCGCAGATATGGCAGAAAAATCTGGCCAATAACCATCAACCATCAACCATCAACCATCAACCATCATCAAGTGATGGTAAAATTTAGATAGAAAAAAACCAGGTCGAAACCTGGTTTTTAATATTCTTTGACTAACTTATGCTAGCACCATGTTTGGCTCTGCAAAAGCGACTGGAGAACCGACTTCTTCTTCGAAAGTTGTCCATTCCCACGCTTCTTGATCCGCCAATACTGCGCGTAGAAGTTGGTTGTTTAAACCGTGACCTGATTTATAAGCACGGAATTCACCAATAATTGGATGACCACACATGTAAAGGTCGCCAATTGCATCTAACACCTTGTGAGTAACAAACTCATTCTCAAAGCGCAGACCTTCTTCGTTCAGAATTCGGTAATCGTCCAATACGATAGCATTATCGAAACTACCACCCAAAACTAGGTTTTGAGATTGTAGGTACTCGATATCACGCATAAAGCCAAACGTACGTGCACGAGAAATTTCGCGAACGAAACCTTGAGATGAGAAATCAAACAGCAGGCGCTGCTCGTCTGATTCAATCGCAGGGTGGTTAAAGTCAATTTCGAAGTCCATACGGAAGCCGTTAAATGGTACAAATTCTGCCCATTTATCACCATCTTCAAAACGAACTGGCTTTTTAATGCGGATAAAACGCTTAGGA
>NZ_JAWOTA010000341.1:0-1061 GCF_033338635.1 Vibrio sp. Vb1755 | reverse complement strand
GTTGTTTTGGTTCGCTTGTGATACGTAATTCAGAGCAAAAAGATCAAAAAAGCCGATCCTAAGATCGGCTTTCTTCTTAATTCGCGTTATAGAGATTATTTAGCGAATTCAACACCAATGTTGATGTCGCCATTTAGCGTTTCTAGCATTCCATCTAGTGCCGCTTTTTCGAAGTCGCTCAATTCGCCGTAGCTTAGTACTTCTTCTACGCCTTCTTTACCCAACTTCACTGGTTGTGCAAAGTAAGGTGCGTGCTCGCTATCACCTTCAACGTAAGCACACTCAACAACGCCTTCTTCACCTTGAAGAGCTCGTACAAGTGCTAGACCGAAACGACAAGCCGCTTGGCCCATAGAAAGTGTCGCACTACCGCCACCCGCTTTTGCTTCAACAACTTCTGTGCCTGCGTTTTGAATACGCTTAGTCAGAGCTTCTACTTCTTCAGCTGTAAACTCCACACCTTCTACTTGAGAAAGAAGAGGAAGAATTGTCACGCCAGAGTGACCACCGATAACTGGTACACGGATATCGCTAGGATCTTTGCCTTTTAGCTCAGCAACAAACGTTTCTGAACGGATCACGTCTAGTGTGGTAATACCGAATAGGCGACGCTTGTCGTAAACGCCCGCTTTCTTCAGAACTTCAGCAGCGATTGGCACTGTTGTGTTCACTGGGTTAGTGATGATACCTACACATGCTTTAGGACAAACAACCGCAATCTTTTCAGCGAGTGATTTCACAATACCAGCGTTTACATTGAACAGATCCGCACGATCCATGCCCGGCTTACGAGCAACACCCGCAGAGATAAGAACTACATCTGCACCTTCTAGCGCAGGAGTTGGATCTTCACCAGCGTAACCTTTGATCGATACTGGTGTTGGGATGTGGCTAAGATCTGCTGCTACGCCAGGCGTAACTGGAGCAATATCGTATAGGGCTAAATCAGAACCAGCAGGAAGACGGTTCTTAAGCAGAAGGGCAAGGGCTTGACCGATGCCACCAGCGGCACCAATAACGGCTACTTTCATGTAGTTCTCCTTGAGAGTATTTCTCTTATA
>NZ_JAWOTA010000340.1:0-1062 GCF_033338635.1 Vibrio sp. Vb1755 | reverse complement strand
CTTCGGGAGAGCGCTCATCGAAACGGAACTGCTTTTTAACTAAAAAGTAGCGACCAGTGTACTGCTCAAGTAGGTCTTCTAATGGAATGGAGATTGGCACCATTCCACTTTCTAAGGTTGTGACTTCTGCTTCGCGTGTCTCCATATTGATGCTATTGAGAACGCAAGAGTCACCACCTTTAAGAACTAAGATTGCCGGCAGAATCAGGCTGGAGATTTTCTCCAGCTCTGCGCGGTTTTCCTTGGCAACCAATCCGGCCCTTTCCGCCGCTCTTGGTAGCAGGAACGGGGTCAATTTACCATCTGACAGCGGAAGCCCATTCACAAGAGCTTCCGGCGAGTTGGCTAACCCATAGTAACGGCTAACGTAGATGAGCGAATTCAGTAAAGGGTCTTTCATCGTTGGTGAACCTTATTATTCCTTGTCGACGATGAATCCTTGGAATACCTCTACGAAGTGCTCGGTGAGGAAATCCAATTGGATCTGAGTTTCAATACGCGATGCAATCGTAGTAATGCCCAAGTTGTGAGCGGTACGAGAGATCGACGTGAGTGTGAACTTCTGTTTTTCGTCGTGTAAGTTGTGTGTGAACAAGTAATCCAGCTTCACGTAGTTCGGACGGAACTCTTGGATGTATTCCAGCGACTGGAAGTTACGACCATAGTTATCGACACCAAACTCAGCACCAGACTGACGAATTGCGTTACAAAGCAGTGCGGTATGGTGCGGATGATCAATGAAGCATTCTTCAGGAATCTCAAAGTGAAGTTTAGACGCCACTTTTGAGTGTTTCTCCAACATGTTGGTTGTCCAGCGAATGAACGATGGCTGAGACAAGCTGCTTTGCGCGATGTTAATCGCGACTGGATCGTTAAGCTCGCCGCTTTCTAGCATCTTAATCATCGACTCAATCACGTATTGGTCGAAGATGTTGGTCGCATCCAACTGTTCCAATGCAAATAAGTATTGGTTAGCACGGTAAGTCTCGCCATCTTTTTCGATGCTTGAGAACACTTCGTTATGGAACACTTTGCCCCAAGTATTCTTCGCAGCTTGGAAGC
>NZ_JAWOTA010000339.1:0-1063 GCF_033338635.1 Vibrio sp. Vb1755 | reverse complement strand
CCGCAGCACGCGAGCCCTGCTGTGAGTAGTCCATGTAATCAAACTCGTGACAGTTACGACACTCTAGAGAGTCATTCTTCTTCATACGAGCCCATTCGCGCTCGGCTAGATGGCCACGACGAGCTTGGAACTTCTCTGGTGTATCAATGGTGCCAAGAACGTAGTGCGCAAACAGTTCTTTTGACGCTTGAACTTTACGTACGATCTTATCTGTCCATTCATGTGGTACGTGACAGTCAGAACAGATTGCACGAACGCCTGAACGGTTAGAGTAGTGGATCGTCTCTTGGATTTCTTTCACGATAGGTGCGTGACACCCAGAACAGAATTCTTCCGTGTTCGTTGCTTCCATACCCGTGTTGAATGCGCCCCAAAACAGAAGACCACCGGCAAAGCCTAAGAATAAAACCACACCAGCGGCAGCTTTACTTGGGTTCTTCAGCCTCTTCCAAAACGCTTTAAGTATTTTCATAAATGACCTCTTAGTACTTGCGTTTCAACTACTGAAGTGAATCAACTGACTGGAATTCATTTTCCACTAGCGGTTTCGCATTGGTTTGTGGAACGTGACATTGCAAACAGAAGTAACGACGAGGAGAGACATCAGCAAGTACTGCATCTTGGCGGTTTACATAGTGCGTTACACTGATTTTTGTTGCGCCAGACTCTTTCGCGTTTTTCCAGCTATGACATGCAAGACACTTGTTGGCGTTCAGTGACACTTCGTAGCTACGAATGCTATGTGGAATCAACGGTGGCTGATAAACAAAGCTGTCTTCAACGATTTGGTCTTTCGGAAAATCTTTAAATTCGTCTGCAGGGCGAGTGTCTTCCAGCTGAGTCATTCCGCGTAGCGACTCAAGGCCACCTGTGCCTCCTGGATTGTCCAACTCTGCTTGCGCAATGCCTGTTACTAATGCACCTACAGATAAAAGTGCGACAAGTAATTTTTTCATCATTTCATCTCCGCCTATATGGCTTAAATTCTTTATGAGGCCGCCGCTATGACGGCCTTTACGTTCGTGATTTGACGGTTAAGCAACCTTAGTGATTTTGACTGGAC
>NZ_JAWOTA010000338.1:0-1063 GCF_033338635.1 Vibrio sp. Vb1755 | reverse complement strand
AACCAACCGCTACCACCTGCATTGCTACGTCGTTTGAGATGCCAAACAAACCACACGCTAGAGGGATAAGCAGTAGAGAACCGCCCGCAACACCAGAAGCGCCACATGCAGAAACCGCCGCGACAACACTTAGAAGTAGCGCTGTCATTAGGTCAACTTCAATACCCATTGTGTGCACTGCAGCCAGCGTTAGCGTTGTGATAGTGATTGCTGCACCAGCCATGTTGATGGTTGCACCCAGAGGGATAGATACTGAGTAAGTGTCTTCATCTAGGTCTAACTTCTCACATAGCGCCATGTTTACTGGGATGTTCGCTGCACTTGAGCGAGTGAAGAACGCTGTTACGCCACTTTCACGTAGACATTGGAATACCAATGGGTACGGGTTTTGTTTGGTTTTGAAGAATACGATCGCTGGGTTTACTACTAGCGCGATAATCATCATTGCGCCAAGTAGAACCGCAAGAAGGTGAGCGTAGCTTGCTAGCGCGCTGAAACCCGTTGTCGCGAAAGTTGAAGCAACCAGACCAAAGATACCAAATGGTGCAAGACGGATGATGAAGCGAACAATGTGAGAAACACTGTGGCTTAGGTCTTCAAATACCGCTTTCGTTGTTGCTGATGCGTGGTGAAGTGCAAGGCCAAGACCCACACCCCAAGCAAGAATACCGATGTAGTTCGCTTCTACTAGTGCGTTTACTGGGTTATCAACCAGTTTAAACAGCAAGGTACGTAGGATTTCTGCAATACCTTGAGGAGGCGTTGCACCTTCAGCGCCGGTTACAAGCGTTAGATGGGTCGGGAAAAGGAAGCTTAGAACCACGGCTGCAAGCGCTGCGAAGAACGTACCCATTAGGTACAAAACAACGATTGGGCGCATGTAAGTGTGTTGGTTTTTCTTTTGGTTCGCGATTGAAGCGGCAACCAAAATAAACACTAGGATCGGTGCGATGGCTTTAAGAGCGCCTACAAAAAGGCTACCAATCAGTCCAACGCTTTCAGCATGGCTTGGTGAAACTGTTGCGAGCAAAATACCAAAGACAATACCGACAAGGATCTGGAG
>NZ_JAWOTA010000337.1:0-1064 GCF_033338635.1 Vibrio sp. Vb1755 | reverse complement strand
CTACCCGCACCAAATGCGATAGTTTCTGAGCGAGGTACTTCGTTGATATCGAATCCAAAGCGAGTTAGGTACTGACGAGTTTCATCCAGACCCACTTCACGTAAGGTACGAACCGCCATTACGTTTTTCGATTGCGCTAAGCCAATGCGAAGGCGAGTTGGACCACCGTAAGTTGGAGGTGAGTTCTTTGGTCGCCATGCCGATCCTGAACCTGCGTCCCATTTGTTGATTGGCGCATCGTTGATCAGAGTTGCTAACGTTAGGCCTTTATCGATAGCGGCTGAGTAAATAAATGGTTTGATACTAGAACCAACCTGACGCACGGACATGGTTGCGCGGTTAAACTTGCTGTGAACAAAGTTAAAACCACCTACCAGTGACAAAATGCCGCCATTTTCAGGATTCATCGCGACAAATGCGGTGTTCGCGCTAGGCACTTGGCTTAGCTTCCAGCTGCTTTGAGTGTTGCCATCTTCATCGGTCGTCGTTAGCTCGCGAACCCAAATTTGTTCACCTGCAGCTAAAACCTCTTGTGCAGATTTTGGTGTTGAACCTTGACGGTTATCGGTGAGGAATTTGCGTGCCCAGTTTATGCCAGTCCAAGGGATGGTTTGTGCGTCGTTATTTTTCACAACAACTTGCGCCGTTTTGCCTTCCACTTTTGTCACGACAGCAGGGTAAAGATCGCCGTAAGTTGGCTGGCCTTTTAGATGCTTCTCAATTTGTTCTGCATCCCAAGCGGCTTCCCCTTCTTTCCACAACACTTTTTCTGCGCCGCGGTAGCCATGACGCTCGTCATAAGCCATTAGGTTGTTTACCGCAGCCTTATTGGCAGCGTCTTGCAGTTTAGAGTCAACTGTCATGTAGATATTTAAACCCGACGTATAGGCTTTCTCTTCACCGTACTCTTTTACTGCCCATGCACGTGCAAGTTCGGCAACGTAAGGCGCAGACACTTCAATTTCTGCACTGTGGTAACGAGCAATGATTGGTTCGTTACGTGCTTCATCGAATTGTTCTTGCGTAATGTATTTTTCATCGAGCATACGCATTAGCACAACGTT
>NZ_JAWOTA010000336.1:0-1064 GCF_033338635.1 Vibrio sp. Vb1755 | reverse complement strand
GTGCTTGGTCAACGTGAACTGGCTAAGTTAGAGAAATCTGGTATCGACTACCGTCTACCAGTACCAGGTGCGAAAGTAGAAGATGGCAAGCTAGCAATGAACGTTCAGTTTCCTGGCGTGAAGCTTCAATACTCTCTAGACGGCAAAAACTGGCTGAATTACGCAGACAATGCTCGTCCAAATGTGAAAGGTGAAGTGTTCATCCGATCTGTATCGGCAACAGGTGAGAAAACAAGTCGTGTGACTAGCGTAAAATAATACGATTCTTGTAAGTTAATTTTTGGCAAAGCCTCAACGTATGTTGAGGCTTTCTTTATTTTTAAGGGAAATTAAGTGTGATCGAAGTCTTAATATTTTGCATTGATAAATAAGTTTTGATGTTAAAGATAGAAATTAAATGTGAAGTGAGTCGGGTTATTTCGCCATTTATTAAATCGTTAGTTGTTTATGATCACATTTTATTTTTTTGACGAATTTTTATAAATCAACGCAAGTGTCTGTAATTACCAGTGTTTTTATTATGGTTATAGAGTCGGGTTTGAACGAGATCACTTTTTAAACGGATTTATTTTCCATTGCGAATTAATTATTTCAGTATGGCCACCGCCACGGAGGCACATTCCAAGGCTTGCGATGATCGGGAAAAGAAGCCCATGGAACCATCGCATAACGTGAATAATTAAAGGCAGTAATTATGAAAAACATCTTTGCACTGAGTGCTCTTTCACTCGCTTTCGCTTCTAACGCTTTTGCTGGTTCTTCTTACGTAACGGGTAACGTTCAATTCCACGATGATGGTCGAATTCATGGCTCTGACGTGACGTCTACCCTTGAAGCTGGTCATACTTTTGATAACCAATTTGGTGGCTTTACGGTTTACACTGAGTTTGATGGTATTCAACTGGGTAAGTTGGAAACTGAAAATGGCGGTGCAGGCAATACGACTCCTGCAATTACCGTGGGTGGTGAGCAGTCATTCAACATTACCGATCATTTATGGGTTGCCGCGGGTTACCAACACCTGTTTTCTGCCGGTGAGAACGTGCAATATCGCCCACTGGTTA
>NZ_JAWOTA010000335.1:0-1065 GCF_033338635.1 Vibrio sp. Vb1755 | reverse complement strand
GATGATTTACAACTGTGCCTCGCGGTTGGATTTTATTGATCGCAGCGATGAAGTGCAGGCGTTTATGGATATTGCCGCGACCTTTGGCAGCTACTGCATGGGTGAAATACATGGTGACATTGGCCAGCCAGAAATTCTTCACCACAGTTTGACGTACCTTGCGATGCGCGAAGGCGATGAGGTGCAATCGCTGAATTTGCCTAAACCGCAAGTGAGCGCTTCGATTTCACCGCTGTTTAGCTTAATACGCAATGCGATTGGCGATTTGAATCATATGAACGCTCACATGGGTTATCAACTTGATCGTCAAACTCGCAAGTTACAAGAAAGCTACCGTCGTGACAGTCGCACGGGGCTGCAAAATCGCGTGGCGCTGCAAGAGCGCTTAAGTCACATCGATTGTGACGAGCATTTGTTAACGCTTAAGCTACTCAATTTCAGCCACATCAACGAAAAGTACGGGTATCGAGTCGGAGACCAGCTGCTCAAAGATCTGTCGATGCATTTTACCAATCGATTGAGAAAGCGCTTAGGCATGCCAGCGGCGCTGCAACTGTACAGCATTGGTGTAGGTGAGTGGGCTTTTGTGTTTAAGGCTGAACAAAGCAGCGAGACGATAAAACAGCACTTTACTCGTTTTGCTGATGCGGTTGAGCAAACTAACTTTGAGCCGCTCGGCCTGCGCGAAATTGATTACTTGTCCATTTCCTTGTGTGGTGGCTTGGTTAGCCGTCGTGATTTTCCATCGGCTTCTCCTGATGAGCTCTTATTAAAAGGCATAGAAGCGCGTCGTTCTGGCGTTCGCAGCAACACACATATTTGCAACGCTAAAGACATCGAAGTCAGTGAAGATGTACGTAAAGAGCAACTAGGGTGGTTGAGTTGCGTCAGTCGCGCGATTCTTAAGCAGAACATCATTACGTATAGCCAACCGATTGTGCACGCTTACAGTCATCTTCCTGCCAGCCAAGAATGTCTGGTGCGGATTTTAGAAGAAGATGGAACAGTGATTGCGCCGGGGCGATTTTTACCGATCATCTCAGACACGCATTTGTACACCAGATT
>NZ_JAWOTA010000334.1:0-1066 GCF_033338635.1 Vibrio sp. Vb1755 | reverse complement strand
CCTAGTAAAGCCGTAACCGTTGCATGAATGCCTAATGTTGGGCCCAATACCCAAAGTGAAACCATACCGATAAAAGTGATACAAACCATCAGCTCGTCACGCGTCATTTTGCCCATTTCAGCCAGCTTTTGACGCGCAATTTCACGCATTTCTGGTGTCTTCTTTAGCTCTGGTGGAAACACCATGTACATCACGAGTGGGATGAGGAACAAACACAACAAACCAGGGACGATCGCCGCGGTTGCCCAGCCAGCCCATGTGATTTCAACGCCTTGTTCTTTTGCGAAGTTAGCGGCGAGTGGGTTACCTGCCATAGAGGTCAGGAACATCGCACAAGTAATCGCGTTACATTTGAAGATACATTGCACCAAAAATGCGCCGATTCGGTTCTCAGTACCTTTTTCTGGGTCGGAATCATAAGCACTCGCAACCGAGCGAAATAGCGGAGAAATAATACCGCCACAACGCGCGGTGGTACTTGGGGTTGCAGGTGCAAACAGCAAATCAGTCAACACTAAGCCGTAAGCAAGGCCTAATGAGTTGTGACCAAGTTTAGAGATAAACCAGTATCCGACCCGTCGACCAAAGCCGGGGGTAATAAAACCGCGAGAGATAAAGAACGCAGCTGCAATCATCCAAATCGTTGGGTGCGCGAAGCCAGTCAGTGCGATTTTGATTGGCAGTACGCCAAGCAGTGTCGCGAGCGTCAAACCCATCAAGGCCATCGCGCCAAGAGGAAGTGGGGCGAGGATCAAGCTTAGTACGGTGGTGACGAAAATCGCCATCATTTGCCAAGCTTGATCGGTGAGTCCTTCTGGGGTTGGGATAAACCATAAGATGCAGCCTATCGCGACCAGTAGGAGCATTTTCATTTGGGAACTATTCATACATCCATCTCCAAGTTATTTTTCTTCATCATAGGGTTTGGAAATGGCAAAAAACTGAGAGAAATCAATTTCATCAACGACGTACTTGAGCTCTTTATCAATTTGCATGTCACGACAAAATCTGTTTGAAAAATAATTGAGAATAAACGCATTAAATTAATAAAAGTCATAAAAATCAC
>NZ_JAWOTA010000333.1:0-1066 GCF_033338635.1 Vibrio sp. Vb1755 | reverse complement strand
TTCAACCATCACGTCGTGTGCAGAGAAGAAACCAACTAAACGATTGTGGAGATCCACCACTGGTGCGCTTGTTAGATTGTTGTCTAATAGAGTATCAAGAGCTGCGGCTACAGGCATTTCCACGCTGAGTGTAACCGGTTTTGGATCCATGATGTCCTTTACGAAAGATGCGTTTTTCATTGTGATTTCCTTAACTGACGATAACTGAGTTGTATTTGTGATAGATGAAACATTGGCTGCTTTTAACTCTGGGCGGCGGTAGATACACCAGTTAGCCAAACCAACGAGTACTGCGCCACCGACGATGTTGCCAAACGTCACTGGAATTAAGTTCGCACTAATAAAGTGTGCGACATTTAAATCCGCATATTGGGAGGCCGGTACACCAACAGATGCCCAAAATGATTCAGGGGCAAAATTGGCAATAACGATGCCTAGTGGGACCATAAACATGTTTGCCACACAGTGCTCAAAGCCACTGCTGACGAACATCGCAACTGGAAGAATGGTCATAAGCGCTTTCGTCATTGCGTTTGCAGAACTAAACGTCAACCAAATTGCAAGACAAACCAGTAGGTTACATAGAACGCCCAAAGCAAAGGCTTGAAGCAATGTATGGTGCAGTTTGTGTTGTGCGATATTAAGAGCATTCAAACCCCATTGGCCTGCATCCATTTGGTACAAACCTGCCGCAGTCACAAGAGCAAGCAAAAACATTGCGCCGATGAAGTTACCCACGTAAACCTTGCCCCAAATCGACAACATTTTGCCGAAAGAGATTTGTTTGTTTGCCCATGAGATGCTGGAAAGCACCGAACTGGTAAACAGCTCACCACCGCAAATAACGATAAGGATTAACCCCATACTGAAGGCGATACCACCGGCTAAGCGGCTTAAACCCCAACCTGTATTCGCACTGCCAGTTGTCACTGTGATGTAAAACAAAAATGCCAAACCGATAAACGCACCAGCCATTATTGCTAGGCCAAGTGTCATGCTGCTGGTTTTGTTTGCTTTACTTAATGCGAATTTCTCCGCCTCAGCCATCATCTCTTTAGGAGAAAAG
>NZ_JAWOTA010000332.1:0-1069 GCF_033338635.1 Vibrio sp. Vb1755 | reverse complement strand
CCGATCCGAGAGAAACGGACGTTGTATTTGAACGATAAAGCGCAACTTATTGAGATTCTTAAACATGGCAGCCAAGTCTCTCGAGAAAAAACAGAACAAGTTTTGTCCGATGTTAAGAGTGTGTTTGGCTTGAACTTGTTCTGAAATAGGTTCGGGAGCACAAAGTAAAAAGGCGCGAAAGCTAACCTGCTACGTGCCTTTTTTTTATGTGCACCTTATGAAGCAAAGAACTCGCGACGAAAATTCGCTATCTCTTGTTGATAGTAACGCTGCCAGTCAGATTCAGACCAACTCGCGTGGCTGGTGGCTCTTTGCGTTGCCAATCTGGATTCGAGCTGTTTTAGCTCGGTTTGATAACTGCGAACTTGCTGCTTTTGTTTTGCTATTTGTTGTTCACGAGTGAGGATTTGGTTGCTTTCTTGTTCAGACAGATAGTTTTTCTGCAACTCTTGAATCAACGCTTTTCGCTCGATCCCTTTCATTCTTACAGGGATCAGAGCCACCGCTCGTTCATATTTTGTTTGGTTGCTGTCTAACCCCAAGGCATTTTCGTTCCCCTGCCATTCGGTGATTAAATCCTCGAATGCTTTCACGTAATCTTGAGCCGATACGGCGTCAAGTTGCTCGGCTTGTAAGCTGAAGTCGTAAAGTGCGAACTCATCGGCGAAAATCACCTCGGCGAGCTCTCCCCAAATCTTTCTCGCTTCGGATTTTAATCGTGCGACACGAGAGGCGAGCGGTTGCTGCTCATCAAACAACAAATTGCCAACGCTTTGCTGCCAAAGACCATCGAGTTGATGGTAGTTCGCTAACAAATTAAAACGCTCTGCAGACAAATCTATAGCTAGTTCATTAAGTTTGGATTCGCAATTGAGCTCGGACATACAGGTGTGCCAAAACGTCTCGATTTCTGCTTTCAATGCTCGACCTTTAGAACGGTTTAGTCGCTCTGCAAGATCTTGAGTCTCAGTGGGCATGTTGTCTGATTTTGACTTGGACTTTTGTGTACTGCTTTGGCGCTGGGGTGGCGTCGAATCACTATCAACCAATGTGATTGATTTATCCTGCA
>NZ_JAWOTA010000331.1:0-1071 GCF_033338635.1 Vibrio sp. Vb1755 | reverse complement strand
AAGCGATGCGCGCCGATGTGGACATTCTTACCCTAACGGCAACGCCGATTCCTCGTACGCTGAAAATGGCAATGAGTGGTATGCGTGATTTGTCGATCATCGCCACACCACCAGCACGTCGTTTAGCTATTAAGACATTTGTTCGCGAACGTGAAGAGTCTGTGGTGCGAGAAGCCGTACTGCGTGAAATCATGCGTGGTGGTCAGGTTTACTTCCTGCACAATCAGGTCGAAACCATCGAAAAAACGGCAGAGGACTTACAAAAGCTCATTCCAGAAGCCCGTATTACCGTGGCACACGGTCAAATGCGTGAACGCGAACTAGAACGCATCATGAATGATTTCTACCACCAGCGCTTTAACGTGTTGGTGTGTACCACCATCATTGAAACGGGTATCGACGTTCCGACGGCCAACACAATCATTATGGATCGTGCTGACAACCTTGGCTTGGCGCAACTGCATCAATTGCGTGGCCGTGTTGGTCGCTCTCACCATCAAGCCTATGCTTATTTGTTAACGCCACATCCAAAAGCAATGACCAAAGATGCCATTAAACGTCTCGATGCCATTGCTTCACTGGAAGACTTAGGCGCGGGCTTTACTCTGGCAACGCACGATTTGGAAATTCGTGGCGCTGGTGAACTGCTTGGTGACGAACAAAGTGGTCAAATTCAATCGGTTGGTTTTACACTGTATATGGAAATGCTTGAACAAGCAGTCGAAGCGTTGAAAGAAGGTAAAGAGCCATCATTGGATGATCTGCTTCGTGAACAAACAGAAGTAGAACTGAGAATCCCTGCGCTACTGCCTGATGATTACATTCCAGACGTCAATACGCGTCTGTCGATGTACAAACGAATTGCGAGTGTGAGCGACAGCGATGAGCTATCCGAATTAAAAGTTGAGCTGATCGACCGCTTTGGCTTACTTCCTGATGCCGCGAAGAACTTGCTGGCTGTCTCAGAATTGAAATTTGCCGCAGGTAGTATTAAAGCGAAGAAGATAGAAGCCCATGATCAAGGTGGATTTATCGAGTTTTACCCTCATGCTGACATAAATCCAGCGTATT
>NZ_JAWOTA010000330.1:0-1071 GCF_033338635.1 Vibrio sp. Vb1755 | reverse complement strand
CTATAGCCTTCACTAAACAAGTATTTTGCAGCTTGAGCCACTTCTTGCTCAGGTGACAACGCTAGGTAGCAAATGTCGGTACCTGGCTGAACATCTTCAGGAATATTCAACGCCAGTGCGGGAATGGCTGGACTGTTTGCTGAACCATCCATTGTGGTTTGCAATAGTTCAACATTTTCTTTTTGCAGCGGGCCGACAACAAAATCGATGTTTTCGTTGATAAGACGTTGTTTCACTTCATCAGCGCTGTACGCATTCGTATCAATGACGGTAAGCGTTGCGCTTGGATCGCGGTTTCTATCATTCATCATCGCGAATACAAAACCATCGCGGATCAATTGTGCCTGAGGCGCAAACTTACCTGTTAATGGTAACAACAATGCTGTGTTATTTGGTTTTACGATATCAAGTGACAGAATGTTTTGAATTTCTTCTGGTGTATAGATTGCCGCTGGGTGTGACGGGTTCTCGTTCAACCAACGCTCAAGGGTATTTTTTAACTGAGACAGATTGCCGGAGAGCGTTTTTGCGTAAACTGCTAATTGCAACCATCCGTCTAACACGTCTTCGCTGGGTTCAGTTTGTAGCGAAGTCAGCTCATATTCAGAGTAACTGCCAAAGTTCATCCAAATTCGGCTTGAGATTTCGCGTTGCTCTGCTGATGACGCGTATTGACTAAACGCTACCAGTTGGCGGTTGGCTTCAAACGGCTGATTTAGGCTTTGGTAAGCATCGGCACGTAGAGAGTAGTAATCTTTCCACTGCTCATTCGGTAGTTTCCACCAAGGCTTAAAGTTAAGAAGTTGCAACAACTGAGAGTAATCGCCTTGCTTTTGCTGTATGGTCGCACGCGCCAGTTGCCACTCCGCCTGTTGAACTTCCGTCAATTGTTGGCGAGCCAGACGTTTTATCAGAAGGTCTGCTTGATCCAATTGGTTCGCTTGGATTGCGGCTTTGGTTGCCATGATCAACCAGTCATTTTGTAAACTGCCTTCCGTGCTATCAGCTTGAATCATGTAGTTCTGTACCGACTGGGTAGGCTCAAGTGTGACATCTACGCCATCAGGCTGT
>NZ_JAWOTA010000329.1:0-1072 GCF_033338635.1 Vibrio sp. Vb1755 | reverse complement strand
TGTGCCGCCTTCGGAACTGTATGCAGACGCACAAGTCTCACTTCAAAGTGGCAACTGGCTTTCTGCGATTGAGAAACTGGAAGCGTTAGACTCACGTTACCCATTTGGTGCCTACTCTGAACAGGTACAACTTGACCTTATTTACGCATACTACAAAAACGACGACCTAGCGTTAGGCTTAGCAACCATCTCTCGCTTTATGCGCCTAAACCCGACCCATGAAAAAATGGACTGGGTGCTTTACATGCGTGGCCTGAGCCACATGGCTCAAGATCGTAACTTTATGCACGACCTGTTTAGCATCGATCGTAGCGACCGCGACCCAGAGCCCGTGAAAAAAGCATTTGATGACTTTAAGAAGCTGCTTCAACGTTATCCAAACAGCCCATATGCGGAAGATGCACAAAAACGCATGGTGGCCTTGAAAAACCGCTTAGCGAATTACGATTTAGCTACCGCTGATTTTTACCTTCGCCGTGAAGCATGGATCGCTGCCATTAACCGTAGCCAAGAGCTTCAAAAATCATTCCCTGATACAGAAGCAGCTCGCAAATCGTTAGAAATTCAGCTGGAAGCCTACAAGCAGCTGCAACTAGAAGATGCCGTTGCAAGAACAGAAGCACTCATTAAGCTAAATCCTGTCAAATAAACGCCTACCGCCACAGCTCAAACTGTGGCGGTTTTGTTTTCTACCACCAATTACTCCTCTTTGAACAATCTTGATGATTTTTTGAGCACAACTTATGCTTAGAGTTCTACTCCACCATTAAACTGGACGTGAACGTGACCATATCTAAGTTTTGGGCAATGCTGTTCTTTCTGTTGTCGGCGTCCGTTTACGCTTTGGAAATCTCACCATTAAAACAGCCTCCGTACACGGGTGACTTGGATGTCATCAAAGAGAAAAACGTATTGCGCGTTTTAGTCTCTGCCGATTTAGGCTTCTACTATATCGAAGGAGGAACACCAAAAGGGATTGGCGCAGAGCTGCTGGCTCACTTTGAAAAAGATTTACGCAAAATCAAACCCAAACTGAACGTACAAATCATCCCTCTAGCGCGAGACCAATTGC
>NZ_JAWOTA010000328.1:0-1074 GCF_033338635.1 Vibrio sp. Vb1755 | reverse complement strand
ACATCTTTCATCGCACAGCCATGTCCGACGTATTGAAAGTCGACCGCAGCAACGCTCAATTCATCTTGCTCAAAACAGAAGTTCGCCAATTTGGCATCACCGTGTACAAGCGTCTTGAACTTGGCTTGCGAAAGCGTTTGATCAATCAATTGAGCGGCATTTTTTAGCTCGGTGTCTTGCAATGCCTCAAGCTCATCGGGTCTGGTTGCCAAGTGCCAATACGTGCCGGTATGCCACAGCTTATCCGAGCAAACACCGATGTAGCGCGCATGAAAGTTCGCTAACCAAGCAAGGCAGGCTCGTAGATGTTCTAGCTTTGCATCGGTGATGATTTTTGGAAAACCCGCCTCGGCGAGATCTTCCATCACAATGAGCCATTCATTCTCCGACTGGAACGTTTTTAAGCCTTGTGGTACTCGACAGCGCGAGTTCATGACTCCGGAAAAATGCGCGTACCAACTGACTTCAACCTGATAAGAGTGCAGCTTTCTTTGGTGAGAACGGTCTGTATTCCAGCCTCTAGGGTGTTCAGAAGGTTTAGGCAATTTGACGTGTTTTACAATGACAGAGCGTTTAGCGAATATCAGCCGAACCAATTCTCCGTAACCGCCCCAAAGTGACTGGATTACTTCGCTCGACAGCAATGCACCGAGATAAAGATCCTGGCTGATATTTTGATACAAAAGGTGGTGGTCATTCATACTCAAGCAAGAAGATGCGACCAAGCTTGGTTACGGTTGATGTAATGCGCCACATACGGGCAAACCGGTTCGATTTTATAACCCAGAGCTTCAATTTCTGGGAGTACCGCTTCCATCATTACTTTGCCATAACCTTTGCCTCGCAGCTCTTCTGGTACGACCGTCGATGTTATGTGCATCACATCATTTTTCAACTCGTAGACCACTTTTGCTTTGAAGTCTTGCTCTAAATCAACCCAAAAGAGGCCACTTTCAGTGTCGTGAATCACTTTATGCATATCTTCTTCTCTAATTTTGTTACGGATTTATTGAATCAAACTATATCACTGAATAAAATCATTACCACGCAAAGACACCCAGTCGTTTAGTGCTA
>NZ_JAWOTA010000327.1:0-1077 GCF_033338635.1 Vibrio sp. Vb1755 | reverse complement strand
GGTGAACTGACGCAGAATCTTGTTCTCGTCGATATCTTCAGTACGGTTTAAGGTGACGCAGAATGTGTGTGAAGAGTCGATATGCTGCAAAATGTTCATGTTGTACGTCAGGGACGGCAATCGTTGCAGCTCCTCTTCGCCTCCTTCCAGCAAATAGTTCCACGATGCCGATGCAGATTTTCGTTTCGGTAATACACTCGTGTCAGTGTGAAGAACCACATCATTTGCTTGGTAAGCCATATTAGACAAAATGTCGTTTTCACATGACGAGGCATCACTGAGCATTGCTAAAGCCTGGTCGCTATGGCAAGCAAAAATGACTTCATCAAACCATTCACACTGCCCATTTGCATAAATTGCTACACCTTGTTCACTGCGAACGACTTTTTCAACCGGACTATTCAGTCGAATCTTATCTGCAAACCCTTGTGTTAAAGGTGGAATATAAGCACGTGAACCACCCTTGATAACATACCATTGCGGACGATTCGTCACGTCTAACAAACCGTGATTGAGGAAAAAGCGTAAGAAGAACATCAATGGAAATGCACGCATGTCAGCGAGGGAAGATGACCAAATCGCCGCGCCCATTGGCAGAATATAGTTGTCAGAAAAGAAATCACTAAACTGGTGCTCATCCAAAAATGCACCCAGCGTTTGAGAACTCGATATTTGCTCAGTAGCACACGCTTTTGCTAGTTTATTGAAGCGTAAAATCTCAAGAATAAAGCGATAGAATTTTGGATTAAGCCAATTTCGCTTTTGTGCGAACAATGTTGTTAATGTGTGGCCATTATATTCCAAACCGTTGCCATCGTTTCTCACGCTGAAGCTCATTTGCGTCGGAATACCTTCCACGCCAATTTCGTTCATCATTTTGATAAAATTTGGATATGTACGGTCGTTGTATACAATGAACCCTGTATCAATCGCATAATCCTCATTCCCGACACGAACATCAACCGTCGCCGTATGACCACCAATATAATCGTTGGCTTCGAACAAAGTGATATCGTGTTGTTGGTGCAGATAGTACCCACATGTCAGTCCAGAAATTCCAGTGCCTACAATAGAGAT
>NZ_JAWOTA010000326.1:0-1077 GCF_033338635.1 Vibrio sp. Vb1755 | reverse complement strand
TAATCATCGTTTAAGGAGGTGATCCAGCGCCAGGTTCCCCTAGCGCTACCTTGTTACGACTTCACCCCAGTCATGAACCACAAAGTGGTAAGCGTCCCCCCGAAGGTTAAACTACCTACTTCTTTTGCAGCCCACTCCCATGGTGTGACGGGCGGTGTGTACAAGGCCCGGGAACGTATTCACCGTGGCATTCTGATCCACGATTACTAGCGATTCCGACTTCATGGAGTCGAGTTGCAGACTCCAATCCGGACTACGACGCACTTTTTGGGATTCGCTCACTTTCGCAAGTTGGCCGCCCTCTGTATGCGCCATTGTAGCACGTGTGTAGCCCTACTCGTAAGGGCCATGATGACTTGACGTCGTCCCCACCTTCCTCCGGTTTATCACCGGCAGTCTCCCTGGAGTTCCCGACATTACTCGCTGGCAAACAAGGATAAGGGTTGCGCTCGTTGCGGGACTTAACCCAACATTTCACAACACGAGCTGACGACAGCCATGCAGCACCTGTCTCAGAGTTCCCGAAGGCACCAATCCATCTCTGGAAAGTTCTCTGGATGTCAAGAGTAGGTAAGGTTCTTCGCGTTGCATCGAATTAAACCACATGCTCCACCGCTTGTGCGGGCCCCCGTCAATTCATTTGAGTTTTAATCTTGCGACCGTACTCCCCAGGCGGTCTACTTAACGCGTTAGCTCCGAAAGCCACGGCTCAAGGCCACAACCTCCAAGTAGACATCGTTTACGGCGTGGACTACCAGGGTATCTAATCCTGTTTGCTCCCCACGCTTTCGCATCTGAGTGTCAGTATCTGTCCAGGGGGCCGCCTTCGCCACCGGTATTCCTTCAGATCTCTACGCATTTCACCGCTACACCTGAAATTCTACCCCCCTCTACAGTACTCTAGTCTGCCAGTTTCAAATGCTATTCCGAGGTTGAGCCCCGGGCTTTCACATCTGACTTAACAAACCACCTGCATGCGCTTTACGCCCAGTAATTCCGATTAACGCTCGCACCCTCCGTATTACCGCGGCTGCTGGCACGGAGTTAGCCGGTGCTTCTTCTGTCGCTAACGTCAAA
>NZ_JAWOTA010000325.1:0-1078 GCF_033338635.1 Vibrio sp. Vb1755 | reverse complement strand
ATCTTGGCTTGATTCACTGATTCTCTCAATTCGGTGTACCACTCCATAGGGTAGCCAGCTGTCTGCCCTTTTTATTTGCTAACCCCATCATTTAACCGAAGTTTCTTGCTCGTTTTGTTTGTTCTCCAACCTTATTTTTATTCAGTCTGAAGTTACTTTGCTTGCTTACTATGGTTTGACAAATGGTAGAGGCGTTACTAAAAGATATATCAGTAGGATATGCTTTTTGTTGACTATCCATATCACTTAAGCAGGAGCGCGAATATGGTTGATCAGATCCTTTTCTACGAGCCCGATGAGCCGCACGGCTTCCTCTCCAACTTCTGTCATGCCCCCGTCGAAATATCTTCCCAATCTTGGCCCACCAGCGAACACTACTATCAAGCTCAGAAATTTGTTGATGCCCAACTGCAAACCAAAATTCAGCATGCCCAATCGCCGGATGAAGCGTTCGCGTTAAGCCGTCAGTACGAGCATCTCGTTCGCAGCGATTGGGACAACATGAAGCTCTCAGTCATGGCGTTCATTGTGCGAGAAAAATTCCTCCAAAACCCGAAACTTGCTCAGAAACTGATGCGCACGGGCAATGCTTGCCTTACTGAGCATTCGCACAAGGACGCATTTTGGGGAGATGGGGGAGACGGTAAAGGTTTGAACCACCTAGGAGAAATTCTGATGAACGTACGCGCAGAGCTGCGACATGTCGAGCCTTACAATTTGGTTAAGTTCATCGACAAAGCTAAGCTGCCAACTCAGTGGGGCACATTCATGATGCACGGCTTCATCGAGACGGCTACAGGGAAGGAGCATCTCGCGCTGGTGTATGGCGACCCGACGTCTCAGCCTGCGCCATTGATTCGGCTCCATTCTGAATGTCTCACTGGGGACGCACTATTTAGCACCCGCTGCGATTGCGGTTTTCAGTTAAATCGTGCGTTGCAAAACATCGTCGAAGAGGGCAGCGGCGTGCTGCTCTATTTGCGTCAGGAGGGACGTGGCATCGGTTTAATCAACAAAATTCGCGCCTATCACTTGCAGGATGATGGTGCGGATACCGTTGAGGCGAATGAGCGTTTAG
>NZ_JAWOTA010000324.1:0-1078 GCF_033338635.1 Vibrio sp. Vb1755 | reverse complement strand
TGGCTTCCAGTTTTTGATTGCGGCGATTACCTTCTTGCTTGCAAAGCCGCTCGCGTTGTTAATGACAAGTGATACCCAAGTAGAACAAGTGCTCCACATGCATCTAATGATTGTGCCGATAAGTTTGGGCTCTCTTGGCGTTTGTATGCTGATGGTGTCGATTTGCAATGCGCTAGGGAAATCGTACACAGCATTAACCATTTCGGCATTACGCTTGTTTGTTTTCTTCCTACCTTGCCTATGGCTGGGTGCGCAACTGGGCGGTATCAGAGGTCTGCTGTTTGGTGCGTGTGCGGGTAATATTATGGCGGGTATTTCTGCTTACCTTACTTACCGTAAAACCATACACAAACTTGCGATAAAGCAAGCTACAGCCTAAGTTTTAGTATTAACAAAGAAGCCCTCAACTGAGGGCTTCTTACTATCAGCTTTTGGCTATACCATGCACAAGTTTACTGGTCAGCAGGGAATACTACGCCAGTCTGTTTGCGTACTTCAGTCAATACTTTTGCAACGGTCAACGAACGTTGTTTCATTTGTTCATCAATCACACCAAGCTTTAACTGCTTCGCAAATGCTTCTGCTTCGTAGAACATATGATTCTCGGTTTGAGGCAAAGTTAGGGTCTCTTTTTCTTCACCACGAAGAATACGCTCTACACCACGGCCTGTGGCGATCATATCGACCAACACACTGCCTTGCTCACCTTGAAACTCGCTTGGGATAAGAGAATCACTGACTTTCGAATGCAGAAGATTTACGTTAAAGCCATCATACGCCAGCGTTACGCTGCCGCATCCGTCAACGCCTGATGGAAGCACATGTGCACTGGCTTGAACAGAGTTCGGCTCACCAAACAACTCAATCGCAGAACCCACGCAGTAATAACCGATGTCCATGATGGAGCCATTGGAAAACGCAGGATTGAATGTGTTTGGATTTTCTCCATTTAGGTATTTTTGGTATCTCGATGAATACTGGCAATAGCTAATCGTCGCATGTCGTAACGGAGCGATAGACGGTAAGCTCTCTTTCAATACTTGGAAGTTTGGTGTGTAAGGCGACATAAACGCTTCAA
>NZ_JAWOTA010000323.1:0-1079 GCF_033338635.1 Vibrio sp. Vb1755 | reverse complement strand
AAGGCTTAATGCTCACTTCAGATAAAGACGCGTTCATCGTTGGCGCAGACATCACTGAATTCTTGGGCCTCTTCGCTAAAACAGACGCCGAGCTCGATCAATGGCTACAATTTGCCAATAGCATCTTCAATAAACTAGAAGACTTACCCGTTCCGACAATCTCAGTACTTAAAGGTCACACACTTGGCGGCGGCTGTGAATGCGTACTGGCTACCGACATGCGCATCGGTGACAAGACCACCAGCATTGGCCTACCAGAAACCAAACTGGGCATCATGCCAGGCTTTGGTGGTTGTGTGCGTTTGCCGCGTGTTATCGGTGCAGATAGCGCGATGGAAATCATCACGCAAGGCAAAGCATGTCGTGCAGATGAAGCATTGAAGATTGGTTTATTGGATGCCGTGGTTGAAACTGATGCGTTGTATGAATCCGCATTGCAAACACTGACTTCAGCTATCAACGAAAAGATCGATTGGCAAGCACGTCGTAAACAAAAAACCTCGCCACTGACACTCAGCAAGCTAGAGTCGATGATGAGCTTCACGATGGCAAAAGGCCTAGTGGCACAAGTAGCCGGTCCACACTACCCTGCGCCAATGACTGCAGTTATTACGATTGAAGAAGGCGCACGCTTTGCACGTAACGAAGCGCTCGACATTGAACGCAAATACTTCGTTAAACTCGCGAAATCAGAAGAAGCCAAAGCTCTGGTTGGTCTGTTCCTCAACGACCAATACATCAAAGGCATCGCGAAAAAAGCGGCGAAATCAGCAAGCAAAGACACTGAGCGAGCAGCGGTATTAGGTGCAGGTATCATGGGTGGTGGCATCGCTTACCAATCTGCGCTGAAAGGCGTGCCAGTATTGATGAAAGACATTGCCCAACCATCTCTCGATTTAGGTATGACCGAAGCGTCTAAACTGCTGAACAAACGCCTTGCTCAAGGTCGTATCGACGGCTTCAAGATGGCGGGAATTTTGGCATCAATTACCCCAAGCCTACATTACGCAGGCATCGAAAATTCAGATGTGATTGTTGAAGCCGTTGTCGAAAATCCAAAAGTAAAAGCAGCGGTACTG
>NZ_JAWOTA010000322.1:0-1079 GCF_033338635.1 Vibrio sp. Vb1755 | reverse complement strand
ATGCAACATGGAAATGAAAATTTAATGAATATCAAAAGCCTGCAACTTTTCATTCATCTCTGTGAGAGTAAAAGTTTCGCCAAGACCGCAGCGGCAATGCATATTAGCCCTTCAGCCTTAAGCCGACAGATACAAAAATTAGAGGAGGAAACCAGCCAACAATTGTTTTTACGCGACAACCGTAGCGTTGATTTAACTATCCAAGGTAAAAAGCTAGTCCCAGTTGCCTTAAAGATTCTTGGCGAATGGCAGCAGTATCAGAGTCACCTGAAGGGAACCGAGGATGAATTGAAAGGAGAAATCCGTCTCTTTTGTTCTGTTACTGCAAGCTACAGCCATCTTCCGGAGCTAATCTCTGACTTTCGTATTCAGAACCCTTTCATTGAGTTCAAACTATCAACCGGCGATCCAGCTCAAGCGATCGACAAAATACTAGCAGATGAAGCCGATATTGCCATATCAGCCAAGTCAGAACAGATGCCAAATAAAATCGCATTTGAAACGATCAGTGAAATCCCACTTTCTGTCATCGTACCTGTTGGGGTTAGTGCGTTTGCTGAAGAGCTACAAAAAGAAAAACCAGACTGGTCGGTCATTCCATTCATACTCCCAGAAGCAGGAACGGCAAGGGACAGGGCCAATACTTGGCTCAAACAAATGAAAATAAAGCCAAAGATCTACGCACAAACCTCCGGACATGAAGCCATCGTAAGTATGGTTGCATTGGGGTGTGGAGTAGGTATCGCACCTGATGTTGTAATCAACAATAGTCCGGTAAGAGAAAAGATAAATCGTTTAAAAGTCTTACCAATTAAACCTTTTAAACTTGGTGTTTGCTGCAACAAAACTCAGCTGGAGAATCCGCTTGTTAAAGCCTTTTGGAAGGTTGCAGAGAGCAAGTATATCGCACCTTAGATGAACACTTTTTAGGTATAAAGTGGGCTAATTTTAAAACGCTATAGATGCAAAAAAGCCCGCTCGAAAGAGCGGGCTTCTTAAATTTAAAGCCTGGCGATGTTCTACTCTCACATGGGGAAGCCCCACACTACCATCGACGCTATTTCGTTTCACTTCTGAGT
>NZ_JAWOTA010000321.1:0-1082 GCF_033338635.1 Vibrio sp. Vb1755 | reverse complement strand
GTGGCTGGGTCTTGTGGAAAGTCATCAATCGCAATCAACTGCCGGATGGCTTGTACTCGATTTTGACCGTCAGCGGCGGCTTGATCATTTTCGCGTTGTCGAACTCGTTAGGCGGCAGCGGTATTTTGTCGATTTACCTCGTGGGTTTATTGCTGGGTAACCGTCCAACGCGCAGCCGTCATTCGATTCTGCATGTGTTAGATGGTATGACGTGGCTAGCGCAAATTGGCATGTTCCTCGTGCTTGGTTTGTTGGTTACGCCGTCGAACTTGCTGAGTATTGCGGTGCCAGGCTTGGCGCTTGCGTTTGGTATGATTTTGTTTGCCCGTCCTATTTCCGTGTGGATTGGACTGCTGCCATTTAAGAGTTTCACGCCACGTGAAAAGTGGTTTGTCTCTTGGGTTGGTTTGCGTGGCGCGGTGCCAATCATTCTTGCGGTATTCCCTATGATGGCTGGTTTACCAGACGCGCAGCTGTACTTCAACTTGGCCTTCTTCGTGGTTATGGTATCGCTGATCGTTCAGGGCGGTACGCTGACCAAAGCGATGTCGCTTGCCAAGGTTGAGTTGCCACCAAAGCCCGAGCCAATCTCTCGCACTGGTGTGGAGATTTACCCAACCAGTGAGTGGGAACTGTTTATCTACCGATTGAAAGCGGATAAATGGTGCATTGGCGAAGCGCTGCGTAGTTTGTCGATGCCTGGGGGCACGCGCATTGCGGCTGTTTTCCGTAATCAAGAACTGCTTCACCCATCGGGCAGTACCAGGTTGGAAGAAGACGATACCCTATGTGTATTGGCTCAAGAGAAAGACTTAGCTGCACTGAGCTTGTTGTTCAGTGAAGCGCCGGAGAAAGCCTCTCTGACTCGTTTCTTTGGTGATTTCTTCTTAGATATTGAAGTGAAGCTGGCCGACGTGGCGATGATGTACGGTTTGAATTTGGGCGATGAACTGCAAGATAAAACCTTGAGCAATATTGTTGAAGAACAGCTGGGTAGCACGCCTGTTTTGGGCGACCAGTTTGAATGGCAAGGATTGCAATGGGTAATCGCGGACGTGGTGGATCACCAAGTGACTAAGGTT
>NZ_JAWOTA010000320.1:0-1086 GCF_033338635.1 Vibrio sp. Vb1755 | reverse complement strand
CGATAGAATCGTGTTGATGCTATTACCGTGCGCTTCAAGTTCTTGGATAACATTTGTCGCGACTTGAACTTCTTGCGCCAGATTCTGGATAGAGCCTTGCGTTTGATTCACTTGGCTAGAACCGTGAGCACATGCTTGCACCGCTTCTTCAGAGCTATGTGCTGTACTGTCTGCGTTACCCGCAATCTCTTGCGTTGCTGCTGCCATTTCATTAACCGCAGTCGCAACCATGTTGATTTCGTCTTGCTGGTAAGAAATACGCTGGCTACGTTCTTCTGCTTGTTCTGCCGTTGTACGTGCTTGCACAGAAAGTGAGGCAGAAACTTGGCTTAGCTTGGTAACCATCGTGTGCATGTTACCCACAAAGCGGTTGAAGTTCTCAGCCAGTTTGCCCACTTCATCGTCACTGCGAGGTTCTAGGCGTTGAGTAAGGTCGCCCTCACCAGGTGCAATTTCTTCCAATGCATCAGACACGCGGCCTAGGTCACGGAACAAGAAGCCAACCAACCAAGATACCGCAAGAATCACAACGATGGTGATCATCACAGCGGTGATCAGCAGGTCACGAAGCAGTACTGCATGGCCTGCTTCTTCTGTTGCGCGATCCATTTCAATCGCGAACATCCAATGCGTGCCAGGAACTTTATTGAAGTAGTAAAGCTTCTCTTGGCCTTTCAGCATCGTGCTTTCAATCTTGCCTTCTGCTGCCGCACGCTCAATAGCCTCTTCTGAAAAGTCTTTTAGAAAACTGGTGATAGGCTTAAGCGTTAGGCTTTTATCTGGGTGAGCAAGGAACGTACCTTCGTTCATATCAATCAACATTGCGTGCGCATTTTCACCCGCATCAAGATTGATTACGTAATCGATAAGCTGATCAATAAGTACGTCAGCACCCACTACACCGATAAACTTGCCGTTTTTCATTACTGGTTCAGCAATGGTCACTAGCAATGCGTTAGTGATAGCGTCTTGGTATGCTTCTGTGATGATCTGCTTACCTGCTGCATTGGCATCTTTATACCAAGGACGAGTACGCGGATCGTAGTCAGCACGGTTGCGCTCTGGGTGAGAACGGTACATATCTCC
>NZ_JAWOTA010000319.1:0-1086 GCF_033338635.1 Vibrio sp. Vb1755 | reverse complement strand
ATAGTCGCTGGCTAAATCAACGTAAGAAGAAAGGACATTAAGCCATTGGGCATCGGTTTGTGATAAATGGGCTGCATAGGTGCGGCCTAGCTCATAGAGATCTTCAAACAGGCCTCACTTGGCAGTAATTCGGGATGCTGAGAGAAAACGAGAACCATTACTTGGCGTGAGCGAAAAAGCTCTTTTTGCCAAACAGAGCGCATGTCGTTGTTGCCCCAAGCTTTCATAAAGACCGATCAAACTGTCAATGGCAGCCAAGCAGAGCGGATTCCGAGTTACATAATCAGCCAGAACTTTGACTGCTTCAGATATGTGGCCTTGATGATGCAACAAAAACGTGGTCGCACATACTTTACTTGCATGCTCTTTCTGACTGCAGAGAGGTAAATAATCCTCAAGTAGTGTGTAGTCACGTCTTTCAACTAAAGTATCGATAATCAGAGATTCAACACAAATACTGGACGCGTGGGTCTTGTGAAGCAAGATGACATCAGATAGTAAGAGAGGTTGTGAAGCCAGCAGTCTTGTTGTTACAGCGGCAATGTGCTGTTGTTCTTGCAGTGCTTGGAGCATTTTCGTGTAAAGTGCTTTTGTTTGAAGGGGTTTTGTTAGCAGGTGACGAACCCGCCCAGAGCTAGAAAGTGCTGTGAGAACTGTCTCTTTTGTGGCATCGCTAGAAATCATAAGCACAGCGGTTGTGTCTGAAATCAGTTGTGCTCTGCTCAGGAGGTGAACGAGATCCAAACCTGTGTATTTTTCTGCAAGATGGTAATCAATTACTAAGAAGGAATAAAAGCGAGTTTTTGCGGCGAGCAAGGCCGCTTGCGTGTTAGTCACGCAAGTGATGTTAGAAGCTTTTGCGCCTAATGCAATGAGTTGGTGTTTCACTAGCAGTGATGATGTAGAACAGTCATCAACGACCAGGATATTGATATCACCAACGGCGACTCTTCCCTCGGCCAAAGTCTATCTTCCTTACTACAGCTACACTAATAAGCTAGTCATCTGAGTGCATAAAGGCAAGGCGTTTTTGAGGAAAGGGGCTTAGAAGCCCCTTAAATGAGACAAAATTCGTTAACTTTGCTT
>NZ_JAWOTA010000318.1:0-1090 GCF_033338635.1 Vibrio sp. Vb1755 | reverse complement strand
GCTCTTCCTGCACTACAACAACTTTGTGTTGACCCAGCTCTAGCTAAGACTCTTGTTGCTGGTCAAACTCACACATTTGAATTCGCTAACTCAGTAACTCCAGAAATTACAGCAACTGTTAAAGAAGTAACTGAAACAGTTAAATCTGGTGACCTACACCGTTTCTTCGGCGGCGATAAGAGCGCTGGTGTATTCATGAACGGTTTCTTCCCAGTAATGATGTTCGGCCTACCAGGTGCAGCACTTGCTATGTACCTAGCGGCTCCTGTTGAGAAACGTAGCCAAGTTGGTGGTGCATTGTTCTCTGTTGCATTCTGTTCATTCCTAACTGGTAGCACAGAGCCTCTAGAGTTTATGTTCGTATTCCTAGCTCCTGCTCTATACGCGATTCACGCAGTGTTCACTGGTCTATCGCTAGTTGTTGCTAACATGCTTGGTACGCTACACGGCTTCACATTCTCTGCTGGTCTAATTGACTACTTGTTGAACTACGGTCTAGCAACTAAACCTCTACTACTAGGTGCAGTTGGTCTTGGCTTCGGTGCTCTTTACTTCTTCACATTCAGCTTCGCAATCCGCGCGTTTAACCTAAAATCGCCACGCCGTGAAGATGATGATAGCCAAGCAGCAGCACCAGCAGGTGAAGCAAAAAGTGGTGACCTAGCTCGTCAATACCTAAAAGCGCTAGGTGGTCATGACAACCTAACTTCAATTGACGCATGTATCACTCGTCTACGTCTAACTCTGAAAGATCGTTCAGTAGCTGATGAAGAAGTGTTGAAGAAACTAGGTGCGAAAGGTGTTGTTAAACTAGGTGAAAACAACCTTCAAGTTATCCTTGGTCCTCTAGCAGAAATCGTTGCTGGCGAAATGAAAGCAATCGGCGCAAACGAAGACCTATCGAATGTAAAACTACCATAATTACATCGAACTAATATTTGATTAGAGACCTCCTTCGGGAGGTCTTTTTTTGTTTTAGTGCTTTGAATCTGCTGTGCATTCACGCGAACTCGATAAATATTGCCGTTTTAGCGCGAGTTCTTGTTGTCTAATGGCTTAGAATTGTGGATCATTAGAAACAATGCACTCT
>NZ_JAWOTA010000317.1:0-1091 GCF_033338635.1 Vibrio sp. Vb1755 | reverse complement strand
GAGCCCAGCCTGCCGACATGACGCCGGCATCTTTTGCTGAATCAGAGTAGCCGATCATGACCATTTGGTGGTTTTGAATAAAGCCACGGTAAAGGTCGATGCTCATTAGCTGCTTAATGACCGATTCCGCATTGTTCAAGTCGTCTAGAGTTTCGAACAAAGGACAAACATCCATACGGTAAGGGCAGCCCGCTTCTTGCAGTAATAGGTGCACAGCGAGTACGTCTGAGGCGGTACGAGCCATTGAGATGACGTAAGCACCGAACGCTTCGCGCGGTTGCAGAGCGATGATCTTACAGGTGTCTAAAACCTCTTTGACAGGCTCTGATGGTTCCCAATCGCGTGGCAGTAGCGGACGTTTAGACGCAAGTTCATTGGTGAGGAAAGCAATTTTATCTTGCTCGCTCCACTGTTCGTAATCACCAATGCCGAGGTATCGAGTCAGCTCAGAGAGTACATCTGCGTGGCGCGTACTTTCCTGGCGGATATCAAGACGAACTAGGTGAACGCCAAACGCTTTCACACGACGCAGCGTATCTAGCAACGAGCCGTCAGCGATGACGCCCATGCCGCACTCATGCAGTGATTGGTAACACGCGTACAGAGGATCCCAAAGCTGTTCAACTTTTTGTAGCGGTGCTTTGACTGCCAGTTTTTGACCGTGGATCTTCGCATCAAGAATATCTTTGGTTTCATTGAGCAGAGCACGTAGTTGTTTCAGGATTGCGCGGTATGGTTCGTGTTGATCTTCACCAGCAAGTTCACGAACTTGATCGTTAGAAACGGTCATCGAGAGTTCGCTGATCAATTCATTGATGTCATTGAGATAAAGATCGGCGGCTTTCCAACGAGACAGAAGCAATACTTCACGCGTTACGCTATGAGTAACGAACGGGTTGCCATCACGGTCACCCCCCATCCAAGAAGAGAAATGCACTGGACGAGCATCAATTGGTAAACCTTCACCTAGGTAAGACTTCAGACGATCATTCATTTCACGTAGGAAATCTGGCACAGCTTCCCACAGTGAGTTTTCTACTACGGCAAAGCCCCATTTCGCTTCATCCAATGGAGTAGGGCGTTGTTGACGA
>NZ_JAWOTA010000316.1:0-1091 GCF_033338635.1 Vibrio sp. Vb1755 | reverse complement strand
TTTGAACTTCAAATAAAGTCATTTATCAAGAAACAAAATTACTTTTGGCTTGGGTTCTTATTTCCGATACATGGTAACGCGTTTTGAACCGTTATCACGGTTTAAAATCGTCCAATTTGATGACTTACTTGTTATTTGCGAAGCAATTCACAACCACTCAAGCGAGGCACCATCAAGCTTTGCGACGAGAAACAATGGTCATTCATTGTGGAAACATTGCCAGTTATTAACCCTGTCAACCCTGCATCTTGAGCGCACTTCGTTATATACTGTCGAAAAACACAATAACGAGTAATGTCATGTCATTAATTGCTACTGGTACGCTAAACAAAATGCGTGCTTCTCTCGATGGTGCCGTCAGCTATCGTCTTCCCGTGGGTGATGAAGAAGTCGATCTGTCACCGTTTCTCGGTAAAACACTCACGTTGACGCATACTGGCAATATTTTTTGTTGCTCATGTGGTAAGAAAACCAAGAAGAGCTATTCTCAAGGTCACTGTTTCGTGTGTATGAAGAAGCTTGCGAGCTGCGATATGTGCATCATGAAGCCAGAGACTTGCCACTACGACCAAGGCACATGCCGCGAACCGCAGTGGGGAGAAGAAAACTGTATGGTGGATCACTTCGTGTATCTATCAAATACATCAAGCTTGAAAGTGGGCATCACTCGCCACACTCAAATTCCAACACGTTGGATTGATCAAGGTGCAACTCAGGGTCTGCCAATTTTCAAAGTCAAAACGCGTCATATTTCAGGCTTGATTGAAGTGGAACTGGCAAAGCATATTGCAGACAAAACAAACTGGCGCACTTTGCTTAAAGGCGATGGTGAACCGATTGAATTACAAGATCGTTTTGCTGAACTGCTTCCTCTTGTGCAAGACAAGATTGCTGAAATCAAACAGCAATTTGGTGAAGATGCCATCGAGGTGCTGAGCGAAACCATTACCGATCTTAGCTACCCCGTTCAGCAACACCCAACGAAAATCACCTCTCATAACTTCGACAAAAACCCGGTTGTGACTGGCATTTTGCAAGGCATCAAAGGTCAGTATCTGATTTTTGATACCGGTGTGATTAACGTCCGCAAA
>NZ_JAWOTA010000315.1:0-1093 GCF_033338635.1 Vibrio sp. Vb1755 | reverse complement strand
GCTCTCGGTAATTGTGATCACGCTTGAAAATGTTAATACGCTCGCGATAAATCGTGCATTTCCAGTACTTCTCTCCTACTAAGTCGGTTAATCTGCAATCACTACAAAAATAAATAGCTATATATTTATCCGGCAAATCGATTGAATTTTGCCTTTTCGTAACGCTGCGCCGAGAAGTAAGGAAGTCTCTATGAATCTAACCATAAGAAAGCGACTGTATATTCTTTCCATCATTCCAGTACTCACCATTGCACTAGGTATGATGTGGTTCACCTACCTGCAAACTAACGCTTATAACCAACAGCAAATTGATCAGACCCACACCACCATGATGGCGATGAAAAAAGCCGAGCTGAAAAACTATGTTCAGATGGCTCGCTCAGCGATTGAACCGCTACTCAAGAGAAATGCGACATTAGAAGAAGCTCTTCCCGTTTTACGAGAGCTGGAATTTGGTGAAACGGGCTACATCTTCGGTTACAACTCCAAAGGCGTCCGTGTTGTGGTCGGCAAGAACGACAAAGGCATCGGTGAAAACTTCTATAACCTGCAAGACAAGAAAGGTAATTACCTGATTCAAGATTTGCTGAAAAACGCCAAAACGGGTGAATTCACTACCTATTACTTCCCGAAACTAGGACAAACAGAGGCGCTACCGAAATTGAGCTACTCAATGTTCATTCCTGAGTGGGATTTAATGATCGGTACCGGCTTCTACACCGATGACATTGATGCCGTCATTGCAGAAATGGAAGCCTCAGCCCATGACGCGCTCAACACAACTCTAGTGGCCATCGCGCTGTTCTGTGTTTCTATCGCTGCCGTAGTTGCTATCTTCGCCGTGTTTGTGAATCGTAGCATCATGCGACCAATCGAACAGTTTGATGCCTCGATCCAATCCTTCGCGCAAGGCGATGCCGACCTTACGGCACGCATGCACGAGTCCAACGTACCTGAGTTCAAACAGTTAGCGCACAACTTCAATATCTTTGTTGAAAGCCTGCAGGGCATCATTAAGAGCGTGACTCAAGTTGGTGAAGAAGTCGTCGCAGAAACCAACAACATGTCGCAACGCGCCTCTCAAGTCGACGAA
>NZ_JAWOTA010000314.1:0-1094 GCF_033338635.1 Vibrio sp. Vb1755 | reverse complement strand
TGACGTGGGCAATCTTCCTAACCGCATGGAGTGTAGTCATCGTCGGTTCGATTGATAACTTGCTGCGTCCATTGTTGATGCAAGGCAGCGCAGGCATGAATACCTTAATGATTTTCTTCTCATTATTAGGTGGTCTGCACTTATTTGGTTTGATTGGTTTGATTTATGGCCCACTGATTTTTGCGGTCACCATGGTGCTGTTTAATATCTATGAAGAGGAATTCAAAGACTTCCTCAACCAACAAGACAACAGCTAGCCGCCACTGAATAGTAAGCAACAGCTTCAAGCTTGGGCCAGATTGTGCGAAAATCTGGCCCTAATTATTTCTGATGAACCAAATTTATGTCTGCCTATATCGCTCCAAGCCAAATCGCTCAGCGTCAGCTAGAGTACTTTAACGGAAAACATGTTTTAGTTGCAGGTGAAGTCGAAGATATGTTCCCTCTGGAACTGACCGCACACTGTGAATCGGTCGAAGTCTTTACTTCAAACTACAGCTATTTCCGTCAAATCCGTCACTCAGATAAAATAAAAAGCCATTTTGGTTCTGAATTTGATGTGGATACTCAAGCCGACATGCTCCTGCTGTATTGGCCAAAAGCGAAAGCAGAAGCCGAATATTTGCTTGCCATGCTCATGGCTAAACTCGGCGTGAACACGGAGATTGTGGTTGTCGGTGAAAACCGTTCCGGCGTAAAGAGCATTGAAAAGATGTTCAAAGAATATGGCCCGGTGAACAAATACGACTCAGCTCGCCGCTGCTCTTTCTACTGGGGTAATTGCTTAAATGAGCCAAAACCATTCAATCAAGAAGAGTGGTTTAAGTCTTACACGGTAACCCTTGGTGAGCAGTCACTTACAGTAAAAAGTTTACCGGGCGTATTCAGTCATGGTGAGTTTGACTTAGGCAGCCGTCTACTACTGGAAACCTTACCTAACTTGTCAGGCAAAGTGCTCGATTTTGGTTGTGGGGCCGGTGTTTTAGGCGCGTTCATGGCGAAAGCAAACCCAGAAATTGCGATTGAGATGTGTGACATCAACGCGTATGCCATCACCTCAAGCCAAGCAACGCTTGAAGCCAACGGTTTGTCTG
>NZ_JAWOTA010000313.1:0-1094 GCF_033338635.1 Vibrio sp. Vb1755 | reverse complement strand
ATGCTGCCGATATACGTAGCATCGTCCATGTAACTCACATCCAGTGCAAAGTGCCAAACTGGTGCAGTTAAAAAATAATCGTTCCAAGTGTCACCCAGTTGCTCTTTACTCACTGCAATAACAGCTTGCTGCCAGTCGTGCCAACGGTTTGCAAATTCAGGAGAAATACCGTCCTTAACAAAGTCACCTTTAGCCGGCATTTTTCCGATGTAGCCCCACTCAGGCGTTACAAGGTTTGCGGACATCTGAACCTCTCCATCTCATTAGACCAAAATGGGTTGATTGCACTAGATGGAATCAACTCAAGCTGAACCTTGTTCCCCTTCAAATCGATCATGACAATGTTGTCGTTGCGGGACTCTGGTCGAGCCTTGAGTGATTGGTCCAATAGTTTGAAAATGCCCCATTCCCCTTCATAGGTATGAGCAATTTCTCGTTTTGATTCGGGCGGTGTAAACACAATACGCGTCTGATCTTGACCCGATGGCCAGCGAAGTTCCTTCGATCTCGCAGGACCGTGCTTATAAACCAAGTCTTGGTCACCTAGCTCTAGTACAAATCGAGTAATGTGTTGATCTAGATATACGGGTTTCATACCAAACTCGACTCGTAGCGAGTTATCTGATTCAAAGAACGATTGTCTAATGCGTTTTGCCCTTTGAAAAACCGCAAGCGTCTCGGGCCTTACACCAATTTCTTTTTCTAGTCTCCAACGACTCTTAGACGTATCAACAAACGGCTCCAGATATTCTTGGAAGAACGAGTCCAACGTACCGCCGTACCCGAAGAATCGTTGAAAGTCCTTTAGACGAACTTCCTTCGTTGCATTAGGTTCAAATGGGTATCTACCTGCTATAGTCCGCTGATAAGGACGCACTACATTAGTCACCCAAAGCTGATTTAGATGATCTTTAGAGCCGCTTTCTGCAAACTTAACCGATTCCTGTGACAACTCTCCCAACCATTGATTAAACGGTTTTGGTAAGAGATCTTTTGCTCTAGCAAAGGAGGCAGCAACATCCTGAGTCACCGTTCCATCCAATATGCTTTTGTAAGCAATTTTTTGATTGTTGCCAGAGCTAGACAAATCAGAT
>NZ_JAWOTA010000312.1:0-1098 GCF_033338635.1 Vibrio sp. Vb1755 | reverse complement strand
GGTGTGACTAACACAGTGACGAGTGCGGCAAGGGAAGAGTAGCGAAACAGGACTGCAACCGAGAGCCAAGTCAGCATAACTAGGCCTGTAAGGTCTAAGCCAATTGGAGCAATGGCACCAAGCGCGGTAGCGACGCCTTTACCACCTTTAAAGTGGAAGAAAATTGGGTACATGTGGCCAAGGCACGCCGCGATAGCAATAACGCCAAGAATGATAGGATCGATACCAAGAAAGTACCCCCCCCAAACTGGAATCGTCCCTTTGAGCATATCGCACAACAACACCGATACGGCCGCGCCTTTTCCACCAATGCGCAATACATTGGTCGCGCCTGGATTGTTTGAGCCAACGTTACGAGGGTCTGGCAGTTTTAACAGGCGACAAATCAACACCGCACTGGAAACAGAACCCAGTAAGTAGGCGGCCATTGTCATTATTAGTGCCAGTGCGTCCATAGAAGTCCTTGATGGATTGGAAATTAATGCTCAGTTCCCGCGTAGTTGGTATCATAGCCTGATTCAGCGGTGAGCTGAAATACTCTCTGCGATAGAGCTTGCATTATGTGATTTCTTGTATATAAAGATGCAGCGCAGTTTATACCTAAGTAACATTTCGATGACCTAGCCAAAGGTTACTTAGGTATAGAATATTACGATCAAATTACCCCTGACGGGTATCCGACCTCTGTAAAGAAGGACATAAGATGGCTCTGGATAAAGTATTTATTGAACAGTTAGAAGTAATCACCACGATTGGCGTGTATGACTGGGAACAACAAATTAAACAAAAGTTGGTTCTGGATATTGAAATGGCGCACGACAACAAGCCTGCGGGTAAAAGTGATGATGTTCAAGATGCCTTAGATTACTCACAGGTGAGTGAAGCAGTATTAAATCATATTGAAAATGGTCGCTTCTTGTTGGTAGAGCGCGTAGCGGAAGAAGTTGCAGAACTTATCATGCAACGCTTCAGCGTTCCTTGGGTGAAGATTCGTTTAGCGAAACCGGGCGCCGTTCCTCAGGCACGATCTGTTGGGGTTGTGATTGAACGAGGCCAAGCATGATCACCACTTATATCGGTGTGGGGACAAACATAGAC
>NZ_JAWOTA010000311.1:0-1099 GCF_033338635.1 Vibrio sp. Vb1755 | reverse complement strand
AAAAACGTGCCAAGTGATGTTTTGCGAGAATTCACGACATTCGAAAACTGTGTTGCTGTTTTCTTTCCGCTATTCACACCATGAGCCACGTAAGTGTTGTAGATCAGCTTCTTTTTGTTTACGTCCACAACATAAAAACGTTTTTCGGTCGATGGTTTGCTGTAATCAATAATGGTTAGTATCGACTTCTTTCTATCTGGTGTTTTTTGGTAGGCGATGAAGGCATCGCGAAACAGTTTAAAGTCGATGACGCCATTGAGTTTGGCTTCTTTATATGTTTTTTCAATAACTTGTTGGGATACGCGGTTCTCTGCCTTGCTATTTGGGTGTTGCGCCATTGCAAAAGGAGAAACCGACAAACATGTCCATATCAGCAATAAAAATAACTTTTTCATTTTGACTAAATAAAAACTCTTTGGTGTTACAAATTTATCGATTGCTTCATGCACTCGTTAAAACAACTTGCACATCAATATAATTATATTCCCAATGTTTCTTATTATGCACAAAAGCACGTAATGTTGGGATTCCATTAAGTTTCAAGGGTTCTGTCTAACCAATTGAAACTGCTTAATATTAATAAGTTAATCGTTGCTTTTGAAAAACTTCGACGTAAATACTAGCCGATTTCGCTAATTAATAAAACTGTGTTTAGCAATATTTTTGATAGAGTAAAGTTAAAAAACAATGTTTAATTAAATGGATGTGGAAAATATCTTTTAATTTCAAAGTATTTATTAGAACCATGATCGGAGGACAAAAGGTTTACTCTGTGATCCAGCTCGAAACGCCGCGTTACTTAAGGGGCTGTCTCTGATCGTTGTGATTACGGTTTTATAAATAGAATAAAGGATGTAGAACGGAAAGATAGATAAACAGCTCTTCATCTGAGCGTTTCACTCCAACTGAAAAAAGTGAAAAAAATGTGATGATGAGTTTTATAAGGTACGGATATGGAACGAATGGAAACTCTAAATCAGGCATTTCTATATAAGGAAAAACGAAAATGATGGGTATCCATTATTTTTATGTTTGCTTTGTATGAACTGAATAAGTAATTAGACTTTTCTTATAAATAAATTAACGATCGGTTAAGACA
>NZ_JAWOTA010000310.1:0-1101 GCF_033338635.1 Vibrio sp. Vb1755 | reverse complement strand
CTTTCGACAAATCCGCTAGTCCCCATCAGACCAGAGCAAATAACAACGTACTAGGTTGAAAGTCTCTGATTTGTGGAGGAAGTCCTTAGACTTCTACACCTCTATGCTGTCTCATAGCCCTAGTGACTCTTAATCCTACCACCGACTACTTGGGGAATATTACTCTTGAAGTGCTTGCTTGATATGATCTATCATGAAAGGACTTCTAAACGCGGTTCAAACGTTAGAGTATCCCGACGAAAACCAGCTTCCTACGGCTGGTTTTGTCACATATGGGGAAAGAGATTAATCCTAAAAGCGTTTGATCTCAATGATCCTTTTTACCGATCATTACCAATCCCTACAAAAAAGCCTCCCGATTGGGAGGCTTTTTTGTTTCTATCGTGCGAAAAAAATATATTTCAAAACTTCAAAGCACCATCAACAACACCCTACATGCTCAATCATCGATTTTGGTTGTTTTTCTGTTGGATAGCCGTTGGATTCAACGTTATTCGCATGGTGTTGCGCTGATTTTGGTTGGATAGTCGTTGGATTTTGGTTGGATAATCGTTGGACGGCACAAAACACAGCAAAAAACAGGAACGCTGTTCGAGGTGTACCTCGAAATATAGGCACACAGTTGGCGAGTTCGCCAGTAATAACACTGCGGTATCGGAAAATAAATTTTCCTCCGCCTTGCGTCATTGTGTGCCTCGATGATGACGCATCGAGATCGGACTCTACCGCTTCACTTGTAGATTTTCGTTACTAACGTACCGACCGCAATATCTTGCTGTTTTTTTTTGTTTTTATTAGCACCCTGACAACGAAGAACGGCTCCCGATTCGGAAGCCGTTCTTGTGTCTAAATCTGAGTTCGCACTAAGTGACGTTACGTTAAATTAACCGACATTAACCTATTTTTTAAAACGGCTTAAGCTCCATTAGAGGTGTGACGAGTTGATTTTTACATGTCCAAAAAGCGGTGTCTTGGCAACGATATTGAATTAAGTTATCAATATTTTTAAAGTCACTGTCAAGGTCACGAGAAATTATAGGTTCGTGGTGGGCAATTCTATTTCTCAAACCTCTAACACTCTCCAACAAAATCCTTAATTTA
>NZ_JAWOTA010000309.1:0-1104 GCF_033338635.1 Vibrio sp. Vb1755 | reverse complement strand
GAAGCAAAGAAACTTCTCGCCTCTACTGCATTGGCTTGGATACGAAAACGCTTTGACGTTCCGTTATCAGAAGAAACATTGGAGTCTAAGTTAGGCATAAGATCCGCTTCTACCGAAGAAGGAATTTCCTCCAACGCGCGGCTATTCGCTTGATTGATAGATTCATTGAGAGCTTGCTTCACTTCAACCGGATCGCGGTGACCCATCGAACATCCCATTAAAGAAGCAATCGTTATTCCTACAACTAATTTGCGCATATCTGATCAGGCTCTGGTTATTATTTTTTTACGTTTAAACCAAAAAGCTCAAGGTTCCACTGACGGCTACCACGCTTTAAAGTTACAAATTCACTATTGATGCTTGCTACTCGATAACCGTTAAACAGTTCACCCTGTTCGACAAGTCGGTTATTCATGATTGCGACACATTCGGTATTTGGCTTACAGACAATGCTGTTCAGTGTCGGCAAGCGGTATTGTTTCGCTTTGGGCTTGGCAGACACCTCTGCTGGTTTTTGCCAACCAAGTGGTGCAGTTGGATCCTGATTTGCCAAGACTGAACCAGACAAGGCGATAGCCGCGATTGAGATAATGAGTTTTTTAACCACCGATAAACTCCTCTCGAGAACCTAATGTGTACACTTCAAGCACTAATTTCGCTTTTGGATATTCTTCTACTTTGTAACTGAAGCTACGCCAAAAATAGCTGGCAGGTAAGCTCTCTAACTTGTTTAAGTAGTTGGCGATAGAAAAGTAGTCACCAGTTAGCTCCATACGCACTGGGTGTACGTAGTAGCCAGAGTATTGTGATGCTTCTTTATCTTCTGTGATCGGCTCAGATGGCAGAGTCTGCAATGACACCAAGTGAATGCCACTTTGCTGCTCTAATACGCTCTCTAATACGCCCGCCATTTGTGAAGGCGTTACCAAGTGTTCAATAATTTGTGACAACTGCATCGAAAGATGCTGACTTTCCGTCAACAGGTTGGAAATTTCCAAATCAATATCCGCGTTTGGATCTTTCTTCAATTGAGCCTTAACACGTAAAATATCAATTTCTGTTTTTTGGTTTGACTGCTTTAAGTTACTCAGCTGTCTTTCATTG
>NZ_JAWOTA010000308.1:0-1109 GCF_033338635.1 Vibrio sp. Vb1755 | reverse complement strand
TTGAGGGTTAGTGCGAGCTTGATTCCCTTCGTAATAGCCAGTTGGGCTTGGATTCAACGCGCCCACCAGCTGAAAACGAGCAGGAAAACGCGTTTTTCCTTGTGCGCGCGAAATGATGATCTCACCCGACTCCAGTGGTTCTCGTAACGAGTCCAACACTTTACGGTCAAACTCCGGCATTTCATCAAGGAACAATAACCCATTGTGAGCCAAAGAAATCTCTCCCGGTCTTGGCACCGAGCCACCACCAACTAATGCAGCCATCGAACTGGAATGGTGCGGCGCACGAAACGGACGCGACTTCCAGTTGTGCTCATTAATCTCACTTTGCGTCAGTGATGCGACTGAAGCCGTTTCCATCGCTTCTTCGTCGCTCATCTCCGGCAGTAAGTCGCATAAACGCGATGCCAGCATGGTTTTTCCTGTACCAGGAGGACCAAGAAAAAGTAGGTTGTGGTTTCCAGCCGCCGCAATTTCTAGAGCACGCTTGCCTTGTTGCTGGCCAATGATGTCTTGTAGATCTCGACCATGTTTTTCAACCGTTTTTCGCTTCGGAGTTTGATAAAGATTGAGACGATGCTGACCACATAACTCTGCACACACCTCAAGTAAGGATTGCGCTGACTTATGTTGCTCTTTGCCCACCAGCGCCGCTTGATCACCATTGACATGAGGCACCACCAAATGACGTCCTACTTTGCTTGCAGCCAACGCGGCAGGAAGCACACCTTTGACAGGTCTTAATCCTCCAGACAGGGCTAATTCGCCAATAAATTCGTAGTTTTTGAGCCTATCTGTCGCGATTTGCTCTGAAGCCGCCAAAATACCCAATGCGATAGGCAAATCAAAACGGCCGCCTTCTTTAGGTAAATCCGCTGGGGCCAAATTGACCGTAATGCGCTTGGCTGGAAACTGGAAATTTGAATTGATGATCGCACTGCGTACACGATCTTTGGATTCCTTTACCGTAGTCTCCGGCAACCCAACGAGAGTAAAGCCGGGCATGCCATTACTGATATGCACTTCCACACTAACTGACGGCGCTTGCACCCCGACACTTGCACGACTATGAATGATTGCCAGCCCCATAAACTCCCCAATCTATTGAA
>NZ_JAWOTA010000307.1:0-1110 GCF_033338635.1 Vibrio sp. Vb1755 | reverse complement strand
ATTTTGTGGCCAATTATCTGACACGATAAACCAGAACTCGCCATCTGCTGTTTGTGCATGCTCAAATCGCTCCATTGGTTTTTCAATCGGCTGAGAAAAATCATCCGTACCAATAGCCCAGTTGGGTTTGCTTAAGTGGTAAAGCGGTTTATTGATCAAACTCCATTGGCTTTGATAACACCAATATCCACTGATTTGGCTTGGATTGAGAGCAAAGCCTAAGCACTCTTTCGGCGGTACTTCATTAGAAAATGGATTGATGTAAAGTCGCCCTTGCATCAACAAGCGTTCCTTTGGAGACTGATCCAGAGGAAGCATTTGTCTAAATTCAGGCCTTTCGCTCATTTTCAATTGGTGGGAGAGCATTCTATCCAGTTTTGTATGTAATTGATCGTGCGCGTTAGGGCCATACCAAACACCTTCATGTAAAAGATAAAACTTAATCGCTACTTCCCAATGTTCTAGTTGGTCCAATGTTCTATTTTTAAGTATGAGATCTATCGCACCGATGGTTTTTCCGTCGCTATCGTTGAGTTGAATTTCTTCTGCAACAATTTCATATTGTTCTGAATTCGCAAGTGCAGCGGTACATAAATGCTGATACAAAAAACCCAGTCTCGGGTTCCCTTGGTACTCTTCAGATTCATCCAGAGGTTTAATCGATAAGTCTTCCAATGTAGCAAAAGGAGGGAGCAACTGAAAAAGAGGAGGAGAAGAGGTGATCCATTGATAAAGACGTTGCAGTTGATTCATCCTGATTCCTTAGTGATGTTGATAAAGCAGCGAGCCTCGTTATTGTAACTAAATTTGGTTAGTAGAATAGGGTAGCTAGCATCAGTGTCATAGTTCGATATACACTTTGAGGTACTCGCTCGAAATTGGAAGTGATAATGAATAATTTACAGTTAGAAAAGATTCTCAACAGCAAACTCTCGCCCGAGTTAATTAAAGATTACGCGCCAAATGGCTTACAGGTTGAAGGCTGTCCACAGATCAAGCGCGTAGTTACTGGAGTAACTGCTTCTCAAGCATTAATTGATAAAGCGATTGAACTCAGAGCCGATGCGTTATTGGTCCACCATGGTTATTTTTGGAAAGGGGAGCCAGAAC
>NZ_JAWOTA010000306.1:0-1111 GCF_033338635.1 Vibrio sp. Vb1755 | reverse complement strand
ATTTCTGGTCAGCACTCTGACTACATCAAAGCTCAGCTAGAAAAGTTCCGTGATGGTAACCGTGGTAACGATATGAACGCCATGATGCGTGACATCGCGAAAAAAATGACAGACGAAGACATCGAAGTTCTGTCGAAATACGTTGGCGGTCTGCACTGATACCCCTACATAGTTCGAGCAAAGTTGTACAAAAATGCCCCAGCGATTTCGCTGGGGCATTTTTGTTGGTGATGTGGCTCACACATGATTTTTGAGGGTGTCATCGATATCTGCTCGAAAGCTTGTAAGACATTTGCCATACCTTCGATTGCGAATGTCTTCTTCTTATTTTTAACCTTTTGATTAATTGATGTTTTTAATTTTTGCGAAAAAATCATCGCTAATATTTCCTGCTGCTAACTTGTGAGTGCGTCGGGATTACGTAAAGTAGAAAGCGTTCACAGGGGGTGACTTGCAGGATTTCAGACCACGGATTCAAGGTCTTCATGGACGCAAGCTAGGATAGCTTGGTGATCGGAAAACGGAATTAGGTAGGCAAGGAGCCTGCTCGATACGGATGGTCATCTCGTCTTATGGTTAAGACAGTGGAAAGGATCAGGCACAGGAAGTCGCCCAGAAGCCAGGAAATAAAGGGACAGCCAAAACTCATCAGGAAGATGAAAAACAACACTTTTTGACAAGGCAAGCACGAAAAACAAAAGGATTCTTGGTGCACTAAATGCGTGCAACACAGTTTCGCCACTTGATGGCACTTAGAAAGCGACAGTTTGACTGTCGCTTTTTTTATGCCGTTTTTTCTCGGCAACCACCAATCTGAAGAGGGATTACTACACTGATGCCTTTCGATGGGTTCTTAAACAAAGTTTTTTAACAAAAACTGCTGAAAAAGTATTCAGTGCCTCTCCAATCTGAGTCCACTTTCTGGTATGTTTCGCATCCCTGTTTGAGGAAGTCAGCATGCATACCTGTCCTTTATGCCACAATCAGCATACTCGTCACTATTTTGAAGATAAGCATCGCGAATATCTTCAATGTGAGCAGTGCTACTTGGTATTCGTTAATCCAGACCAACGTTTGGATGCGGAAACTGAAAAAGCTCACTATGATTTGC
>NZ_JAWOTA010000305.1:0-1112 GCF_033338635.1 Vibrio sp. Vb1755 | reverse complement strand
ACCAACAGATTGGAACCAGCCGTTTAGACCCCAAAGCAGAACAAAGAAGAATGCCGTGGTGTTCAAACCCATGAATACTGCGGTGATACCAGACAGTAGTAGAGAGAACGACATAAATCGGCCAATGTTGGCATAGTCAGAAAGGAAGCCGTTCGAGAATTTACCAAAAGCGTAAGTGAAGAAGAAAGCCGAACCCATGATACCGAGTTCTTCGATGGTTACGATGCCTGCATCCAGCATCGGTTTTTTAACAACACCTAAACTCATACGAACTACGTAGAAGACGGCGTAACCGAAAACCAAGCCTAAAAATACATGCCATTGGTAGCGTTTGAAACGCGCTTGCATTTCCTCTTTCGAGCCATCTGAAAGAGGGAGGTCAGGGCGTGTTTTAAAGAAATTAAACATCTTGCACTCCAAGTTTTAATCACAAATGTTTTGTTGCAGGGCTATCTTGAAGTGATAGATTGCACAGTACAAAGGCATGAATTTGAGACAGAATTGACCCATATTGATATTTAGGTTGAGTCAAAAACGGGAATTTAGAACGTTAGGCTGACACTTGTTACTGATAGAATATGCTTAGTTCTGGTTGAAGTGCGTCAATAGTGACTCAAACATACTCTGTAAGATTTTTTGACAATCTTTCATAGATTTGAGTTACCGCACACTATTTAAGGTTTTTGGTTAATTTGATGGCTGATTTCAAGCAATTTGGGCGTCGTTTACTTCTTGGTGCGGCGCTTTATGCACCACTCACAATGGCAGCAGAAAAAGAGTTGGTGATACTCACGACCTTCTCTCAAGCACCAATCACTGCTTTGGTGGATGACTTTACGCAGCACTATCCTGATGCTGAAGTCCGAGTGGTTCACCGACGCACTCAATCAAGCCTGCAATTGCTCAGCAAAAGCTACATGAAGGATATCGACTTGGTGTTGAGCTCGTCGCCGTTTCTGATGCAAGAGCTGTCTAATGAACATCGTTTGGCTGATATGTCGTCGCGTGTGCAAGTGCCGAAATGGTTGTCCCCTTATCTATTACCTAATAACGATCAAGTCGTGGCGTTTGGATACTCAGGCGCCGGGATTGTTTGGAACAAAGATTATTTG
>NZ_JAWOTA010000304.1:0-1113 GCF_033338635.1 Vibrio sp. Vb1755 | reverse complement strand
GGAGTAGCGAATGCTTATTCGAACTGAAGCCCCTGCGGACATTCTGACCATTGACCGCCTATTGAAACATGCGTTTCCAACCGATGCAGAAGCCAACTTGGTGATGCGTTTACGTGAAAACGGCAAGCTGACCTTGTCGCTGGTGGCGTGTACGGATGAAGGTGAGGTAATTGGCCATGCTTTATTTAGCCCAGTTACATTAAATGGTGAAGATTTGTCGTGGCAAGGGCTTGCACCATTGGCTGTTCATGAGGACTATCGCCGTCAAGGCATTGGTGCTGAACTCATTAAAGAAGGTTTCGAATCTCTGCGTGATTTCGGTTATCCAGTCTGTGTCGTGTTGGGTGAACCTAACTACTATGCACGACAAGGTTTCAATGCTGGTGAAGAGATGGGCTTTGAATGCGCTTGGGAAGTGCCTGAAGGTGCGTTTCGAGTAGCTGAACTCGTCGAAGGCCAATGTGCAGGACGTTCTGGACGCATTGATTACGCGCCAGAGTTCTCAGAGCTTTAAATACTGAAACAGCCCGCTGAAATAGCGGGCTGTTTGCTTTTCATCAGTCAATCGACAAGCATGACGTTTATTGAGCGTTTTTGGTTCTCTTTTTTCCCCAGATTTCGGCATTTGCTTTTTTGCTGACACCCAACACGTCGAGCTTCATGTTTCCCCAACTGCTGTATTTCATTTCAAGGTGCTTAAGTTTCGCGTCCTCCGATCCTGGTAGCGTCCAAGCTCGCGTTGACATACCGTTGGTGAGCGTGCCCATTGAAGTGAGTTTTTTCTCGCTGCCGTCGGTCATGGTGACTTTGATGTCTTTTAAATCGACGGTGCCTTGAATGCACTTTATTTTGATTTTACTGAAGTTACGGTTTTTGAGCAGACTATTTGGCGTAACGGTGTCTGTCTCCGTTTGGAAGTTGACGGTCTTGGTTGCGATCAGCTCCCAGTCATCATTATTGCTGCTCGCAAATGTGGAAAAACTGATGGTCGCTACCATCATCACAGTAAAGAGTGATTGGAAAAGCTTCATAACACCTCTGACTTTTTGATAGGATTGCCTCGTTCAAACAGGTGACGAAAAATGTCAATTAACGAGAAACAGTATTTACACA
>NZ_JAWOTA010000303.1:0-1113 GCF_033338635.1 Vibrio sp. Vb1755 | reverse complement strand
ACTCCTGACAACGATGAGCCTTAAATATAACGACATTTGCGCAAATGTTAAATCAATGTATCAAAATGCATTTAAAAACGAGGCATTCTTCGCCATTGATAAACGTATTCAGAGACAACGACTGGTCACATGGCAAAGCTAGAAGCTGTATCGAATATTCGCAAACAACAAAGTGGCTGGTGTTTCGCCAAACAAACTGTCTCCACTGCCTGAAAAACGTTGTAATACAGTGAGCAGTTGCCAGTCGGTAGCTAAAGAATAATTACTTGATAAGCCTGCAAAGTAAGAACCATCGTCATAGTAGCTAGCTGACAGTGTGAAACGATTCAATGCGGTTAAATCAAAACTCACATCGGCATAGAAGGTATTTTTAGTAAAGCTCAGGGTTTTAGCGTTCAGCGGCAAGTTGAGATAAGCAAGCGCGCTGTTGGCATCTTGAGGTTTCGAGATAAACAGCCAAGCCCCTCTTGTCATCCAGTTACGAACACCACCAAAACTGTAATCCGCTTCTAAGCTCGCTACAGTGTTATTCTGCGTTGGCTCACCTTGATATTCAGCGTCTATTGAATCAAACCAAGTTAACTCACCTCGCAGCCCTGCATCGTAAACATCGGTCGCAAATCCAGCTCCAAGAATGTAATCCATCCGTGCTCGACCTGCGATAATTTGATAATCCCACCCAGAAACATTTGAAAAATAACGCAGCGAAGAGCTGTTTTGTCCAGATTCTTGTGAAGGAGAAAACACCAAATCTAAACCGTCAGCAAAACCAAGTTTTTTGCTGACCATAATGGCATCGGTGCCCGCTCTCTCTTCATAATCAAAGTCATAAATCGAGTACGCGTTATAAACGTCATTAGGGTTCCAGATGGTATTCATGGACCAGTTAATACGAAAACGCCCGACACTGGCACTCCAATCGTCGCTCTTCCAGTTCACATACCATCGGTCCAATTGAGAATTCAGAATAACGTCGTCTTCGCGCCAGTTTTTGCTCAAATCAAAGTAGCCATTGTCTAGCGCGACAAGTTCGGGATATTGAGGAATGTCTAACGCATCGCCCCACAAAGCTCGGTTTCGCAAGCCAACATTAACACGCCAGTTTGGAGAAAA
>NZ_JAWOTA010000302.1:0-1114 GCF_033338635.1 Vibrio sp. Vb1755 | reverse complement strand
CTCAGATTCGTATCGCGGAAGATGGTGAACTGCTTGTCAAAGGCAACGTTGCTCTTGGTTATTTGAATGAACCGTTTACTCAAGAATGGTTAGCAACTGGCGACTTAGCCCAAATTGACGCGCAAGGTTTTGTCACTCTCTCAGGACGCAAGAAGAACCTTATCGTCACCGCATACGGCAGAAATGTCTCACCGGAGTGGATTGAATCAGAAGCGTTGGCGTTTTTGCCGATGACGCCACTGATCGTTACAGGTGATAGCCAACAAACATTATGTGCTGTCATTGCCAATAGCGAAGACGTCGAAGCAAAGGTTCATGCATTAAACCGAACCCTACCCGATTACGCTCAAATCCGAACCTTATTGCTGCTGGACAACCCACGAGCCATCTCTGGTTGGTACACGGATAACGGCAAGCTCAAACGAAATCAAATCGAACATGATGTGGCTCAGTTATTAGCGAGCACAACGTCTGAATTAACGCTGCAAGCGCAAAAGATCCAACGCATCGATTTGCCCTTTCAGCAACACATTACGTCTTTCCAAACTGCATCTTAGTTAACGGCTTCTTAAGGAGAAGGTTATGACTTTATTTTTCGAACAACTCAAACAAAGCACTGCCGCTGCTCAACAAGCAATGTTAACTGCGCCAGTCATCGCAGACGTTCAACAAGGCAACATTTCCAAAGATATGTATATCGCCTTTCTAACCCAAGCTTACCATCACGTTAAGCACACCGTTCCCTTGCTGATGGCGTGTGGAGGCCGACTATCTGGCGAATACGAATGGGTACGAGACGCCATTGCCGAATACATCGAGGAAGAGAAAGGCCATCAAGAATGGATTTTAAATGACATTAAAGCATGTGGCGGTGATGCCGAAGCAGTGCGCAACAACAAAGATGTAGGTCAAGTCGGTGCGCCGATTGAATTAATGGTTTCCTACCTTTACCACAACATTGACCGCCACAACCCACTCGCGCTGTTTGGCATGGTGTGGGTATTAGAAGGCACCAGCGTCGGCATTGGTGGCCAAATGGCAGAAAAAATCCAGTCAACGCTAAGCCTACCGCCTTCAGCAATGACTTACCTAATTTCACACAGCGTGTTAGACC
>NZ_JAWOTA010000301.1:0-1115 GCF_033338635.1 Vibrio sp. Vb1755 | reverse complement strand
TAACCATCTTAAAGCAACTGGAGAGCGCACAATGAAAATTCAGTTGAGAAAACGCTTAGGTGACCTACTCGTTGAAGAAGGCATCGTATCGGAAGATCAAATCCAGCAAGCTCTATCAGCTCAGCGCAGTACCGGACAAAAATTAGGTGATGCCCTGATTGACCTCGGGTTTATTACCGAAAAGCAAATGCTGGAGTTCTTGTCTCAGCAACTTGGATTACCGTTGATCGATCTTGGACGCGCTCCAGTGGATGCGGATGCGGTGCAAATACTGCCAGAAGTGCATGCTCGTCGTTTACGTGCAATGGTGGTGGCTCGTAATGGTGACACTTTACGTGTTGCGATGAGTGATCCGGCGGATCTGTTTACCCAAGAGTCTTTAATGAACTTGCTAGGTGAGTACAACCTTGAGTTCATCATTGCCTCTGAGCGTCAGTTGATCAGCAGTTTCGACCGTTACTACCGCCGTACCAAAGAGATCGCGTCCTTTGCTGAGCAGTTACAAGCCGAGCACCAAGACGTACAAAGCTTTGACTATGGCATCGATGAAGCCGACAGTGAAGAAGTCACCGTTGTAAAACTGGTTAATTCGATGTTTGAAGACGCGGTGCAAGTTGGTGCATCGGATATCCATATCGAACCAGACGATAAAGTCCTGCGTTTACGCCAGCGTGTCGATGGTGTGCTACATGAAACCATTCTGAACGAAGTGAACATCGCTTCAGCATTGGTATTACGCCTTAAGTTGATGGCGCACTTGGATATTTCTGAGAAGCGTCTGCCACAAGATGGTCGCTTCAACATCAAAGTTCGTGGTCAATCGATTGATATTCGTATGTCGACGTTACCGACTCAGTACGGTGAATCGGTCGTAATGCGTCTGCTTAACCAGTCGTCAGGTTTACGTCCATTAGAAGAATCGGGTTTACCGCCTGAGCTACTGGCGCGCTTGCGTCGTCAGTTATCTCGTCCTCATGGCATGATTTTGGTAACTGGCCCTACGGGGTCGGGTAAAACCACGACACTTTACGGCGCGTTGAGTGAGCTCAATGAACCGGGTAAAAAAATCATCACCGCAGAAGATCCGGTGGAATACCGTTTACCACGTATCACGC
>NZ_JAWOTA010000300.1:0-1117 GCF_033338635.1 Vibrio sp. Vb1755 | reverse complement strand
GTCGACATGCGGCTGCGTCCGTTTGGGGAAAGCGGCCCGTTGGTAATGAGCTATGCCGCGTTGGAAGATTACTACCAAGAGCAAGGACGGGACTGGGAACGTTACGCGATGATCAAAGCGCGCGTGATGGGATGCGAAATGTATCCGCAATATCAAGAGCTACGCAAAATGTTGCGTCCGTTTGTGTTCCGTCGTTACATCGACTTTAGTGCTATTCAGTCGTTGCGCCGCATGAAATCAATGATCAGCAGTGAAGTGCGACGTCGCGGTTTAACCAACAACATCAAGCTGTGCGCTGGTGGTATTCGAGAAATTGAGTTTATCGCGCAAGTTTTCCAACTGATTCGTGGCGGGCGAGAGCCATCTTTGCGCAATCGTGGCTTGCTCGAAACCTTAAATGGTATTGAAGAGCTTGCACTGTTAACCCCGCAAGAAGTCAGCAATCTGGAAGCGGCATATAAATATTTACGCCAGCTAGAAAATCTACTGCAAGCAATGGCAGACAAGCAGACTCAAACGCTGCCCGATTGCGACATTGAGCGTTTAAAACTGGCAACTGCGATGCAGCTAGAGTCGTGGGAGCTGCTCATCGAACAAACTCAGCAGCACATGAATAAAGTGCATCAAGTATTTGAAACCTTGATTGGTGACGACGAAGAAGATGAGGGCAGCACGATTGCTCGTCATTTCCATGAATTATGGGATATGGCCAATAAACAAGATGTGTTAGAGCTGATTTTAGAGCAGGACATTCAAGTCGAAGAACCCGCCATATTCTCTAAAGCTATCATCAACTTTAAAGCCGACTTGGCCAAGAAAACGCTCGGCCCCCGTGGGCGAGAAGTCTTAAACCGCTTGATGCCAAAAGTGTTTGACGCGGTGTTTGCCCACCCTGATGCACAGTTTGGTTTACCGCGAGTGTTGCACTTACTGCACAATATTTGCACGCGCACGACGTACTTAGAATTGTTGGATGAACACCCTGCCGCATTGGTGCAGTTAGTGCGCTTGTGTACCGCAAGTCCTATGATTTCTGAACAGTTGTCTCGTTATCCAATCCTTCTGGATGAGTTGATAGATCCTCAACAGCTGTACAACCCAATTCCACTCGATAGCT
>NZ_JAWOTA010000299.1:0-1117 GCF_033338635.1 Vibrio sp. Vb1755 | reverse complement strand
GGCCTTTGTATGCGATACGACCTTCAATGCCTTCTGGTACAAGCTTGTCTGCTGCGTTATCAGACTGGAAGTAACGGTCAGAAGAACCTTGAGACATCGCGCCAAGAGAACCCATACCACGGTAAGCTTTGTAAGAACGGCCGTTGTAAAGAATCACTTCGCCCGGCGCTTCTTCTGTACCTGCGAACATAGAACCAACCATCACACATGATGCGCCTGCTACGATTGCTTTACAGATATCACCAGAGAAACGGATACCGCCGTCAGCAATTACTGGGATGCCGTATTCGTTAGCCACTTCAGCCGCGTCAGCGATTGCTGTGATTTGAGGAACACCAACACCCGTTACGATGCGAGTCGTACAGATAGAACCAGGGCCAATACCGACTTTCACTGCGCTCACGCCAGCTTCGATCAGTGCTTTCGCGCCAGCACCTGTTGCGACGTTACCGCCGATAATGTCTAGATCTGGGTACGCAGCACGAGTGTCACGAATACGTTGTAGAACGCCTTCTGAATGACCGTGAGAAGAGTCGATAAGTAGTACGTCAACGCCTGCTTCTACAAGTGCAGCAACACGTTCTTCGTTACCCGCACCAGCACCAACAGCTGCGCCAACACGTAGACGACCGCGCTCATCTTTACATGCGTTTGGTTTACGTTCTGCTTTATGGAAGTCTTTAGCAGTGATCATACCGGTTAGTTTGAACTCATCGTTCACTACCAGTACTTTTTCAACGCGTGCTTCGTGCATTTTCTCTTGAACTTCTTCACGAGTTGCACCTTCTTTTACAGAAGCTAGACGCTCTTTAGGCGTCATTACCGCAGACACTTTCTTAGATAGGTCAGTCACAAAGCGTACGTCACGACCAGTGATGATACCCACTAGCTCGTTGTGCTCTGTTACTACAGGGAAACCTGCAAAACCGTGCTTTTCAGTCAGAGCGACTACATCGGCGATGGTTGCATCAGGATTCACAGTCACAGGGTCTGTTACCACACCAGCTTCGAACTTCTTAACTTTACGAACTTCTGCCGCCTGCTGCTCAATAGACATGTTCTTGTGGATAAAGCCAATGCCACCTTCCTGCGCAAGAGCGATAGCTAGACGGGCTTC
>NZ_JAWOTA010000298.1:0-1118 GCF_033338635.1 Vibrio sp. Vb1755 | reverse complement strand
ATGAGCCAGTTTTTTTACGTTCACCCAGAAAACCCACAGGCTCGCTTGATTAATCAAGCAGTAGCAATCATTCGTAATGGCGGTGTCGTGGTTTACCCGACAGATTCAGGGTATGCACTTGGTTGCCAATTGGAGAACAAACAAGCGCTAGAGCGCATTTGTCAGATTCGTCGCTTAGATGATAAGCACAACTTCACGTTGTTGTGTCGCGATTTGTCAGAAATTTCTCTGTATGCGCGCGTGGACAACGGAGCATTCCGACTACTGAAAAACAACACTCCTGGTCCTTACACGTTCATCTTCAAAGGTACGAAGGAAGTTCCTCGTCGCTTGATGAATGCGAAACGTAAGACTATCGGTATTCGTGTGCCAAATAACCAAATCGCATTGGAACTTCTCGGAGCACTGGGTGAGCCATTGATGTCAACGTCATTGATTCTGCCTGGTAGCGATGTGACAGAGTCTGATCCGGAAGATATCCGCGACAAACTTGAACATGCAGTTGATGTGATCCTGAATGGTGGTTACTTAGGTGAGCAACCTACTACAGTGATTGACTTCAGCGAAGGTGATCCAGAAGTGGTTCGAATTGGTTCTGGTGATCCATCACCATTCGAATAAGTTGAAATATCAACATAAACAAAAGGAGGCTATCAGCCTCCTTTTTCATTATTTATACTTGAGCAGTGTTTACGCCGAATAAAGATGGCTTATGCGAATTCGAAAATGTCGATACCGTGGTGTTCAGCATAGTTTATGTAAGCTGAATTAACGCCATTTAGCGTGACTTCTACGTTGTATTCTTCGCTAGAGAATACTGCCCAACCACATTCGTTGTAGCTAAGGGTCAGATCATCCGCCGAATCTAGGAAAGTATCGCGAATGCCATCACCATCTGTATCTTTACCCAAATCAAAGACCAGTTTGTCGTGGAAGATATTAAAGTCGAGAACATCGGCTTCTATCTCAATGTCATTGGAGGATACCGGTTGATCAGGAACGCCAATCGCCAGACGGTTGGTAAAGACAAATGTGTCGTCACCACAGCCCCCGCTCAACACTGACTCGCCATCGCCGACCACAAGCGTATCGTTACCCCAGCCCCCACTGAGGAAGTT
>NZ_JAWOTA010000297.1:0-1119 GCF_033338635.1 Vibrio sp. Vb1755 | reverse complement strand
GCATCTGAAGATCGAGGTGTTCACGTTGGCTATTTGGCCCAAGAGGTGGAGCTATTTCCAGGAACCATTCGTGAGAACATCGCGCGTTTTAAACAAGAAGATCCAGCGAAGGTGATCAAAGCTGCACAATTAGCGGGTTGTCACGAATTAATCCTCAAAAAGAACAAAGGTTACGACTTCGTTATTGGCGAAAATGGTCGTGGACTGTCGGGTGGTGAACGACAAAGGATTGCGCTAGCACGAGCTGTCTATGGAGATCCTTCTATCGTCGTCTTTGATGAAGCAAACGCCAATCTAGACGGAGAAGGTGAGGCTGCGTATCAGCGTCTTATCGCTCATCTAAAATCTCAGGGCTCGACCATTGTGGTTATCGCCCATAATCCAAGCACATTGAGGCAAATGGATCGATTGCTGTATTTAGCTGATGGCCGCGCCAAACTTTATGGTGCTCGAGATGAAGTGTTGAAGCGTTTAATGGGTGAGGACAGAACGGATATTCCAAGGGTGAAAAATGAGCAATCAGCAGCCAGTCGTTAACGAACTTCCTGCGGAGAAAGTGTACCGTTTCAGTTCAGATGCTAACTTGAGTTTCAAAAAGCCAATTTTGCTCGGAGTTGCAACGTTAAGCTTTTTCCTAGGCGGTTTAGGATATTGGGCGGCTACCGCAAAGTTAGAGAGTGCTGCTATCGCTTATGGAGATTTGTCTGTTCTAACCAAGCGGCAAGAGATACAGCATTTAGAAGGCGGTATCATTGAAAAACTGTATGTTCAAGAGGGCGATTTGGTAAAGAAAGGCCAGCCGCTTGTTCAATTGTCGCAACGTCAGCCAATGGCCAAGTTAGATGCAGTTAGTGGTCAGTACATTCACACGCTAGCGAAGGAAAACCGGCTGAGTGCCGAATTGGATGAATTAGCGGATATCTCGTGGTCTGGTGATCTAGAAGCGATTCCTCGTGTGAACATCGTTAAAGAAGCACAGTTAGTGCAAAACAAAATCTTTACTGCCAGAAAGCGTTTTTTTGAGAGCAAGCTTAGTATTATTGAACAAAGTATTTCTGGTGCGAGCTTAGAGCTCGAAAATCTTAAGCAAACCAAAGTCATCGAAAGAGAGCGCCTCAA
>NZ_JAWOTA010000296.1:0-1119 GCF_033338635.1 Vibrio sp. Vb1755 | reverse complement strand
GTTCTTTGTCTGGCCTGCTGGTGTTGCTGCAAGTAACGGCATCGCCTTTAAAATGGCGTCTGCACCGCCCATGGTCTCATAGCTGCGGCCACTAACTAAAATGACATCGGGTTGCATCTCTACCATCGCTTCGGTTGACAGTGGTTTGTAAGAGGTCAGTTTTTTCGCCGCAGGATTATCACCGCCTGCTAACGCGATGATGGCGTCTGGCGTGGTATCCAAGCCTGCAACATTGGCTGGGCGACCTTCGTGAATAAGCAAAAACAGCACTTTCTTTTTAGCAGAAGGTGCAGGCTGATTCGCTTGCAAAGATTCGACTTGCGTTTTTACCTCTTGCTTCAAGTTTGTTGCTTGAGACTCACGGTTCATGATAGTCGCAATCTGATCGATACGATGCAAAAGCCCGTCAACGTTGGCTTCTGTATTGACTATCTCGACATCCACACCTGCCGACTTTAGTTGATTTAAGGTGGTTGTTGGGCCCATCTCATCAGAGCCAATTAACTTGGTTGGGCTCAGTGCCAACAACCCCTCTGCTGAAAGTCGGCGATGATACCCAACGTCGGGTAACTCCATGCCTTGCGGCAAAGAACTGGTTACATCAACGGCGACCAAGCTGTCTTTCGCATCGAGCGCAAGTAATAGTTCGGTAACGGCGCTGCCTGCACTGACGACCCGTTCTGAGGTTGGGGCGTTGTTGGCAAAAAGGTTCGTGCTTGCAAGTAACAGAGCGGCAGCAGTCAACGCTGTGCGCACTGGTGATAATGTGTTCTTCATGAAAATGTTCTCAGTTTTATGTTCTTGTTATGGCGACTCTTCAGTGAGCAATTGAGTCGCCTGAATTCCGTTTTCTTGCAAAAAGCCAAGAAGCTGAACAAGTGATTGAATATTGGCCGTTTTTTCTGCACCAATCACAATAGGTTTATCGGTTGATTTACTCTCTTCTAGCAGCGCGAGAGTGAAGTTTTCCCAATCGATGTACGTTTGTCCGTTGATCGCCCAATAAGGCTCATCCTTGAGGATATTAACGGTAATCGACTGCTTATCGACCTCTGCAACGGCCTGAGAGTCGGTGCTTGGCAGCGCGACATCTAATGAATCGAGTTTGACTGCGGCGGT
>NZ_JAWOTA010000295.1:631-1125 GCF_033338635.1 Vibrio sp. Vb1755 | reverse complement strand
TTGCGTTGGTGATGTTTACCGCTAAACAGCATTTGTCCAATAGAGCCGATATGTTCTTCAAACCAAGGATCACCGCAATCGGCTAACTGACTTGCTGCACCTTCTTGCCATTGCTGACGTGTGACCATACCCAGCACAATGGCATCTTCTAAGTCGTGCACGCCATACGCAATATCATCGGCGAGCTCCATAATGGAGCAGTCGAGGGATTTAAAGCGCGTTTTGCTGTGCTCTAAATCGGAGTCTGGTCTATAGCGCATTTGGCTCAACAGGCTTTTGTCATTCTCGCTGAGTGGAGCAATAACCCAATCAAACAGATCTTTATCGCAATCGTAGATGCCTTTCGCTGGGCTCCATTCTTTGGCTTTTAATCGGCGTTGATGTTCTGCAGGGTTTGGCAGCTTGACTGAACGAGTCTGACTGATGAGTGCTGGGTATTTGATCAAACCTAACAAAGTTCGGCGCGATAGATTCATCCCGAAGTGCTCAGTGTA
>NZ_JAWOTA010000295.1:0-621 GCF_033338635.1 Vibrio sp. Vb1755 | reverse complement strand
TCGAATTTGGTCACAATGCGAAAAGTCTGCGCATTGCCTTCAAAGCCACCATGGTCACGCATCATATAGTTCAATGCGACTTCGCCACCGTGTCCGTATGGTGGGTGGCCGATATCGTGCGCGAGACACAGAGAGTCAATCAAACTGTCCGAGGGCAATAGTTCTTTAAATTCAGACTGTTTCTTTTTGAGTTGCGCGACAATACCCGTGCCTAATTGGGCCGCTTCTAACGAGTGGGTAAGTCGACTTCTATGAAAGTCTTCCAAGCTGTTGCCATGAACTTGAGTTTTCGCTTGCAGGCGTCGAAATGCCGCAGAGTGCAGGATTCTCGCTCTATCACGTTGATAGGGGCTGCGGTGGTCATCACGGCGGATTTTATGCTCATCATCGTGGCGCTCTTGCCACAAAGAGTGTAATTCAAACGACACGTTTATCTCCATAAACTAAACTGGCTAACTGATTTCATCCAGCGATAGCTCAAAGCTTGGGGCGAATGTATTAAGGAAGTATTCCATTTCTGGCGTTTTACGTTCTTGTAAAGTGACGTCTAGGCGCTTTTTCGCTAAGGCAAACTCATGGTTACCTGCGCTTAGTTCTTCCAAACATTTTAAGTACGCACAG
>NZ_JAWOTA010000294.1:0-1125 GCF_033338635.1 Vibrio sp. Vb1755 | reverse complement strand
TAGCACAGGAACGAGCTGAGCAAGTTAAACGATACTTAAGTGTGTTCGGTGTAACGTCAGACCGTGTACAAACCAAATCTGTTGGCGACACATTGCCTTTGTATGAGGGACAAACGCCAGCCGTGCGCCTAACCAACCGTCGTGTGAGCATCGAAGTTCTCAGCGCAAACTCTGATAGCAATGCGCCAAGTAATCACAATTTACCTAACAAAGGCAACATGCCAACGAGCGCGAGCGGTTCGATAGGAGGCGCGTTATGAGCATTTTCAAAACGTTTTTTGCCTTGTTCGCGATGTGCGTGCTCGCTTGGGTAACCCCTCTGCATGCCGCAGATAACGACACAGTAAAAGTTGGTGACTTAGTACAGATCAACCTGCCCGGCGAAGCATCGCTAAACCAAGGTTTTCAAGTGGACCGCCGCGGACGAATCAACTTACCGGAAATCGGTCCGGTGTTTGTTGCTGGTTATAACGAGCAGCAATTGCAAGATGTCATTATTGAAACGCTGAAAACCGTCTATCGAGACGTGAATAACGCTCGCGTGTTCATTAAACAGCAACAACTGCTTATCTCCGTGCAAGGCTACGTTGTTAAGCCGGGTGAATACACGTTGCCCGCAGGTTCTAACATCCAAATGTTTGTTTACGAAGCTGGCGGACTCCGTGCTGGCGCGCAGCTCGACAAAATGATCGTCAAACGTGGCGATCAGAACATCGAGTTCGATTACAAACGCTTTTTGGATACAGGCGACAACAGCCAGCTACCAAAACTGGAATCGTTAGACGTGTTATTTGTGCCTGCTTCCCCATTGGTCGGCAACATTGAGCAAGAGTTCGATGCAGCCAAACTCGCCAATTCTGGTGACAGTGCCGACTCCGCTCGCGCAATCAAAGTGTTCGGTGAAGTGAACGCCCCGGGCTCATTTACTTACAAGCCAAACACCACACTTGTCGATGTGGTCATGCGCGCTGGCGGTGTTACTCGCTACGCGAGCGTTGAGCAAATTCGCGTGATTACGAACAACACACCAACTATGTTCAACTTGAAAACCTACCTAGATACAGGCGATCAAAGCTTGCTGCCTGAGATATTGCCCGGTGCAACCATCTTTGTGCCTAAGCAGGA
>NZ_JAWOTA010000293.1:0-1125 GCF_033338635.1 Vibrio sp. Vb1755 | reverse complement strand
TACGTGTTGATACATCAACGCTAGATACCATCATGAACATGGTGGGTGAGCTCGTGTTGGTGCGTAACCGCTTATTAAGTCTTGGTTTGAACAGCGACAATGAAGAAATGTCGAAAGCTGTGGCAAACCTAGACGTTGTTACTGCAGACCTTCAAGGCGCAGTAATGAAAACGCGCATGCAGCCAATTAAGAAAGTATTTGGTCGTTTCCCTCGCGTTGTACGTGACTTGGCGCGTAACCTAAATAAAGACATCGTGCTGGAAATGCGCGGTGAAGAAACCGATCTCGATAAAAACCTAGTAGAAGCGCTAGCGGATCCATTGATCCACTTGGTGCGCAACTCGGTTGACCACGGCATTGAAATGCCAGAAGACCGCGTAAAAGCGGGTAAATCGCGCACTGGTAAAGTCATCCTATCTGCTTCACAAGAAGGTGACCATATCGAATTGGCTATCGTTGATGACGGTGGCGGTATGGATCCTAATAAACTTCGTGGCATTGCGGTAAAACGCGGCATGATGGACGAAGATGCAGCCGCGCGTCTATCGGATAAAGAGTGTTTCAACCTTATCTTCGCCCCTGGCTTCTCAAGTAAAGAGAAAATCTCTGATATTTCAGGCCGCGGTGTGGGTATGGACGTAGTTAAGACGGCGATCAACACCCTAAACGGCTCTATCGACATCGATTCAGAGCTGGGCAAGGGCACGAAGATCACCATCAAAGTGCCACTGACTCTTGCGATTTTGCCGACCTTAATGGTGGGTGTTGGCGGTCATCCTTTTGCACTACCACTTGCGTCAGTAAACGAGATTTTCCACTTAGATTTAAGCCGCACCAACGTGGTAGATGGTCAGTTAACCATCATCGTTCGCGATAAGTCTATTCCACTGTTCTACCTACAAAACTGGTTGGCGTCTAAGTCTCCTCGCGTGGAGCAACGCATCGGTCATGGTCATGTTGTGATTGTGCAGATCGGCAGCCAACGCGTTGGTTTTGTCGTCGACACGCTTATCGGTCAAGAAGAAGTGGTTATCAAGCCATTAGATAACTTATTGCAAGGTACACCAGGTATGGCTGGTGCGACGATTACCAGTGATGGTCACATTGCATTGATTCTTGATGTGC
>NZ_JAWOTA010000292.1:0-1125 GCF_033338635.1 Vibrio sp. Vb1755 | reverse complement strand
GCGGTTGCCAATCACGTTTTAAAATCTCGATACCAACTAACTTGGTACAGTCAGAATTTGCCACCCAAGTACCGTAGCCTTTCCACTCTTCATCGACCGTATAAATGACTTGTTCTTCCAGCGTTTCTAAATCGACTTTCATCAAATTCAGTTCGTTTTTCACGTAGAAAAATGCACGCTCATCCGTCGAAATGAAACCGCCAAAGGTGTTGTCACCTTTACCTTCCGTCAGTTGGACTGCTTGTTGCGTTTCAAGGTTAAGCAGGTAATAGTTGCGATTTCCGTCGAAATCACCTGCAAACAGCAGCTTTTTTCCATCCTGAGTAAAGCACTTCTGGTAAAAGTAGTTACGGTGACAAATCACGTCCGTTGGCGTTAATCGCGTCACTTTCACTTGGGTATCACTATCAACAAACGTTTCGAAGTTGAGAGTAATCACATCACCTTTAGCCATAATATATCTCCACAAAAGGGCTGCCCAAGCGAGGGCAGCCAAAACAAAAATTCAGATTATTGGGTCGTTGTCGCGGCTACTTTAGAGGGCTGCGTGTCTAGCTTGGCACTCTTCTTCAAGCCGTAGCCCACAGCAAAGACTGACGCTGCACAAGCAAGGAACAATAGGCGGCCCCATAGTGGGTTTGGAATCAACACCATCAGTGTTAAACCTGCGGCCATGTAGATAACCAGCGTACCCAATTTCGCGCGTTGCATGCGGTCAACAATGTCTTGGCCTTCTTCTGCAACACACTCGGTGTCCACATCTTTAAAGAATTCCGCCGTTGTCTCTTTGTGCGTGTCTGTTTCTTCTTTGTAGAACAGAGTCGATAGGCAGAAGAAACCAGCAGTAAAGACAAGGTGAGCAGCAATGGTGATCATTGTGCGCATTTCACCTGCTTCGCGGCGTGTTAGCTCATCCATACCGAACCAGCTACCAACAAATTCTGGAGTGAAGATTTTCACCACTGACCAAGAGACAAACATACCAACCACAACTGTTGCCCATGGTGCCCATTTCGGCGTTCTGCGAATGATGATGCCAAGGAACAATGGAACGAGGATTGGTGATTGAAGTAGCGTCGCCACTTGCATCATTAGATCAAACAAGCTTAGGTGCTTCAGTGAGTT
>NZ_JAWOTA010000291.1:0-1129 GCF_033338635.1 Vibrio sp. Vb1755 | reverse complement strand
CAAGCCAAGGCTATTTACCTGCACAGAAACAGCTGGCCGAAGACTATTCCCGAGGATTGACCGGTGCGGTTAATTACTCACAGGCAACGTATTGGTTTACCTCTGTAGCGTTGAATGACCCTCGCGACCGCGGTTTTTTGTTAGCGGACTTTGTTCAGCATCACCAAAAAGACATCACCACCAGCGATCTCGTTGAGGCGTGGTACCAATTAGCCTCGGACACCAACCCTCAAGCGGAAGAAGCTTACAATCATTATCTCGAAGAGCGCTTCAATCAACTGCGTGCAAAGCAAGTCTCCGAAATTGTGGAATTAGATAAAGAAGCGACAAAAGAAGAGCAGCCTGTCGCTCCACAATCAACCGTAACGTCTGATAATGGCACGATTATGTGGTTGGCTATTGGTGGATTGGTGATCGCTCTAGCAGGCTTCGGTGGATGGGTAACTCTAAGGAAACAACAACGAGCCTTGGCCGCACTGTCTTCCCAAGAGGCAAACCAAACTCAGCAACTTGATGCGAAAGTAAAAGAGTTAGAGTTCACGAATAAACAATTGAAGCGTCAGCTGGAGAAAGTATTCAAAGAGTTTAAAAAGACTCGTAGCCAATCCGACAATCATAAAGTTGCGGTTGCCTGCGCGATGTTTGGTTACACACCACAAACCATTCCTGATAACCAAGCAGTGAAACTCCGCTATCGACAACTTTCAAAACTCTATCATCCAGATACTCGTGGAAGTGAAGAAGAAATGAAACGTTTGAACCAGGCGTTTAAAATCATCTCACAAAATGTTACAAAATCGTAAACCACAACTAGAGGGCGCTTGATGGCTAGCTTTAAGTCTAAGTAAAACAAGGTTCGCAATCGATCTCGCTCTCAAACAAATTAACAGACATTTAACGTCAATCTCTTTTTCATGCCATAATGCCCGGCGAAAAATAACACCTAACGACTCATATTTATCTAGGTGGGGAGAAAATCAATGTTCACTGAAGAAGGCACCTGCGATTGGTGTAAAAAACCTAGTTTTGTTACTCGTCACGATTATGTAGATGGCAAATATCATCACTCTTGCCAAGCCTGCTACGACATGGCGAAGATCGATGTTCGTCTGTTTAACCAAGGCGAAAT
>NZ_JAWOTA010000290.1:0-1132 GCF_033338635.1 Vibrio sp. Vb1755 | reverse complement strand
TGGGTAACCTACTGCACACATTAGCGCGCCTTGGTATTGACTCCACTCCAATGGAAGGCGTTGATCCTGAGCTGATTGGCGAAGAATTTAAAGACGAGTTGGAAGGCCACGTGTGTGAAGTTGCGCTGGCGATCGGTTACCACAAAGATGGTGAAGACTACAATCACGGTTTACCTAAAGCGCGTATGGCATTGGATGATGTTATCACCACGCTATAAAAGCTGATTGAAATCATCATTGTTGAATGAACAAGCCGCATATTGATGTGCGGCTTGTTTGTTTTGAGTGTCATGTGAGTAGAGTATCGCTTTGAAGTTCAGACGTTTATATCGACTAAGCCACTTGCTCGGATTTAAAATTACCAAGCAGCGCGTCATACAACTCGTGATCACTCAACACACCAACCAACTTGTCATCTTCCACCAGCAACAGAGGCTGGTTACTGCGCTGCTTAAGCTCTATCGCTTCGCGCATGCTGATGTTCGGGCTAACCTGAACCACAGAGTTAGATTCGACATCATCGAGGTTCGATGATTCGCTCACCCACTGAATCAGTGACTGTTCAGAGTCCGACAAACTCAGACCTTTAGGCTCTTGCGTCACCCAAATTTCTTTATCAGGGCAAATAAGTACACGCTCTTCTTCACGTACCAGAGCATCACTCGACTTCATTAACGAACGACCTTTAAGCACATTCAGAGGATTCGTGTGGGCAACAAAGTCCGCCACATAATCGGTTTCTGGTGCCAGAATGATCTGCTCTGGCTTACCATGCTGAATGAGTTTACCCGATTCCATAATGGCAATGTTGTTACCAATTTTAAGTGCTTCATCTAAGTCATGACTGACGAACAAAATGGTTTTATTGAGCTTTTCTTGCAGCAGAATCAGTTCATCTTGCAGCTGCGCTCGGATCAGTGGGTCAAGTGCTGAAAACGGTTCATCCATGAGAAGAATATCTGTGTCCATCGCAAATGCGCGCGCTAAGCCCACACGCTGCTGCATACCGCCAGAAAGCTCATGCGGAAACTTACTCTCCCATTCTGACAAGCCAACCATTTCTAACTGTTCACGTGCTTTTGCACGGCGCTCTGCTTTACCGATGCCTTGCATTTCCAGGCCAAAGGCAACG
>NZ_JAWOTA010000289.1:0-1132 GCF_033338635.1 Vibrio sp. Vb1755 | reverse complement strand
AGAACCACAGGCAAAGGGCTTGATGATTGCTCTGGATGGTGTTTCAGACCCAGGTAACCTAGGTACGATTATCCGTGTAGCTGACTGGTATGGCATTAAGCACATTATTGCGAGCACTGACTGTGCAGACCCGTATAACCCAAAAACCATCAGCGCGACAATGGGCAGTTTTGGGCGTGTGCAAGTGAGTTTGGTTGATTTGCCAAGCTACTTAGCAGAAGCAGACTTACCAGTGTATGGTGCTTTCCTTGAAGGTGAGAGCGTGCATAAAACTGATTTTTCAGCAGAAGGTATTTTGTTGATGGGCAGCGAGTCACATGGTGTGCGAGAAGAAGCGTCCAAGTTCGTGACAGATCAGATCACGATTCCTGCTTTCGGTGGCGCAGAATCTTTAAACGTAGCAATGGCGACGGGCATCATTTTGGACAACATGCGTCGTCAGCACAGCTAATCGTATCAACGAATTTTAGATACAAAAAAAGCGTAACGGCCTAGGCGATTTCAAGCTGAGGTTCATTACGCTTTTTTCGTTTTGAATGCGGTTATTTTTCTAACATATCCAACTTGTTTGGCACGCCATTCCATTTTTCCGCTTCATCCATCGCTGGTTTCACTTCAGTTTGTACCGGCCAGATTTCTGCGAGTTCGGCGTTGAGCTCTTTGTAGATGGTTTGATCTTCAGGCAGCTCGTCTTCTTGGAAGATTGCCGCTGCGGCACACTCGTCAACACACAAGCCACAGTCGATACATTCTATTGGGTTGATTACCATGAAGTTTGGACCTTCGTGGAAGGCGTCAGCCGGGCACACCGCGACACAGTCGGTGTATTTACATTGGATACAGTTATCGGTTACGACAAACGCCATGATAATCAGCTCTTAAGTTAGTCAAAATCAAAGAAGGGGGATAATACTCATCCCAAGGCAAAATTCAACATTCACCAAGTTAAATCCGTCGTCCAACCTTGATTTAGTATGACAGACAATTCAATTTCTCGTAAAATGCGCGCCATTGTGAGCTGGGGGCCGTTAGGTTTTTTGGCTAAGACACCTACTATAACGAGACATCGATATGATTCGTATTAATGAAATTAAGCTTCCTCTTGATCATGAGGAAGGCGCGCTATTAGACG
>NZ_JAWOTA010000288.1:0-1133 GCF_033338635.1 Vibrio sp. Vb1755 | reverse complement strand
GTGCCGTAATGTATACCGTCACTGCCCCTAATTACCACATCTAAATGAGTTAAATAGTTACGATAGGAGCTGCTTAATGGTTAGAGGTGCGTCAGTGACTTCTAGCCTTTGTGCGGCAGTAAGACCTTGTTTGTCCTGATAGCACAAATTATGCCAAGCTCTGAATATATCTAAAAGAGGTAAAATTCCGGCAGGTCGCAATTTGCGACGTGGCTCGTTAATGAAACTTTCGAACAACAGCTGGAAGCGATTTTGATAGAACTGCACATGGCGAGTTGTTGCAACGTTAAACCACTTTTCTGGTTCATTTTTATCGCCAGCAAGGTAGCAAATGCCTTTGTGGCTTTCGCCTTGACTGGAGATCGCCCAGCGATCGCGCCACCAACTCATGTAGGCAATATCCACTTTGCCAACCGGAGCGGTCATGTCCCAGCCAGCGTCTTCTTCTACATACATCAGATCGACGTTTTTCTCTTGAATACGAGACAAACAAACGCTCAACGCTGCGGAGCGGAGCAGGGGATCTTGTGGCATGTAAATCGAAACCCGCTTGTTAGGGCAACACATATCAAGTACATGCAAATAGTGCGCGTACGAGGTGTAAGGAGGACGAACTAACGCGCCTTTCGATGGGTAATGAAATACCGATAAGTTACCGAGCGGATCTTCGACGTTACCACGAGCCAAAATCGTTTGGTATTTTTGGTCAATACGCTCTCTAAGGTGATTAGAAGGTTCCGCTGGTGGCTCACTTGCTTCCGCTGTGTACTCTTGAGAGACAAAACGAGAAACTTCGTCGTACGGGTTGTGATCCAGCGTCGCGATAGGTTCTTCATCCGAAGAGTAGTTCACGTGTTGGCAAAGAATGTAGCCCGAGTGCGCTTCACCAGACACAATCCAGTACACTCCATTATTGCTGTGTGGCTGCAAGGCAATGTAGCTGGAAGCCAACTCGTAGTGACTGGCGTGATTAACCCAACGAGCATCAATGGTCGCGAGCTTACGACGACAACGACTGGCGATGTGGTCAACGTGATCATAAAACGTTTTTGGGTTGATGCTGAGTTTGCGGCAAATTTCGCGCACGGAATAACCGGTGAACAAAAGGCCCATCAGGTTTTCTTGAAACTGCA
>NZ_JAWOTA010000287.1:0-1136 GCF_033338635.1 Vibrio sp. Vb1755 | reverse complement strand
AAGAAAGTGGTCGCAGTTGGCGGTGGTCATGGCTTAGGTCGAATGTTAGCCGCTTTAAAAGACTTTGGCAGCAATGCTACGGGCATTGTAGCCACAACCGACAATGGTGGTTCAACTGGGCGTATTCGTCATTGCCAAGGTGGCATCGCTTGGGGAGACACCAGAAACTGCATCAACCAGCTAATCACTGAACCATCTATCAGTTCGATGATGTTCGAATACCGCTTTAAAGGGACGGGAGAGCTGGACGGCCACAACCTTGGCAATTTGATGCTAACAGCATTGGATAACTTGTCGGTTCGACCGCTGGATGCAATCAATCTGATCCGAAACATGCTTAAGGTTGATGTCAATATTCTGCCAATGTCAGAGCACCCTTCGGATTTGTCTGCACTTTCAGTGAACGGTCAATGGGTCACAGGTGAAACCAATGTGGATGAGATGGAAACCGACTTACGTCGCTTAGATCTTTCACCAGAAGTTCCAGCCACTAAAGAAGCCGTTACTGCTCTGGCAGAAGCCGATGCAATCATTCTTGGCCCAGGCAGTTTCCTCACCAGTATTATGCCGCCATTGTTATTGCCTGAGCTGGGCAAAGCCATTGCAGCAAACCGAAAAGCGAAGGTGATATTCGTTGCTAACCTCAGCCCTGAATACGGCCCAGCAGGTCGAATGTCGATGGCGCAAAAGCTGGAATGGTGTGAACGTGCGTGCCAAGGACGAAGAATCGATGTCGTCCTTGCCGAAGAAACGGACCAGAAAGTGTTGGAACAATGGAACGTCGTTACCGAATCATTAGCCTCAACCAACCGAGATTGGCGTCACGACCGAGATAAGTTGAAAGCAGCGATAGAAAACCAACTACTCACTAAGTAGCCACTTGAGACTGCCAACGTTGATACGACAAAGCCCTTCCAATATGGAAGGGCTTTGTGTTTAAAAAGTAAAGGCTTTATTGAGTCCAAGAGCGATACGCGTCGCGTGTTTCATTCAAGCGTTCAAGCATAGTGTTAACCTCACTACCCTGTTCAACTAACTCACCAGATTTGGCTTTTTTATCGATAGACATCGCTAACTCACACAAACTGTCGGCTCCGAAACTCGCAGCACTGCTTTTTAGCGCATGGCTGATCTCT
>NZ_JAWOTA010000286.1:0-1138 GCF_033338635.1 Vibrio sp. Vb1755 | reverse complement strand
CGCTGGCCGATATCAGCGGTGACTTCCCGAAAAGTGACGCGTTTTACGAACAGATCCAATAAACCAATCCTGTCATTACATCGATTGGCATCATAAAACCTTTATGCAAAAAAACCTCCCACTTGGGAGGTTTTTTATCATCTAAAATATTGCTTACTCTGCTTACTTGCGCAGAGCATTTGGCTTGCCACCAGTCACTGGATCGGCATTCCCAGCCGCTTTTGCTTGCTCTGCTCGCTTACGACGAATCTCTTTTGGATCTGCCAATAAAGGGCGATAGATTTCAATGCGGTCTTTATCACGTACGGTCGCGTCTAGTTTTACATTACGACTAAACACACCTACTTTGTTTTTCGCTAAATCAATTTCTGGATACAATTCCAAGACACCCGACTGACGAATGATCTCTTCAACCGTCGCGTGGTTATTCACAACTAAGTTAAACACGCGTTGCTCATGAGGCAATGCATACACGACCTCAACGTGAATCATGTCTGACTCAATACTCATAACACTCGTACACCTGTTTCGCGCGTTTGGTAAATGCATTAACCATATTGCTAGTTAGCTCGTTAAAAATCTTGCCGAACGCCATTTCAATCATTTTGCTCGAAAACTCAAACTCAAGCTTAAGTTCAACCTTACATGCCTGCTCATCCAACGCAGTAAAAATCCAACCACCTCGGAGCGTTTTAAACGGACCATCAACCAAGTTCATCATAATAGCTTGGCCAGGAATAAGCTCATTGGACGTAGTGAACGTTTTACTGATGCCCGCTTTCGCAACATCGACAGAAGCGACCATGCCGTTACCCGAAGACTCAATAATTCGAGAGCCCGAACAACCAGGCAAAAATTCAGGGTATTTAGCAACATCATTGACCAGATTAAACATCTGTTCTGCACTAAAAGACACCAACGCAGAACGGCTGACTTGCTTCATACATACTCCTATCGATACATGTACAGATTTAAAGCTCGCGACAATTTTACTTTTATTCCACGATTGCGCAAATAAAAGGATTTCCTATCCGATATCCAACCCGTATAATGACGCCATTATGGCAAAGAAAAAATCAAAACAAAAAGCGGGTAGTAACACTATCGCGCTGAACAAAAAAGCTCGCCACGAGTATTT
>NZ_JAWOTA010000285.1:0-1139 GCF_033338635.1 Vibrio sp. Vb1755 | reverse complement strand
AATACAAACAGCTAATTCGTTAAACCCTAGTTTTTCAAAATGAGCCAATTGCTGAGTTGCAAGTTCACTCATTTCAACATTTGTCGCACCATATCCAGCTTCACACACAGACATCAGCTTCTCCTGAAGGGATTGATGTTTCTGATATAGAGGTCGGAAATTCGTGGTTTTTTCGCAAGCATCAACGACATGCTGTGCTAGATCTCTCGTACCTTCACCACCTTGGGCAAAAGCAGTGCTGATAGCGACTTTAACATTTGGATCGAATGCGTGAATGAGATCTTGAAGCGCGATGAGTTCTTGTTCGCAATCTTGAGGGAACTGGTTAATCGCAACAACGGCTGGGATTCCATATTTATGGACGTTCTTGATGTGCCACTTTAAGTTTTCAAACCCGGCTACCAATGCCGCTTGGTCAGGCGAGAAAATCGAATCTGGAATTGCCATGCCAGGGCGCAAGTCGTAGTGGCCGGAGTTCGCTTTAAGGCCTCTTAACGTCGCAACAATCACCACACAGTCAGGCGCTTTGTTGGCAGCCGCTGCTTTAATATTACAGGCTTTCTCAAATCCCATGTCAGAGCCAAATCCTGCTCCAGTTACCGTGTAACGCGAAAGCTTTAACGCAATCTCATCAGCGATAATAGAAGAATTGCCATGCGCAATGTTAGCAAAAGGGCCTGCGTGGATCAGAGTAGGGACACCTTCAAGCATTTGCATCAATGTTGGTGCAATGGCTTCTTTCAACGTTACGGCCATCGCACCTGCGACGTGTAAATCTTCTGTGGTGATAGGCTGACCGTCGAGATCATAAGCAACAACAATTTTGCCAATGCGCTGACGTAAGTCTTTAAGATTTTTTGCCAACGCAATAATGGCCATCAATTCGGATGCGGCTGAAATATCAAACCCTTCGTTACGCTCAAATCCGTTAATGGTTTTGCCTTGTTCGTTCAAACCAATTTTGACCATGCGAAGTGCACGGTCGTTGTGGTCCATCACGCGTTTCCAAGTAATGCTTTCAACGTCAATTTTTAATGCTTTTAAACCAGTTCGAGCTTCAAAGGCGTCATATCCTTCGCGCTGCTCGTGGAATAAGCGCGCATCTAAAGCTGCAGACGCTAAGTTGTGTGCAGCCGTAA
>NZ_JAWOTA010000284.1:0-1140 GCF_033338635.1 Vibrio sp. Vb1755 | reverse complement strand
ACTTTTACCATAGCGCGACGCCGCGACTAAAAGAAAATGGTGGAAAAGGGCAGGGATGTCTTCCTTGCGTTCACGTAAGGGAGGCAAATCTAGCGTAACCACGTTGAGGCGGTAGTAGAGGTCTTGACGAAATGTACCTTGTTCCGCCGCACGTTTAAGATCCACTTTCGTTGCCGCGACAACGCGAATGTCGAGAGGTAAAAGTTCGTTTGAGCCAACGCGTTCAATCACGCGCTCTTGCAGGACGCGCAACAAACGAATTTGTGCCTGAATTGGCATCGATTCGATTTCATCTAAGAAGAGTGTGCCGCCCTGCGCAAATTCAAACTTACCAATACGCCGACTGTCTGCACGAGTAAATGCGCCTTTTTCGTGACCATAGAGTTCGCTTTCAATTAAGTTTTCTGGCACCGCGCCACAGTTCACCGCCACAAAGTTATTGTTTCTACGAGAACTTTGTTCGTGCAGTGAGCGGGCGATAAGCTCTTTACCTGTACCTGTTTCGCCAAACAGCAGAATATCGGCATCAGTATCAGCAATGTGGGTGATGGTTTCTCGCAGTGTTTGGATGCTGGTGGTTTCACCGATTATTCGGGGGCCAAGCGTTTGGCTTGCTTTGAGTGATTGACGAAGTTTCTCATTTTCGTTCGTCAGTTGGCGTCTTTCAATGGCGCGTTTTACGGTTTCAACCAAGTGTTCTGGCGCAAAAGGTTTCTCTATAAAATCGTAGGCCCCTTGGTGTAATGCATTTACTGCCATAGAGATGTCACCATGGCCTGTAATCATGATGACTGGCAGGTTTGGGTCGCGTTGAACTAACGTGGTTAACAGGTCCATGCCTGAAATACCGGGTAAGCAGATGTCGGTCACAATCACACCAGCTTCGTCGCTTTGTTTCATGGCTAACAAGGCGGATTCCGCATCGGAAAAAAATGTCGCTTCGATATCGGCTAGCTCAAACGTTTGTTCTATTGCTAATCGAAGGTCGGCTTCATCATCAATAAAAAACACCTGACACATTATCTTATCCTTCTGATTGTTCGGTGCGTTGGCATATTGGTAAGCACAATGAGAATCGAGCGCCACCTTGGGCTCGGTTGTGAGCACTCAAGCTGCCGTTCATACCAGCCAATATTTGCT
>NZ_JAWOTA010000283.1:0-1143 GCF_033338635.1 Vibrio sp. Vb1755 | reverse complement strand
GCATTGACCTTTAAGTTGAGTTTCTCGTTTTTGGGTAATGCATCTGTTCCAATTTGCGATTCAACTTTCAAAAGCTCTTGCTCAATAAGATGAATAGCTTCAAACAAAGAACGTTGCTTTAGCTCGCGGTAGAAGTCCTCTGAGCTCATAACAACACCTTATCACCTGTCAGCGCAGGCCATACGTGAAAGGAGCTGCTGGTTGATTTCAACTTAATCTCTAACTGCGTAAACACGTTAATCTCCGCATATTGAGCAAAGTAAACAGATAACACGCTACCCAATAAAAAGATCTGCTCTTTTGGCAGTATCTGATCGGATACTGTTAGAACCAGCTTTACTCCATGTGCAAAACCAACTTTTCCTTTCTGACTAACCCTACCGGTTGTATGTTCAAACTCTAGCTTGACTAGAGCATCTATAACGGCTTTTGTTTCGGCAGTGCCTGCAAATGCATACAAGTTCAATGTTTGTTTTAACGTTGCTAAGCCGTCAGCTTCAGTAAAATGGTTCAATGTTAATAGCTTGGTAAGCTGCCATCGTGTGCTTTCATCCATCTCTGGTCTAAGCGTTTCGGAGAGAGACGTTAAGCACCTAATTGATTTAAAATTATCATCAACATTGGGTAACTGAACCTTTGGTAGCCCGCCACCAAATGGAATTTTTTGTGGCAAATTACGATTGCAACACTCAGCTTCCACATACATCAGCCAATTATCTCTGCTTTCAGGGCTGAACAACTGGTATTGCTTATCAACAAAAGAAACATAAGTCTCTCGACCAGGCTCATCGTAGCCACCGGCCCAGTTTTTATCCTCTCGTCTCATTAACCAATACACTTCACTCGCGCTCATGTAGTGCGTGTGCTCTCCTGAATGGTAGCAGGGTAAGTGCTCGTAAGTTTTGTTCCAGTTTCTCAAGGTAACATCAGAAATCGAGACAACTTCATTACTCTCTGCATCTTGGTACTGAGGAGATAATTGATACTCGTACTCTGTTGGAAGGAGACGTTTAGGTTCCATGGTTGATTTGAACAGATTTACAATGGGAACACAGCCAACCATGACACTTTCCTCGTCTACTTGCTTTGGTAGCCAGTCATCGCTTGTATCGAAGTAAAAGCAAATCTCGACCTGCCCTTGAA
>NZ_JAWOTA010000282.1:0-1145 GCF_033338635.1 Vibrio sp. Vb1755 | reverse complement strand
TAAAGAAGGCTGAATAGCCCGCAACTCGTACAACGAGATCGCGATACTGCTCAGGGTTCTTTTTCGCCGCCAGCAAGGTTTCACGAGAGACGATGTTGTACTGCACGTGCCAACCTTTGTGGTGATTAAAGAAGGTGCGAATCAGCATTGAAAGCTTGAGCTTATCTCCTTCTGAAGCGACAGCCGCTGGGCTTAACTTCTGGTTAAGCAGCACGCCACCTAGGATTTTATTGGCTTGAATTTTACCGACTGAGTTGTACACCGCCGTTGGTCCCAAACGGTCAGAGCCCGATGCTGGACTTGCGCCTTCCGCCAGTGGCGTTTTCGCTTTTCGACCATCTGGTGTTGCCATCGTGGATGCGCCAAATGGCACGTTAGCAGAGATGCTCGATGTTCCCGCGTAGTAGCCACCACCAATTGGTCCGCGCCCATAACGTGTGTTGACAAATTGCGCCAACTCATCGATATAAACTTGGTAAGCATCAGCCAGCAATTGGTCGACATAATCGTCGTCATTGCCGTATTTTGGCGCGAAGTTGATTAAGCGTTGGCGAAGTTGTTCGTTCTCAATACCATCGAAGTCTTCTTCTAATGCTTTTGCCAATTCCGTTTGGCTGATTTGTGCTTCTTCAAACACCAAATGTTTGATCGCCGCCAAACTGTTACCCAAATTGGCGATACCCACTTGCAGGCCAGATACCCAATCGTATTTCGCTCCGCCTTCTTTTACTGTTTTACCACGCGCCAAACAGTCATCCACCAGCGATGAGCAGAAAATATCTTGCGCTTGCTGCTCAAGCACGCTGTCGACTACGGTATCGATCTCAATCGATTTACGTGTGTAGTAGCGAATTTGCTCCGCCCAAGAAGCGGTGACTTGATCAAAACTCTCGAAGTTGCCTTTTGCCAACGACTTATCATGCGGCAAGAAGGCTTTGCCCGTCGTTGCATCCACACCTTCGTTAAGCGCCGCCAGTAAAATACGCGCAAAATTAATAAAGCTCATGCCCGTGCAACGGTAACCCCATTTACCTGGAACAGCGGTTTCAATACAGCCAATAGACGCGTAGTTGTAAGCGTCTGCTTTCTCGACGCCTAGCTTGATGAACTCTGGAATGACGATTTCATCGTTGTTGAATGCAGGC
>NZ_JAWOTA010000281.1:0-1147 GCF_033338635.1 Vibrio sp. Vb1755 | reverse complement strand
ACATTGTTTTGTCGCGTGAAATGGCAGACGCGGGCCATTACCCTGCGATTGATGTCGAGAAATCGGTCAGTCGTGTGATGCCTCAGATCACCACCGAAGAACATGTGTTGATGTCAAAAGCGGTACGTCAGGTCTTGTCTATTTGTCGCAAAAATCAAGATTTGGTGTCGATTGGTGCTTACAAGCCGGGCACCGATCCGGCTATCGATGGCGCATTTACATTAAAGCCAAAGCTAGACGAATACTTGCAGCAGCGTATGAAAGAATCGGTGCCATACGACATGTGCGTCAATATGCTCAGAAATATTTTGGGTGGGTAATAGCGTATGAATAATGCGATGGAATTCCTACTTGAGCAGACCAAAGAGCGCGAAGACCAAGCCGTACTTGCGCTGAACAAAGCGCGCTCTGAGCTTGAAGACTATTACCGTCAGGTTGAGCAAATCGAGAAATATCGTCTCGATTACTGCCAACAGTTGGTGGATCGTGGTCAAGCGGGTTTAACCGCCAGCCAATACGGGCATCTCAACCGATTCTTATGTCAGCTTGACGAGACACTGTCAAAGCAAAAGCAAGCAGAGCATCACTTCAAAGAACAAGTCGAAAACTGCAAAGACTACTGGCTCAAGATGCGCCAAGAACGCATGTCTTACGAGTGGATGATCGAAAAGAAAGCGAAAGAAAAGCAAATCGCGGAAGCCAAACGTGAGCAAAAGCAAATGGATGAGTTTTCCACGTTGTTGTTTAGCCGTAAGGCCAAGCCGTTCTAATTTTTGTTGAAGTTGATCTCGCTTCCACTCTTTTCGTGTGCGCTGTTCGTCAGGAAAATAGCCTTATGCGTTGGCGTGATTTTTGCAAATTCATGGTTTAATTATCTAATTTTGCCTCTGATGGGCAATCTGGTCACGCCATAAAAAGGCGTAGCTAAAAACGAGAAAGTTTTTATGAATGTGAATTTGTCTAATGTTTCTGCGACTAGCAAGACCTCAACTTCTGAGTCTTCCGCAAAAGCACCTACAGAAAGCTCTGAAAGCAAAGGTTTTTTTGAAACCTTAGCGGGAGTTTTTACAGGTTCACAAAAAGCAGAAAAAGCGGTCACTCAAACAGCAAGTACAGATGCAAAGACCGACGTTAGCACCACAGAAGG
>NZ_JAWOTA010000280.1:0-1154 GCF_033338635.1 Vibrio sp. Vb1755 | reverse complement strand
TCTTACAAACAGCTTCCGCTAAACCTGTACCAAATCCAAACTAAATTCCGTGACGAACGTCGTCCACGTTTCGGCGTAATGCGTGCACGCGAATTCTGCATGATGGATGCATACAGCTTCGACATCGACAAAGCAGGTCTAGAGAAATCTTACCAAGCAATGCACGATGCTTACTGTAAAGCATTTGACCGTATGGGTCTTGAGTACCGTCCAGTACTTGCTGACTCAGGCGCTATCGGTGGTAGCGGCTCTCAAGAGTTCCACGTACTTGCAGACAGCGGCGAAGACCTAATTGCATTCTCTACTGAGTCTGATTACGCAGCGAACATCGAAAAAGCAGAAGCGTTAGAGCCTGCTGTAGAACGCGCAGAACCAACTCAAGAAATGACACTAGTTGATACTCCAAACGCGAAAACAATCGCAGAGTTGGTTGAGCAACACGGTCTACCTATCGAGAAAACCGTTAAAACGCTATTTGTTAAAGCGTCTGACGAAATCGATGCACCAATCATTGCGTTGATCGTTCGTGGTGACCACGAGCTAAACGAAGTGAAAGCAGAAAACCTACCTCAAGTGGCTTCTCCACTAGAGATGGCATCAGAAGAAGAAATTCGTGAACTGATCGGTGCTGGCCCTGGTTCTCTTGGCCCTGTCGGCCTTGAACTGCCATTCATCGTTGACCGCAGCGTAGCAGTCATGAGCGACTTTGGCGCCGGCGCAAACATCGACGGTAAACACTACTTCGGTATTAACTGGGGTCGTGACGTTGAACTGGGTCAAGTAGAAGATCTGCGTAACGTAGTAGAAGGCGATCCAAGCCCATGTGGTAAAGGTACGCTAATGCTGAAACGTGGTATCGAAGTTGGTCATATCTTCCAACTTGGTAACGTTTACTCAGAAGCAATGAACTGTAGCGTTCTTGGCCCTGACGGTAAAAACGTAATCCTAGAGATGGGTTGTTACGGCATCGGTGTATCGCGTGTTGTTGCTTCTGCGATTGAACAGAACCACGACAAATACGGCATCATTTGGCCAGACGCAATTGCACCTTTCCAAGTAGCAATCGTGCCAATGAATATGCACAAATCTGAGCGCGTAAAAGAAGCAGCAGAGAAGCTATACGCGGAACTAACTGCTATGGGCATCGAAGTTCT
>NZ_JAWOTA010000279.1:0-1154 GCF_033338635.1 Vibrio sp. Vb1755 | reverse complement strand
CTTTTGCTGATGTAAAAGCGATGCAAAGTGCTCAGCTTGGCGACAATGCCTTTTTGCAGTTGATGGCGTTTTACCATCTTGACAACTCACTGCAGTACCTATCGAGCTTGAGCTATGACTTATTTGAAGAGCCGCTTCGTTTTGATGGACGTGGTTTAGCGCTAGACAACTCTTCTTACTACACAGGTTCGCGTGCGCTGATGTTAGGCGTGGGTGGAGTATCTCCGGATGCTGCGGATGCAGATGTGATTTTGCACGAGCTAGGACACGGGATTCACTATCAAATCGTTCCCGACTGGGCGTATGGCCACACTGGCGCGATTGGAGAAGGTGTCGGTGATTACTGGGCGGGCAGCGCGAGCTACCGAACACAGTATTTAGATGCGGCTCGCCGTGGTCAGGAATTTGAGATTGATACGGTGTTCAACTGGGATGGCATGTTTGGCGTTCGCCGCGCAACACGCAGTCTCTGGAACCAACGTGCTCGTTACTTTGAAGGAGCGGAATACCGAGCGCATGAAAGTGTTGGTGGTGAATTGGGCGACGAGTTGTGGTCGACACCTTTATTCCAAGCCTTGAAAGCGTCCGTTGCTCGTTATGGAGATGGTTCGGATCGTGTTTTCCGTGACTTTGACTCGATTGTGCTTGAAGGCATGTACGGCGTGGGTCGTGGTGTAAAAATGCATGATTTGGCGGAGTCCACCGTATTTGCCGCGACAATGCTTTTCCCTGAAAAAGAGTACGCACAAATTCTGAAAGATAGCTTCGCACAACATAACTTACTCAAAGTTCCTTTTAACGCCCGATATCAATCTCGTTACATCAACGCTGGGGAAACGGTCGAGTTGACGCTTTCTCACACCGGCCGATCTGCAAGCGTAAAGGGCAATTGGTCACTGAACAACGACACATCGAAAGCGGTCGATGTGCAACTGGCAAACACGGCCTCATTCAGTGCCAACTTACCAACTGGGCTGACGTGTGGTGCACCGTTTGAATCTAAAGTTTCGGTGGATTATCAGTTTGCTGAAGGGCTTAAGGCGCAATCTTGGCAAAACGTGACGGCGCTAGTGAACGGTATTCCTCTACTTCTGAATAAGCCCAAGACTATCGAGGATGCGCTCACCGATGCGAGTATTAACTCGCGCGGTCAA
>NZ_JAWOTA010000278.1:0-1155 GCF_033338635.1 Vibrio sp. Vb1755 | reverse complement strand
TCTCGCGAACTTAACCGTGCCAATTGACCCGCAAAAACGTGGTTTCCACGATATCTGGGCAAAAACTGAACTGGTGGTTTTGCCAAAAGCAAAATAAATCGCCTAGAAACAAAAAAGGAAGGCATAGCGCCTTCCTTTTTCTTTGATTATAGCTTTCTTCTCAGCAACGCCACCGCAATCGCCAAAAACGCTAAGCTCGGGGCTAAGGCACCAAATATCGGCGGTATGCCATACACCAGAGTCAATGGCCCGAAGAACTCGCTGGAGATATAGAAAGTGAAACCAGCCACAACGCCAGATAAAACTCTCGCCCCCATTGTTACGCTTCGCAGCGGACCAAAGACGAAAGACAATGCCATCAACATCATTACGGCAATCGACAAAGGCTGCGTCAGCTTACGCCAAAATGCGAGTTCGTAACGTGAAGCATCTTGCTCTGATGCTTTCAAATACGTCACGTAATCATATAAGCCGCTCAGAGAGAGCTCTTCTGGTTTTACTGTCACCACGGCTAGCTTGTCAGGAGCCAACGACGTGTGCCATTCCATTTGATCCATCTCTTGTTTGGAAATCACGTTTTCGTCTTGCATGTTGGTGATTTTCACGTCACGCATCAACCAATTGTTATCTTGTTGGTAATCCACTTCTTCAGCGAAGATAACTTTTTCTAAGTTCTTGTCATCATCAAAGCGCCACATGTTCAACGCATACAACTTGTCATCTTCCACTTTACCGATGAAGATGAAGTCGTTGGCATCACGAGCCCAAACCCCAGCACGAACCGAAACGATGCTGCCGCCAGACAATGCAAAAGATCGCAAATCACGCGCCATTTTCTGAGCTTCTGGTGCCCCCCATTGGCCTAAAGTCATCACGATAAGCATCAATGGAACGGCCGTTTTTAGCACGGACAAACCGATATCCAGCTTGGAGAAACCCGCCGCTTGCATGACCACAAGCTCAGAGCTCGACGCCAGCATACCCAAACCAATCAGCGCACCCAGCAATGCTGCCATTGGGAAAAACATTTCAACGTCACGAGGCACGCTCAACAAAACGAAATACAAAGCGTGCGTCAGGTCATACACACCACGCCCCACTTTTCGTAGCTGTTCCACGTATTTGATGATACCCGATAGGCCAACAAACGTTGAT
>NZ_JAWOTA010000277.1:0-1156 GCF_033338635.1 Vibrio sp. Vb1755 | reverse complement strand
TCTAAACACTGATTTACGGTTCGAAAATATAGGTAAATGAGTGTCCGAATGCTGGGTGTGGTTCCCCAGCATTTGCATCCCTTCTTTGTTTATTATTCCCTTTATTCAACACAATCCAATCGTTGACGATATTGTGCAATGCGTTAGCACGCTCTATCTAGCGCTTCAATGGCATAAGTTAGTTCTGATAGCCCCATATCAGCTATCTGTTTCTCGGTATCACTCATGCTTTCATACGCCAACAGCAGCTCACTTTCGGCTATAGCCTCACGGTGAAGATAAAGCTCTTTATAGCTCATCAGACGATGCTGTGACTGCCGAGTCAATGTAACAACATTCTCTTTTGAAGCGCGGTGTTTCTCATCAATTTCATTCAGCAGCAGATCTAAAACGCGTTGCATTTTGCGAATAGAGACTTTTGCTGTAATTGATTTATATGACTGATGCTTTTCCATTTTTATAAGAACTGACTGAAATAATTGCACATTTAATTAGAACGCCATTCTTATACCCTTTTTAAAATCGGGTAAAGATAGGGTGGTTAAAGTGGTCCACTTCTTGCGTTGATTAGGTCAAAACTGTCCTATCTGGAGAAGCCATGCACGTAGACCCTATCGTTGAAGCGCTCATTATTAGACGAAAAGAGCACGGTTTGTCGCGTGAACAAATGGCAAATATCGCGGGGATGAGCGTCAAAACCTACCAACGCATCGAGCGAGGTGAATCGGATCTCAAACTTTCGCAATACCGCTCTATTTTGCGCTCTCTAAATCTGACTGACCTCGATATTAGAGGGATAGAACACGTGACCGCAGAAGATTTGGTGACGGTTGCTCGGCTGCTATCACCTGAAGCACAGTCCCTACTGGTGCGCCTCTTATCTCTAGTACTTGAACAACGCTCAGATCCTAACGCTTCCTAATTGTTTCGCTCTGTTATACTTATGTTTTGAGCACCCTACTCTCCAATATCAAGGGGAGGCGTTTTATGAACTACATATCAATTTTCAGAGGGCTTGCGACCAGTGTGTTTGTCATGATACTTGGCACAACAACATTACAGGCAAAACCTCATCCGCAACATTCGGTGAAACCCATTACTCAACCGGGCAATAAGCACCACAGTCATCCTGTAAATCGTCCGGAGCGACCGATTC
>NZ_JAWOTA010000276.1:0-1157 GCF_033338635.1 Vibrio sp. Vb1755 | reverse complement strand
TGCCTTTGAAACTCGCACTAAATTCATTTGCCATAGCACCTGGAACGCAGAGTAGACTCCCTGCCAGTAACCAAGCACTTTTGCTAAACCAATGTTTCACGTATGTCTCCCTGAACTTACGCTGGTTGCCTAAGTATTACAATTGGATATAGATGTCGTACTGCTGACCATCTCGCTCAACAGTCAAATTCAGTTCTTGCGGATCGCTCATCACTTGCATCAGTTGTACTGAAGAAGATGGATCACTTAAATCGATCCCATTAAGTTGCACCGCAATATCACCAGGTTCTAGACCCACATCATTAAATAACGCCGCATCACGACCCGGAGAAACTCGGTAGCCAATAATGGCGTCGTCTTTTTTCACTGGAGAAATGGTGATGTATTTAAAGACACTCTGTGGATCTTTCGCAATCTCCTCTCGGATTTGCTCTAGTTTGTCACTCACGTCTGACGCAGGTTCTTTCTGTGCAGCTTGCACTCGAGTAGCCTGCGGCGATTCTGACAATTTTTTATACTCAACGCCTTCCAGCATTAGAGTTTCATCTCGGCCTTCGTTATCGATGATCACGCGATCGACCAACACCGCTTTTAGTGTGGCACGCGTACCTTCAATTTCTTCGCTAATTCCGTAGGTCGCTTGCTTACCACGGTTAGCGATCACCGCTAAGCTGGTTTGAGGATTGCTGCTAGCAACGGCGCCAACAAGGGTAAGATTCAGGCGTGTTTTGGGGGCGTCTTTCACAATAGGTTGCTCAACGACCAGAGGCTTTTGTTCGGTGTATTTGCCAAATAAGTTGGCGCTTTGAAGGGCATTGAAATCAATCGTATTCGATTTATTGCTGGCAATAACATTACCCGCCGACGGCCTCCATTTTGGCACATCAGACGTTTGAGGGATTGCTAACCACACCACTTTACCGAGTATCCACCCAGTTATCGCAATAAATAGGCAAGTAAGTAGCAAACTGAGCTTCGCTTGAATTGCGTGGTGGTTGGACTTGATCTGAGCCAGTAGCGGTCTGCTTGATAATCCTGCACTTAGCTCTAAACGCTTCACTGAATTGATTCCTTTATTCTAACGTTAGTCAATTGGGCTATAAAAATATAACTATCGACTCTAAATTGCTAAATTTGCAATAAAATTATTACTCAAC
>NZ_JAWOTA010000275.1:0-1161 GCF_033338635.1 Vibrio sp. Vb1755 | reverse complement strand
CCAGATGATTTAGACCAGCAAACTCCAACTGTAGCTCTTTGGGCTCGCAATCCATCATCTCTGCAATCATCATTTCCATTGAGACGGGTACATTACATAAGCCGATACTTTTGACTTTAGTATGCTTACTCACCGCTTCTGAGACGAGACCAGCAGGGTTCGTAAAGTTGAGCATCCAAGCGTTTGGCGCCAACTCTTCAATGTCTTTACAGATATCAAGAATGACCGGAATGGTTCTCAGTGCTTTAGCAAATCCGCCAGGGCCAGTGGTTTCTTGTCCGATCACATCGTATTTAATAGGAATTCTTTCATCGTTTGCTCGAGCAGCAAGCCCGCCAACACGGAATTGAGTCATGACAAAGTCAGCGCCTTTGATCGCAGCACGGCGGTCAAAATCCGCTTTAATTTCAATATCCGCGCCCGCTTTATCGACCATCCGCTGAGCCAAGCCCTTGATGATTTCTAGTTTTTCCGCGCCGGATTTTATGTCCACAAAGTGAATCTGTTTAACTGGCAAGTAATCCAAGCGTTTGATTACCCCTTCAACCAATTCCGGGGTATAGCTACTGCCACCACCAATAATGGCAAGTTTGATCGCCTCTCTAGACATAATGATTTCCTTACTTGTTCGCGAGTTGCTTGTTCAAAGCGACAATCTCAACAGCCATTTCTTGCGCTAGAATCGTTGTCATTAAATGATCTTGAGCGTGCACCATAACCAGAGTCATCGGCACTTTGCCCTCCCCCTGATCTTCTTCGATCAATTGCGTCTGAATTAAATGCGCCTTGTTAATGCACTCTCTGGCTTGCAACAATTTCTCTTCTGCTGCTTCAAATTTTTGCTCTCTCGCCAAACGGAGCGCTTCATAACTTAAACTTCTGGCTTCACCCGCATTGCAGATGATTTCCATTACAACCAGTTCTTGTTCCATTTTCTCTCTCCAGAAATATGGGCTGCTTGGTAAAACAGCCCATTCATAATTAAGCGGTTACGCCTTCACCAGCAGGTTGTTCTGCCTGTTTCGTTTCTTTGGTTGTTGGTAGTTCTTGCTCAAGCATTTGCTTCTCAAACATTTTGAAGAATGGGAAGTAGATAAGAAGGTCAAGAATCAACAGACCCACTACGAGCAGTACCGGAGAAAACGTCCAGCCGCTTCCCCA
>NZ_JAWOTA010000274.1:0-1162 GCF_033338635.1 Vibrio sp. Vb1755 | reverse complement strand
AGCGACACTAAGGTGCCGACTAATGCTGCGACTAAAATTGGTGGCAGCGACAAGAACAGAACCAAAGTGAGTGCTTGCGTTGTGAAATGGATGATTTCTGCAGGATTCATTCTCTCTCCTTCATCAACCGTAACTCAGCACTAAGCCGTGCGTGAGTTTTGTCCAGCCATCAAGCAAAACGAAAAGCAGTAACTTGAAGGGCAGAGAAATGGTCATCGGTGACACCATCATCATCCCCATTGCGAGCAGAATATTGGAAACAATCAAATCGATAGCGATAAACGGCAAGTAGAGTAGGAAGCCGATTTCAAAAGCCCGCGTTAACTCGCTGACCGTAAATGCAGGCAGCAACAGCAATAAGCTGTCGGATTCCAAACGGTCCACGTATTTTTGCGGCCACAGTGTACGTGCTGCGTCGGTAAAAAATATCGCTTCGGTTTCACGAATGTGCTTTTTCAAAAACTCGCGATACGGCTGTAAACCACTTTCAATCAGGCCCTCAACGCTGGCAGAGTCTTCCAAAGAAATGTCGTGCTGTTTTACGTAGTCGTACGTTTCAAAGCCAACCGGTGCCATGATGAAAATCGACAAAATGATCGCTCAGCCATACAGCGCCATATTCGGCGGAATCTGTTGTACGCCAAGCGCATTTCGCAGCAGCGAAAACACGACCGCGAGTTTCACAAATGAGGTCGCCATCATGGCGATAAACGGGATCAATGCCAGCAACGCTAGGCTGACAATGAGGTTTAGCTCATCAGGTAACTGAATCATGCCGGCTCCTGAGTGCCGCCGAATAATTCAAGCACACGTACACCTAAATGATCGTTGACGTTTACCAGTTCACATTCACCAATGATTTTACCATTCGCGCGCAGTGTCACGGGCTTAGACACCGGTTGGTTGAGCTCGAAAACGTACCCAGGTTGCAGTTGGTTGAGTTGCTCCAGCGTGACGGTTTGGTGGCCGATGTCGAACGTGAGTTCCACAGGCAGTTGCTGGTGGTCTGTGAGTGTTTCGGATGTGCTTACGTCATTCATGTTGGTTTCTTTCTCAATGATGTAGAGGGTGTTGTCTTCAAGTTGACAACGCCACAGATTCTTATTGGATACCTGAACAATCGCTTGTTGCTGAGCGATGTAGCATTGGTCAAAAAAGATCA
>NZ_JAWOTA010000273.1:0-1163 GCF_033338635.1 Vibrio sp. Vb1755 | reverse complement strand
CTGGCAAACAGGCATCAACTTGCTCAAATGCGGTGCTCATCACCTGATTGACTGGCCGTTTCCAAAGTCGATGTTCGCGCTCGGTTTCTAAATCTGTCCCCATCGCTGGCGTCATGTGCAAGTTGACTTGCTCTTTGGTGATCAACCCAACGCAGCGGTTTTCATTGATGACCACCAAAGGTGCGCTTGGGCTCAGATTCATGTATTCCACCGCCAAAGACAGCGGTTCACCTGGGTCGAGTCGGCGCACATCGTGATGACATAACGACTGCAGCATCGCATCTTGAGTCGGTTTAACCATCACACCATTAAAAAGTGTGTCATGAGCTTGAGCCGTATCGAGTAGTACGACTGGCAACGCCTGAGAAAAGAGGAAGCCCTGCATGTAATCAACACCAATACCAGCCAACACTTCGAGCTCGCGTTGTGACTCGACACCTTCGGCAACCACCTCGACGTTCAGCTTGTGTGCCAAATCGGTAATGGTTTTGACGATGTTATAACTTGTACTGCCCTCATGAATATTCTTGACGAACTTGCGGTCGATTTTTAGTACATCAAATTGCCCTTCTTCCAAATAAGAAAACGAAGAGTAACCCGTACCAAAGTCGTCAATCGCAATTTGAATGCCCTCTTGGCGAATCTGCTCTAACGCAAACGCGTGTTCTTCATCTTGCTCGAAATACGCGGTTTCTGTTAACTCAATAGTCACCAGTTTTGGGTTTACATCGCTGGCTTTAATCAAATCGAGCGATCGCTGGAGAACTTGCAATGAATCCAGCTTGGTATTCAACGAGCGATTAATAGAAAGTCCGATATTTTCGCCATAGATTTTTTGCAAATGTGGCCACTGCTTCAGTGCGGTTTGACAAACAACGTCATCCAGCGCAGCGATCAACTCCAGGTCTTCAATGATGGAAATCATCTCTTGCGTGCTGTACTCGCTGTTTTCGTGATAGAAGCGCGCTAATGCTTCGAACTTCACCACATTGCCGGTTCGCGTTTCAATAATTGGCTGAAAATACACATCCACCAGCTCACTTTCAATTTGGGTTTTCAGGAACGTTTCCAAATGCTGACGTTTCACCAACTCGGCGTGAAGTTCACTGTTGTAAAAGTTGAAGTAGCCGTTTTCTCCAGCTTTCGAAGACACCATCGCTTGC
>NZ_JAWOTA010000272.1:0-1164 GCF_033338635.1 Vibrio sp. Vb1755 | reverse complement strand
GGTGAAACGGGTTGTGGCAAAGAGCTAGTTGCCACCAGTCTGCATAAAGAAAGCCAACGCAAATCACATCGTTTTGTGCCAATAAACTGTGGCGCGATTCCCGAAAATCTGTTCGAAAGTGAACTGTTTGGTCACGAGCCCGGCGCTTTTACCGGAGCAAGTAAACGACGGATTGGCAAACTCGAATACGCCGATAAAGGCACATTGTTTTTCGATGAAATTGAGAGCATGCCGCTTTCAATGCAAGTGAAAGTGCTGCGCTCATTGCAAGAACATACTGTCGAGCGAGTTGGTGGTAACCAGCAGATCAATGTGGATTTGCGAGTGATCGCTGCCGCGAAAGAAGATCTCAACGATCATGAAGAGTTCCGCGAAGATTTGTATTACCGACTTAATGTTGCACAGATCTACTTACCGCCGCTTAGGGAGCGAGAAGAAGACGCGTTGATTCTGTTTGAGCACTTTGCATTGCAAACAAATCCAGACAGTCGACCGTTGAGTGATGCCGACAGAAATGCCGTGCTTTCTTACGCTTGGCCAGGAAATGTGCGCGAATTACGTAACGTCGCAATGCGTTTCGCGCTGGATGATACGGTTTCTGTGATGGAAATTCTTTCTAGCCGCCCGTCGTCAACCACGGAAGAGACTCAAGCGGGTGTGCCACTGATGATTCAGTTGCACAACTTTGAGCGCAAAGTGTTGCATGATTCATTAGTGAGGCACCAAGGACGGATTAATGAAGTGATGCAAGAGCTCGATCTACCACGCCGCACCTTAAATCAGAAAATGCAAAAATTTGGTCTGAATCGCTCCGATTACACCGATTCGTGAATGGAATAATAGGAGCGATGTCGTTTTACCTTGCCGTTATGCGCTTTTAGTCGGTGTTTGGATGAACTTACCACCCACCTCGCTTTCATCTTGGAATGTCGTGACTTGATTTCGCCCGGTATGCTTTGAGCAATACAGTGCTTCGTCGGCTCGGGTGAGTGCATCTTGCAAGCTGTCATTGGGCATTAGCTCGCTGATGCCGAAGCTCATCGTGACTTGGTTTTTAAAAGCAAGCAGCGACGTTTCACGTTCAATGCTGCGACGTACTAACTCGGCATAGGCTTTCGCGTTTTCGGCATTGGCAAGCAACACAATCATAAACTCGTCACCACC
>NZ_JAWOTA010000271.1:0-1165 GCF_033338635.1 Vibrio sp. Vb1755 | reverse complement strand
GTTATAACGCCACGGTTTTCGTTGATATGACCACTGGCGACGCCGATATTGAAACCACCAATTATGGTGCGATCGCACCGCTGAATGATCTGCATAAAGGTCGTAACAGTGGTGATGTTTGGAAGTGGTTTATCGACATCACTGCGCTGCTGATGGTGTTTTTCGTCCTGACCGGTGTATGCCTGTTATTGCCGAAGAAAAAGACGTTCAGAACATCACTACAGTGGATGAGCTTTGGCTCCTTGCTGTCGCTCGTCATTTATTTTGTTGCTGTGCCTTAACAGCCAGTTGTAGAGAAAAGCTTATGTTGAACACAGGCAAGTTACTTCGCCAAAACCTATTTTGCAAAGCGGCGTTGGTAGCGGCTTTAGCACCATGGCCAGTTTTGGCTGCGCCTTTACCTGATGCTGCCAAAATCGACTTTGAATTTGAATTGCCGAAGATCGATACCTCAATGTACGCCCGTCCTTACGTCGCAGTGTGGGTTGAAGATGAACAACGTCAATCCGTTAAAACCATTCAGCTTTGGGTCGGTAAGGATGAGTGGCTCAAAGACATGCGCAGCTGGTGGCGAAAAGTGGGTCGTTATGATCGCGATCTGATTGACGCTGTGACGTCTGCGACTCGCCCTGCTGGGCAGTATCGATTTGTTTGGGATGGTACTAACGACGCAGGCGAACGCCTCGAGCAAGGTGACTATACCTTACATGTTGAGGTCGTTCGTGAACACGGTGGTCGCAACTACTTGCGCCAAAAAATGACATTAGCGGACAGTGAGGTGCGCTACCAACTCAAACCAACTCAAGAGACGGGGGTCATCACCGTCAATTACCAAGTTAAGTGATAGAAGGACACAACAATGAAAACCAAAATGAAAGCAGTGGCGTTAGCAAGCGTAATGGCAATGGGATTAGCTGCAGCGACAACGGCACAAGCGCATCCTCGTTGGGTTTTGCCTTCGCACTTTACCGTTTCTAAAGAAGGTGGTGATTGGCTCACGTTCGATGTGACTGCTTCTCATGGCACATTTGTATTCGATAAGCCAGCAGGTAGCGAACAAGCTTTTGTCATCATGCCGGATGGCCGCTCTGAGCGCCCGAACTTTGTAATACGTGGTAAGCGTCGTTCGATGTTCGATTTCTTCTTTGTTGAAGAGGGCACGCAT
>NZ_JAWOTA010000270.1:0-1165 GCF_033338635.1 Vibrio sp. Vb1755 | reverse complement strand
CTCTTGTTGCAGTTGGATATTCTTTTGAATCAATGCATTACCAAATAGCACGCCGGATAAAACCAGAATGGCAGATAATGCTGCAGCCAGCGGACGGCGCTGCACTAAACGCAATGCGCTGTACAACGGCCAATGTTTTTTTTGTTCGATTGGGCGCCGCTCAAGCATGCGCTCAATATCAATTCTTAGTGCTCGAACGTCTGAATAGCGCAGTTTTGCGGCAGAGCGTGTCGCGCGTCTAATGACCCAGTAAACATCAGACCAAACGCGCGGTGACGGAAACATCATCGCGAGAATTTTACCCAGAGAGTACACATCGCTTTGTGCCGTCAGAAACTGACCAGTCTGTTGTTCTGGACTGGCAAAGTTTTGGCTAAACGCAATTAATGCGGGTGGGGATTCGCCACCGCTGTTTTGCACTTTCTGCGTCAGGTTGAAATCGAGCAATTTCGGTCGTTTATTCGGGTCAATCAGGATATTTTCAGGCTTGAGATCGGCGTGTAACACATGGTGGTGATGCGCGTGTTCCATTGCCTGACAAATCTGCTTAAACAGCGTGAGCTTCTCATGGTCTGTCAGCGTGACTTCGGCAAGATAATCATCCAATGTTTGGCCAAACACGCGCTCCATGACGATGTAAACCGAGCCGTCATGCAGGCCGCCGTCAAAGACTTTCGCAATATAAGGGTGATTTAAACGTGCTAGTAGCTGCGCTTCATCGAAAAGTGCCCGTTGTCCGAGCACATTACTTAAATTGCTTTGGATGAATTTGATCGCAAGATCTTGCTCGAAGGTCTCATCTGCACGTTGCGCGGCATAAACGACGCCCATACCACCACGCCCCAACTCATGAGTTAGGCGATACTTACTGATCACTTCGCCACTAAGGTCGATCTCGCTGTTGGTCGCTTGATGAGCGCCAAAGTAAAGCAATTGCGTTAATCGCTCTTCTGGGGCTTCATGGGCTAAAAGGGGCGCGAGTTGAATGTATAGCTCAGGTTGACTCTGTTGCAATTCTTGGAGGTATTGCTGCTTTTGGGAGTCGTCCAGATCAAGAAGATGATAATAAACTTGGGTTTCGCTGGAGCCTAACTGCACAGTGCCTAATATCTTATTGTTTTACGTGCGCTATTTTATAAGAAACTCAATATTAATGTCATTTATT
>NZ_JAWOTA010000269.1:0-1167 GCF_033338635.1 Vibrio sp. Vb1755 | reverse complement strand
TTGATGTTTGCTTGCGTAATATTCGCTTCATAGATTGGCTGGTTATTACCATCGTACCCAACGAACGTTAAATCGACCGAGTTGCCATCATTATCAAATATCTCAACGCCATCAGGAATGTTGGAAAGCAGTACCGTTACCGTTTCAGAGTGGTCGTTCGGGTTGTCTTTGAACTCTCCAGAAAGAATGCTGAACGAAATATCAACTTGGCCATTTTCATCCACAAATGTTTGAACGCCACGTACGTTGCCATCATCAAACTCTTGCCAAATGCCTGATTTATCATTGAGTTCAACGATTGGAATATCCGCTACGCCTTTCACATCAACAATGACGGTTTTGTTCCCGAGTGAAAGTACATCTTGCGCAGAACCTGTTGAAAGCGATGCGCTGTCTTTTACGATGCCTTCTACGTTGAAGGTGAAATCGTCGTTACTGTGCAGTGGTGGCAGCACTTCTACATTCGTCAGCTGTGACTCAGGAATTTCGTAATACAGCACATTGCCGTTGCCATCCGTCACTTCAACAATCTGTGAAGGATTCGCGCCATCGAGCCAGACAAGCGTCACGCCGTCGATAGAGAAATTCGAGATGCGAACAAACAGCTCTTCTGAACCATCCATATCCGCGGATGGTTTCATTGAAATCACTTCGCTTAATTGAAGTGGGTCGTGGTCAGTAACCGGATCGACCGTATCTTGAGTGCGAGCGTTATCCTCGAAAATATTGATGCGATTAACGGTAAAGCTGCCAGCATCAGCGACTGGAGAGACATCAATGACGATGGTTTCCGTTTCTGAGCGAGCCGTTTCTTTACCTGTCAGTGGATTCACGCTCTCCGTGGTGATCGCAGTGACATCAATTTTTATTTCACCCGAAAAGTTATCAATTGGATCGACTTGAACATCGCCAATTCGACTTGCATCAACAAGGTATACCCCACCCGTTTGCGCGATGGCACTGCCATCTGAGTAAACTAGCGTTGCGTTGCCCTCACCTTGGGTAAAGACAAGTTCGTACACGATGCTTTCTGGGTTACTGCTGTCTTGTGTTTGCGCGCTGATGTTCAGAGAAACGTTGTTACCATCTTCATCAACCGTGTAGTTAAAGGTACTGTTTGCCGTCCAAGTCGCGATGTCTGCAACGCTTTCCACTTGAATGTTGAGC
>NZ_JAWOTA010000268.1:0-1170 GCF_033338635.1 Vibrio sp. Vb1755 | reverse complement strand
TTGAAGTTTTCCCAAAAAGGTCAGTATGTAAAAGTTCATACTGGGCACAATAGCTACGTTGTAGAGTTTGATTTGCGTAAAGGTCTGGCGGATCCAGTCGGCCAAGATCATATGAACATGAACTCGAATGCCGTAAGTTTGGTGAACGCATCAGATTCAGGCCATATCGCTGGCACGGTAAGTAACGTGCAATACCAAGCTTGCGAAGCAGACAGTGCGGCATGGAACGCGATTCATGATGTGCCTGCCGTTCACTCTGTTTACCTGTATGCGGGTTCCATGGATCGCTCAACCATGGGCGATATGGGCGCGACAGCTCCACTCAACGCGCCAGTTGCGGTAGCTAATGTGAATGAATCGCAAGACGAAGAAGGCAATACAACCTACAGCTACGAGTTTGGTTACATTGGCCCGGGTACTTACAGCATTGGCTACACATGTACTGCGTATATTGATACGCCAGACGCTCATGAAACGTCAGAAGACGGTTTCTTGATTTACCAGCACTACACGCCCGTTGATGTTGTCGAGACAGAGCTGACAACTCAGGACATTAATCCCATTCTTTAAGTCACCATATCAAAAAAGCCGCTCGTACTGAGCGGCTTTATACTTAGTCAGAAAGGTAATATTGAACCGTCGATACCACTCGGACTTTTTTAATGTAAGGCGTATTGCTATCGCGGTCATAAATGGAGAACTGACCTTGCGTCGCTCGCTTGATCTTTCCTAATGAGCTTTGTGAGTCTTTCGCAAACTTTTGTGCCACCTCGCGGGCGTTTTTGGTCGCCTCTTCGATCATGTCTGGTTTGATGTCATTAAGTTTCGTGAAACTGTATTCGATTCGGTTTGCATAAGGATCTTGATTAAGAATCACGCCTTGTTTCCCAAGTTCACCAATCTCATTAATCGCCGCCCGAACCACATTGATATTTTGGCTGTAAACCGTGACCGTTCGGGATGCTAAATAACGATACTCAATATCTTGCTCACCACCATATTGCTGCGCTTTACGGTCTATCACTGAAGGCGAAGACAGCGAGATGTTTTTGTCAGTTAAGCCTTTTGCGGTTAAAAAATCGAGAATCAAACGCGTTTGTTGGTCTATGTCATCAAACATCGCGCCCATATCATTGCTGGCTACCGTAAATTGGATTGGCCAAATGACGG
>NZ_JAWOTA010000267.1:0-1170 GCF_033338635.1 Vibrio sp. Vb1755 | reverse complement strand
GTCAGGAAGAGTAATAATAGGCATGCTATGTCCTTTACAGTGGTGTTGCACACCAAGCAACACATGTTATTCAAATTTAGAAGCTATTTGTTGATAAATAGTTGAGAAGCGATAGAGGTCGCTCAGTAACACGAATACCGGACCGCTATCGGAAGAGCGATTGTACCTAGCTCACATTTAGATTGCAAAGCGCGATTTCAGTTTGTCATTGAAAGTTCACTACTAAATAAGCTACTCGGCGAAAAACACCATTGACATAATAAGCGGAACGAAATAATGAGTGACACTATAGTTAATTTATTGAGTAATCTATATTTAGGTATTCATCATGAAGAAAAATCGATGGCAACCTACAATATTGGCTTTTGCTTTTTGGTTGCCTGCTTCCACTTTTGCCTCTAACGACCTTTACGGACCACTTCGATCTTACGCTCAATCGCCAATGCAAGTGGTCAGTCATACCAACCATCTCCGCTCTGGGTTTAGCTTGCCTTCAGAGTACATAGAAGCTTATGGCTCGGCGACAATAGCGAGTGTTTGGGCTCATACCGACGAATACGCTTTGGATTATTACCACAACCAATTAGAAATTGGAGCTAAGTGGCAAGTCAGTTCTCAATGGCAATGGGAACTGAATTATCGCTGGGTATTTGCTGCAGATAATCATCTGGATGGCTTAACAGAAAGCTTTCATGACCTATTTGGAATTGGACAAAACGGGCGAGATAAAGTTGATAAAAACCGCTTTTACATCTCAATGCCGCAATATGACGTGTTGGAAGACGGCTTCGAAGGCCAAACCATCGCGAACAACCTCTCGACATACGTTCAATACCAAATATTGCAAAATGAACGTCATGGTCTTTCGCTAGGAGGAAGACTCTATTATAACAAAGTCGCGCACGGTACCTTTAAAGGCAGTAACTTTGAGCAAGGCGTGCAACTCAATTACTCTTATCTGTACGGAGCACACGCTTTCTATTCAATGTTCGGGATGACTTTTCGTTCTGACGATCGTGCTCTTCTCGATTTACCTTACCGCCACAACACCGCTGCAATGGCGGGCGGATATCGTTATGCACCTTGGGAAAACCACCACTTTATTGTTGAATACCACTGGTATCAAGGTTCCACTGAGGGGCCTGCAGAATTTGCCGATGCGTCAAATGA
>NZ_JAWOTA010000266.1:0-1172 GCF_033338635.1 Vibrio sp. Vb1755 | reverse complement strand
CTTAGCCCACAAGCTTACTTCGTCATCGTGGAAGATGAGCAAACCGTTTTTGATGTTCAATATCGATCCGACCAACTGAAACAACTCGCCCCTTACGATGTCGTCGTCACATCAAAAGGCAGTCAATACGACTTTGTATCTCGCTACTTTTGGCCAGCGAACGGCGGAGATGAAGACCCTGTCACAGGATCAATCCACGCAGGCTTAGCACCATATTGGGCGCAAGAGCTCGGCAAAGCATCTTTAGTGGCGTATCAAGCATCAGCGCGTGGTGGCGTTCTGTACTGCGAAGTCAAAGAAAATTGCGTCAAAGTATCTGGTGATGGTGTGTTGTATATGAAAGGCAAAATTTACGTCTAACTGTACGTTGAAGATTGGCGTTAACTGTTTTTATCCTGAAAGCCTAGCCGCCCGCTAGGCTTTTCTATTTCCTGTTGTTTCAGCGTTAATCGTTACAAAGGTTGTTCGACAATACACACTGGAGAGCCTATCTCACAGTCATAACCCGTTGGGGTAATTTCACCTGTTTGAGGATTGCGACGAAAGCTCACCACATTGTTGGAATGTTGATTGGCAACCAACAACCACTTTTGATCATGAGACAACACAAAATCTCGTGGAAAAACCCCTTCACAGTGAATGGCTGCTCGCCTTTTCGGCGTATCGCCAGACACATCAAACACACTGATTTTGTTCTGAGCTCGGCAAGAGACATACAAAAACGTTTCATCTTGCGAAAGACGAATCGCCGCCGCCGCTTGCTGATTATCTTCCCCTTCTAATAATTCTGTTTGATTCGAGATAAGCCATTTATCTTGGTGCTTAACCAGAACAATCAAGGTTTCTGACAGTTCGCAAACCACATACGCTGTCGACTCTTGTTTATTAAACACCAGATGGCGCGGTCCCGAACCTGCGGGTAAATGAATCACTTGCGACAGTGAAAAATCCGGCGGCTGGGCATCGTAATCATAAATAAGGACGCTATCGCTGCCTAAGTCTACGACAACCAATTGATGACTGTGCTTTAAAAACGTGACTTGATGAGCGTGAGGAGAAGTTTGGCGCTCTAAATTCGGCCCGCATCCATCAACGTATAAATCCGCCAATAAACCAAGCGGTTTACCATCGCGATCCAATTGAAATACGCTAACATTTCCAGAGCCATAATT
>NZ_JAWOTA010000265.1:0-1172 GCF_033338635.1 Vibrio sp. Vb1755 | reverse complement strand
TTTAGCTTATTTGTCACGTCGTCCATGTTGCCTGCTGGCGAGAACGCTTGTGTCGTGCTGGTCGTCATGGCCGTATTTCCGGCAACTTGGGGGGTTAGTTCTGACATGAATTACACCGGCATCTTCATAATATCTTCAAAAGAGGCAACCACTTTGTTGCGCACCTGCATAAGAGCGTTGAACGATAAGCTGGCTTTCTGGCTTGCGACCATTGCGCCAACTAAGTCGTCACTTTGCCCAGTTTCTACCGCCGTCATTTTTTGACTGGCCGCAGATTGATGTTGATTGACTGTATCCAACACGTTCGTCATCGCTTGAGAAAACGACAGTGGAGCATTCAGTGCTTGTTGATCTAAAGGGTTGGCACTCACGATAAATTCAGGCGGCTGCACTTGAGCCTGCATCGCCTGCATTTTTGACAACATGAGTTGCTCTGCCGAGACCGCATTAGTAGGTTGACTTGCCATCTATATTTTTCTCCTATTAGGCAGCCGAGCCTAGAGCCGACTGTAAATCAATACCGTGTTCTCGCATGGCTGCGAGCTTGTAACGTAGCGCTCGGGTTGATACTCCCAAGGCGTTTGCGGTTTTGGTTCGGTTTCCACCAAACTGACGTAATTTGTCCAAAATAAATTGGTATTCAGCCTGCTTCTTCGCTTCCACATGACCAAAGCTGGACTTTGGCTCCATGGAAGGCACTGGGGCAATGAGTTCAATCGGTAACATCAGATCATGCGCTGTAATGTAGTCACCATGGCGCATCACCAATGCACGTTGAATAACGTTCTCTAATTCACGAATATTGCCCGGCCAGTGATACTGACTCAGAGCGCTGATCGCATCCTGAGATAAGTGACAGCGGCTGCTATCTTGATATTTTTCAATAAAGAATTGGCTGATCGGTAAAATGTCTTCTTTTCTTTCGCGAAGTGGTGGCCAATGCAATGGCAACACATCCAATCGGTAGTAAAGATCTTCACGGAAGGTGCCTTTTTGCACTTCTTCTCGTAAATCTTTGTTGGTTGCGGCAATCACTCGAATATCAAGCTTGATGGCTTTGTGACTGCCCACACGTTCCACTTCTCGCTCTTGAAGTACGCGCAAAAGTTTGGCTTGGACTGCAGGAGACATTTCACCGATTTCATCTAACAAAATCGTGCCGCCGTTTGCTT
>NZ_JAWOTA010000264.1:0-1173 GCF_033338635.1 Vibrio sp. Vb1755 | reverse complement strand
GAAACGGATTTGTGTCGCGGTAATCGTCATGCTTTGCTTATCTTTGTGAATGTAAGAAGTTAAGGTTGTGTGCTGAGCATTTGAAGATACAGGAATCTGCACGTCATCACTAATATCACTAGAGAAAAACCGCGCAGAAGAACATTGTGATAATGATGAAAGTAAGGTTTAGAAAAGGACACATCTCACATCACTTTTAGAGGTTGCAAAAAACAGATAAAAAAATACCCAAGTAAAAACTTGGGTATCTTCAAATACTTAAATTATTTTTTGCGGTTTTTAACCACTGACATCATACGTTTACGCTTACGCTCTTGAGACAAGGTTAGCTTGTTCGCACGATTCTCAAACGGGTTTTCGCTATTCTGGAAGTTGATACGAATTGGCGTACCCATAATTTCCAGTGACTTGCGGAAGTAGTTCATCAAGTAACGCTTGTATGAATCCGGAAGTTCACGAACCATGTTACCGTGAATCACGACGATTGGTGGGTTGTAACCACCTGCGTGCGCTTATTTTAGCTTGATACGACGGCCACGAACCATTGGCGGTTGGTGATCATCAGTCGCCATCTTCATGATACGAGTCAAAACAGAGGTACCAACACGTGTCGTTGCCGACTTGTACGCTTCTTGGATAGACTCAAACAAGTGACCAACACCAGTACCGTGCAGTGCAGAAATAAAGTGAATACGAGCAAAGTCAACGAAACCTAGGCGGCGGTCTAGCTCTTTCTTCACGTTCTCTTTTACTTCGTTATCTAGACCATCCCACTTGTTTACCGCTAATACGATTGAACGACCGGCGTTCAATGCAAAACCTAGCAGGCTCAAGTCTTGGTCAGAGATGTTTTCACGTGCGTCGATAACCAATAGCACTACGTTTGCGTCTTCGACGGCTTTCAACGTTTTAACAACGGAGAATTTCTCAACCGTTTCGTTAATACGACCACGACGACGTACACCCGCAGTATCAATGATTACATACTCACGGCCATCACGTTCCATAGGAATGTAGATTGAGTCACGAGTTGTGCCTGGCATGTCGTATACCACGACGCGTTCTTCACCAAGAATACGGTTCGTTAACGTCGACTTACCAACGTTTGGACGACCAATGATTGCCAGTTTGATTGGTTGTTCTTGTAGACGTTGGAACTCCGCTTCCGCTTCT
>NZ_JAWOTA010000263.1:0-1176 GCF_033338635.1 Vibrio sp. Vb1755 | reverse complement strand
ATCTTCTCGATGCAATTCGCGAGTTATATCGAGAAGGTTATTTGATCGCGCTGGATGATTTCACCTTAACGCCGGAGTGGCGTCGCTTCTTACCTTATGTGCACATCGTTAAACTCGATATCATGGCGATGGGGCTAGAAAAAGCGTGTGAACTGGTTAAAACCCACCTCGCCAAGCGCGTCAAATATCACTTTTTAGCGGAACGCGTCGAAACCGCAGAAGAGTTTGAGCAAGCCAAAGCGGCGGGCTTTAAATTCTTTCAAGGCTACTTTTTTAGCAAGCCATTGGTGTCGCAAACCAAATACGTCAGTCCGGAGCAGGTGTTAGCGTTACAACTGTTTCGGGAAGTCTGCGCGCCAGAGCCGGATTTTGACCGCATTGAAAGCATCATTACGCAAGATGTGGCCTTGTCGTACAAGTTACTGCGTTTTGTGAATACCCAGATCACCACATTAGAGGTGGAAATCAGCTCGTTCCGTCAGGCGCTGATTTACCTTGGTCAAGACAAGCTGAAGCAATTTGTCTCTTTGGTGGTGGCGTCTTACATCTCAAGCAACAAACCGCGTGAGTTGTACAACCTCTCTTTGCAACGTGCCCAGTTCTGTGAGCTGATGTCGCGTTACCAACCTTTTTCTCATCTTAATGAGCAAGGCTTTATGGTCGGCTTATTGTCGATCTTAGATGCCATGCTCGACTTATCGATCGAAGCCTTGGTGAAGCAACTGCCGTTGAGTGATTCTGTGCAGCAAGCATTACTGCATCGTAAGGGTGAGTACGGCGTGCTGATCTCACTAGAAGAATGCTACGAGCGAGCAGATTGGCATGGCGTCGAAAAGCTCTCGGGTCAGTTGGGTTTGTCATTCGATGAAGTCAAAGCCTCGTTAAGTGAAGCGGTTCGCTGGAGCCAAAGCGTCGTCACGGTCTAATTCTCTCTATTAGTATGAAACTTTTATGAAGGCAAGGGCGTGGCTCTTGACGCCTTGGCACAATTAAATAAACATATACGCATATCCATATATAGGTATGTTAACTATGCTTCCACATCAGTTTTTCAAGCTTTTATCTGACGAGACTCGTGTGCGCTGCTTAATGCTGGTGGCCCGCGAAGGAGAAATTTGCGTAGGTGATTTGGCGTTTGCATTGCAAGAGAGTCAGCCGAAAGTTTCTCGTCATCTT
>NZ_JAWOTA010000262.1:0-1177 GCF_033338635.1 Vibrio sp. Vb1755 | reverse complement strand
ACTGATTCCGTAGAGCTGTCCCTCGCGCAACGCCTGTATCCAGATTTAGCACTTGCTTTTGAGCTCACCGAAGATCAACCAGTATCATGGTTTACTCGCCGCTCAGAGGATGAGAGCTTATATGCGATGCTGATTGAGTTTTTCGGCAATATCAAACAATCTGGCGAGCTAGCTTCTCTTGAAGAGAAGTACATTGGCCATATTGAAGCGTTTGACTACGTGGACACGCGTGCCTTTATTCGTGCTCTTGATGATAAGTTGCCGAGATGGGCTCCGCTGTTCCAAAAATACAGCGAAGAGTTTGATTGGCGTTTAATCGCGGCTTTGGCCTACCAAGAATCTCATTGGAAACCAAAAGCAAAATCGCCTACGGGTGTTCGTGGCATGATGATGCTGACTTTACCAACTGCGAAAAGTGTTGGTGTAACCGATCGTCTAAACCCAGAGCAATCTGTTCGTGGTGGTGTGGAATACCTGCGTCGCATCGTCGCTCGCGTACCTGATACGATTAACGAACATGAAAAAATTTGGTTTGCATTGGCCTCGTACAATATTGGTTATGGCCACATGATGGACGCGCGTCGATTAACCAAGGCACAAGGTGGCGATCCAAACGCATGGGCGGATGTAAAAGACCGACTGCCGCTGTTACGACAAAAGCGTTACTACAGCCAAACCCGTTATGGCTACGCTCGTGGAGACGAGGCGCGTAATTACGTTGAAAATATTCGACGCTACTACCAATCAATCATTGGGCATGTCAGTCAAAAGCCTTCCATTGATGAAGATACGGATGATCTACAGGTTATCCCACCACTAAATCCAGAGTTGCTTATTTCTGGTGCGGTGGAAACCATTGCAGAAGAAGTGTCTGGAGCCTCTGATGTCACCAATGAAGTCGATGAAGAGTTAGACCAAGAAGAAGAATAATCACGCAAAAAAGACGAGTGTGAAGCTCGTCTTTTTTGTTGAGTCCAAGGTAGATCTTATCTAAACTCCGATGTTCCGAACCAGACCGGTCATCATAGTAAGTGCATATAAACGTGATTGGTCAACACCTTGCCGCAGCGTCCATACCCATTAATTGATGCCTGCGGAATAAATCGGTTCGGTTGGTTTCCCTCTCTCCTAATTTGAAGTGACTCCATCACTAGAATGTCATCCACAAGGCAAAGTA
>NZ_JAWOTA010000261.1:0-1178 GCF_033338635.1 Vibrio sp. Vb1755 | reverse complement strand
TACATAAGAAAATGACATCGAAATCTTCATCTAGCGCTTTTGCTTCCGAAAGTGAGTTAACGCCTACCAGCTCAATTTGAGCCAAACGACATTCTTGGACAATTTGCTCTGCATAAGCATAGTTATCACATATAAAGAGCCCTCTTTTGACCACATCGGAATGCCAACCAAAGAGAGGTAACGCCTCTACTTCTATTGAAAAACCAAAGCATGTGCCCACCCCCTTGGTCGAGGTTGCCACTAGCTTGCCTCCCATCATTGACACTAGTTGGCGACAAATCGCAAGCCCTAGCCCTGTTCCGCCAAACTGTCTCGAAACACCCTCGTCTTCTTGAGTAAACGGTTCAAAAATGGTCGCCAGTTTGTCCCTTTCAATGCCGATGCCCGAATCCTTGATAAGGAATGTGAGCGAACCTCGCCCTTGCTCTAACGCTTCTTCGTAACTCACGTCGACTGAGATATAGCCTTGTTCAGTAAACTTAACGGCATTGGAAACCAGATTAGTAATGATCTGTTTGATGCGATGATCATCGACCATCACGCGAGCCGGAATGTTTTCATCCAATGAAATATCGAGTTCAAGCTGTTTAGACGTGGCTTTAGATTGAAACAAAATCACCGATTGATAAACGACTTCGCGAATGTCAGCTTCAACCAACGACAATTCGAGGCGCCCCGACTCGATCTTAGACAAATCTAGAATATCGTTTAGCAATGCAAGCAAAGTGTGAGAAGAGGTATCGATGTCATCCACGACTTCTTGCTGATGAGGCGACAGCTCACTTTGCGACAAAATTTCAGTCATCCCCATGATGCCATTCAACGGCGTTCGAATCTCATGGGACATGTTGGCAAGAAATACAGATTTTGCTCTATTGGCTGCCACTGCCGACTCTTTGGCGTGCAGTATTTCGTGAGTTTGCCTTTGCTTTTCTTCCACCACACGATTGACTTGCTGCGCAAAGAGAGTGAACTCGTCACTACCATCGACTGCGACTTTTTTCTCTTTTTCTTCCTCATTAACAAGGGCATTAAGAGCATGAATGATTGCGCCAATCTTACTGTTAACACGATACCAAGTGGCAAACCCCAACCAGCCAAGTAAGAGAAGAACTACCGCAACACCACAGGTAATGAGCAATACACTCCGTTTTTGCTCATTGACTTGAGTAAGTAGG
>NZ_JAWOTA010000260.1:0-1178 GCF_033338635.1 Vibrio sp. Vb1755 | reverse complement strand
ATCTTGGTACGACAACGAAATCGGTTACTCAAACAAAGTTCTAGACCTAATCGCTCACATCTCTAAGTAATTAGAAATCGTGATTAGCTCTTAACTGAGTTGAAAAAGAGGCGGCTTGATAGTCGCCTTTTTTGTATCTGGAATTTGAGAAAAATCTCAGACGTACTTTCATAAATACTGAGAAGTGCGCCGAAATCTACCTCTTCCCCAGTGTAGGAAACAAGCACATGGATTTAAAAACTCTTCCTCCTCTAACTGTTCTTTCAGACAACGTAACTGTTGTCGAAATCGATAACGTAAAGATCGTTCGTATTATTCATGACAAAGCGACAGCAGGTATTGCTTTACACGGCGGTCATGTAGTCTCGTACGCACCACAAGGTCAAGAAGACTTGATCTGGATGAGCGAAAAAGCCATTTTTGATGGCAAAGCAGCATTACGTGGTGGCATTCCTGTTTGTTGGCCTTGGTTTGGCCGTATTGCTGCACCAGCTCATGGCTTTGCGCGTACATCCGAATGGGAATTAGTTGAGCACCGCGAAAATGAAAATGGTGTCATCGTCGAGTTGGCACTGTTCCCAACCGAAGAAACACATCAAATTTGGCCACACATGTTTGATGCGCGTCTTCTTGTCGAAGTGGGTGACGAACTCAAAGTAACGCTGAAAGTTCTTAATATCGATGATGAAGCTTGGACGTTCTCAGGCGCATCACATACTTACCTTAACGTGGGCGATATCAAACAAGCGCAAACAACAGGTATGGGCAATGAGTACATCGACAGCTTGAAAAATAGCGAAGTGTGTCAGGGTGGTGAGGTTCTTCAACTGACTGACACCATCGATCGCGTATACACGCAACCAGAAGCTCAAATTTTAGTGAAAGACCCTGTTCTTAACCGTACGTTGAGCGTAGCGAACCGCGGCCATAACTCCGCAGTACTATGGAACCCGTGGGCGGAAGGTGCACAAGGGATGGGAGACATGGCTGACAATGGCTATGAAACCATGCTGTGTGTGGAATCTGCCCTTCATGCGCCAAGTATTGAAGAAGGTAAGACTCTTGAGCCGGGCGAGAGCTACGAGCTCGTGACAGTGATTGCTGCACAATAATCTTCCTAGGCCGGCTCATCCGGCCTTTTTTTGAAATCATTTCCGTTCTTCCTCGGTCACTTTCTA
>NZ_JAWOTA010000259.1:0-1180 GCF_033338635.1 Vibrio sp. Vb1755 | reverse complement strand
TGAGCAATTTAGAACAAAGACCCTCGAACATGTTAAGTTCTGGCAGGGTCTTTTTAAACGTTGTGGCGTGGTAGTGGGAAACTCACCTACTCCTTGAATCGTTCTCTCAAAAAGCGAGCAAATCTTGGTTTCCCCGTTTGGGTAAATCCGTTGTATCTAAACGTAATGGTAGAACCGATTTTCGGCGGATGGCGACGAACTTCATCCGTAAAACCGCTGCCGATGTAAAACTCTGTACCATCTGGCAAACGCACGAGCATTGCGCCCATCATCCCAAGCAAACGCCCCGTTCCCGGTTTGTAGCCAACCACTTGAGCTTCTGTGTCGGCGTAGCGCTTTAGTTTAAGTAAGTCGCTTCCTCTGCCCGCTTGGTAACGGCTCGACACTTTACGCAGCATCACGCCTTCGCCATCGGACAAGGAAATTTTATCCAGTTGAGCAAACAAATGTTGCTCGTTTTGGATAGCTCGGTGCTCAACGTATTTGATGTGGTGCTCATCAATATCAAATACTAACCCCTGAATGTTGTAATAACGTTTTCGGTACTATCCTGCGGAATACGGCATGTCAAACACCATAAAATCGATTTCGCGCCACGCGCTATCAATTGGTGTTTTATCAAGAACGGTTTGCTGAACAATGTGAAAATTTCCGCGTCCGGCCCAAAGCTCACCATCCAATGGATAGTTCGGGAGTGACTCAGTGAACCACTCGGGCGCATAAATTCGGTTTCCGTTTCGGGTCACGAGGTGTTGACCTGTCCAGTAGGCTCGAATTCCATCGAGTTTCTCACTGTACCAATACTCAGAAACATCTATTCCATCTTGATAGGTTTCAGCAAGAGAGACGGGCGGAGCTATAGGTGTATTCGCTTGGGGCTGCGCAGATGCCATAACGGCAAGGGCAATCAATGTCATTTTTAATGGCATGGGGGAACCTTGTACAAAAAAGCATCTTTATTGAAACGTAACTCCACCGATTTACCTATTTGTCAGTGTTAATTCTTCGACTCAGAACAATCAACATAAGTAATGGTTTGCAATGTAAATCATAAAGTTTAGACAGGTATTGCATTTGTTTTTTCAGCTCACGTTAATGGCACGGTTATAAAGCCAAACTCTCCTCTTCAATTTTCAATCTGCATCTAAATCATCGTTCATTTTTGATTCTCAAATTGAGA
>NZ_JAWOTA010000258.1:0-1180 GCF_033338635.1 Vibrio sp. Vb1755 | reverse complement strand
ATTGTATTTTCGGTAAAACTTAATTTTAGTTGGTTAAAGTGATGGTTTTGCCGAGTATCTTGTCTGTCTCTGTCACATTTGGTATAAAAAGCATCACCTTCTTTTCTGGAATTGGCCGATGTCACATCTAAATTACAACCATCTTTATTACTTCTGGATGGTGTGCAAGCAAGGCTCTGTTACCAAGGCCGCGGATGCGCTTTTTCTCACTCCTCAAACGGTGACCGGGCAAATCAAAGCGCTTGAAGAGCGGATGAAAGGCAAGCTAACCAAGCGAAACGGCCGTACTGTCGAACCAACAGAACTCGGACAATTGGTCTTCAAATATGCGGATCGTATGTTTGGTTTAAGCTATGAGATGCTTGATATTGTGAACTACAGTCAGCACTCCAACATTTTGTTTGAAGTTGGTGTCGCCGATGCGCTGTCAATACGGCTAGTTAGTAAAGTGCTGATGACAACCGTGCCTGAAGACAACAGTATCCACTTACGTTGTTACGAGTCGACGCACGAACTGTTATTAGAACGGCTATCGCAGCACAAGTTGGATATGATTCTTTCTGATTGCCCGGTGGACTCGACGCAAAGCCCAGGCCTTTATAGTAAGAAGCTTGGCGAGAGTAGCATGAGTTTCTTTGCATCTTCTGACATTCCAGACGTGAAGTTCCCTGAAATTTTGGAAAAGAAAAAGCTGTTGATCCCAGCAAGTCGAACGGCGATGGGGCGAAAAGTCATTCAATGGTTTGATCGCCAAGGATTACAACCTGATGTCTTGGGAGAGTTTGATGACGTCGCGTTGATGAAAGCCTTTGCGAGATACCGTGATGATGTAATCTTTTTGGCGCCGACGGTTTACATGTCAGAAATCGAAGATGACCGCAGCTTGCAGTTGATCGGTCATGTTGAGGATTTGAAAGAAGAGTATTACGTTATTTTCGCCGAGCGAATGATTCAGCATCCTGCGGTAAAAAACGTATGTGATGCTGATTTCAGTCAAATGTTTGAGTAAACCCGTATCGTTGCTCAAATAAATAGATTACTATCGATAAAAATATAAATCTAAATGATACCTAAGTAATTCAAGATACTTGGTTTAGTGAGCAAAATTATTTCTCGTCGATAAAGCCCCAGTGAACACTGCTGGTGGGTTAAATTGATGTATCGCTTTAAAGCCAAATTT
>NZ_JAWOTA010000257.1:0-1180 GCF_033338635.1 Vibrio sp. Vb1755 | reverse complement strand
ATTTCCTGTACCTTTTCACCGTACTCGATGAGCTTTTCACTCAAGCGTCCGATCTCATCATTGCCGTCCACCACAACCGGATGGCTCAGGTCGTTTTTGATGATGGCATCAATACTGTCACCTAACCCTATCAAACGTGCCACAATGCGGCGGTTGATGAAGTAATACGTCAAGAACATGCTCGTCATGATCGACAAACTAAAGCAGACAATCAAAACGTGGTTGCCGTAAGACACGCGCTCGGCGGTTTCACTCTTCACCTGTTTGAACGTTTGGTCCGCAGTAGAAACCAGTTCACCGATTTGTTGATGAATGGCTTCCATGCTGAGCGCGATTTGCTCTTGTATTTTCTGAATGTCGCCGTTCAGCGTCACTAATGACATCAATTGTTTATCGAACGCGCCTTCTGGACTCAACACAACCACAAGTTCTTGCAATAACTGTTTGTAAGCGATTGAGGTTGGCTGATTCATTAAGGTTGTGCTGCTTTCTTGCAGATCCATCAAACGAAAGTGAATCACCTTCATCCCATTGTCGACCTGCTCCGGCATTGATGCGCCAGCAACATCAATCGCCATGTCGTACACCGCCGATTCAATATCGATGACCCGTTGCAAAGTACTCAATTGCACCAGCAAGTTTTGAATTTCTTTCGAGTCGTTTACCCGCTCAATCTGCCAGTGCACTTCTTGTCGAACCGGTTTGAGCTCAGAGCGAATATCTTGGTGAAGCCAGTTAATCTGCTCCATCAGTTGGTCGACGCGGCGAGTTTGATCGATGCGAGTTGAAATCATATCCACGTACTTTTCCAGTAGCGAGGCAAGGCCAGCTTCCGATTCGAGCAATTGATAAAACTCCGAGCTCATCTTATTGCTTTTCAGAACGGTCGAAATCGAAGCCAATTGCTCGTTGACCTGCATGGCTTGTTCAGTCAGCTGTACTTTGTTGTCTACCGCTTGCAGCGCTTCTACGCGGCGGTTAATTTCACTGGTTTTACTTTCGAGAAAATAGCTGGCGTTATATTTAGGTACGCTATCTTCCAACAAAAGGCGCACCTGATTATCCAAGCTGTTCCATGTCGCCCAAGCGACCAAACACACCACGGTAAGCAAGAGCGTGCTGCAAGCAAAAGCGGCAATTAAGCGGGCACCGATGGTTTTGTATTTCGGGTATAACACCA
>NZ_JAWOTA010000256.1:0-1182 GCF_033338635.1 Vibrio sp. Vb1755 | reverse complement strand
CAGTTTTGGTAACATGTTTGCGGGACGAAACATCCATCCGCCCAAGACCATACTGCTACCGAACGTCACGATGATGATAACCGTGAAAAGTGGCAACAGCATTTCGATGATCATGCCAAGGCTCTGACCCACTTGTTCTACCATTTGCTGTGGGTTTTCTAGGTCGGCTTTCGTCAACGACATGTTATAGCGGAAAATGCCGAACATGCTTTCCCAGATGCTATTGATTTGAGAGTAAAAATACAGCGCTACAGCCATGAAAATGACTGCAGTGGTGAATTCTTTCGCTCGTGGAATTTGGCCTTCCTGGCGGGCTTTTTTAACTTTCTGGGGGGAGGCCTTTTCGGTTTTGTCTTGTGACGACTGATCGCTCATGCGCCCCCCAACATAAAGTTGTTTAAGTGTCGGATCGTCTCATGCACCAGCGCGGTGTAGCGGCCCGGAACACCGGAAACAGAAATCAAAACACTGAACAGGCCAAGTAGCATGGTCATCGGAAAACCTAGCGCATAAACGTTCAGAGACGGTGCGGCGCGGTTCATCACGCCAAAACTGATGTTCGCCAACAACATTGACACGATGGCGGGCAGCGCAAGTGCGAGGGAAGCCGCAAACATCCAACCAAACACATTGATCACGCCTTGCAGTGATAGGGCCGTGATGCCTGAGCCAACAGGCCACACCACAAAACTCTGAATAACAATATCGATCACCAGTAAGTGCCCTTCTAGTGACAAAAAGAGTAAGGTCGAAAAAATCAAAAAGATACGGCCTAGAATCGCCACCGACAGACCATTCACAGGGTCGTTCATCATTGCCATACCTAAACCCATCTGCAAAGAAATGGTTTGGCCGAGCATGGTGAACACGTTAAACAGCATGTGCAGAATCAGACCGAACATCAAACCCCAAATCGCTTGCTCAAATGCGAGAAACAAAGAGGTTAATGAGAAGAGTTCAACCGCAGGCATTGTTGGCATTAATGGCGCTGTGATGACCACGATAGAGAGTGCTAATAAACTGCGAACCCAAATCGGAATCAACGCGTCACCAAAAAATGGCATGGATAAAAATACCGCTCCCACACGAAAAAACGGCCACCAAAGTTGACCGAGAATCGCGGAGAGGTCTGCAAATGTGATGGCCATCAGCCAATCATCCCCGGAATGTTGTGGAACAAGA
>NZ_JAWOTA010000255.1:0-1184 GCF_033338635.1 Vibrio sp. Vb1755 | reverse complement strand
AAAGACCATTTTTAGAATCAAATTACCGGTAGAGGGTGAACATGGAGAAGCTTAATGTAATTTGCGTTGATGACCAACGAGAGGTGTTAAGCGCGGTTCTACAAGATCTAGAACCGTTGAATAAATGGCTGAATATTGAGGATTGTGAGTCTGCTGATGAAGTGCTTGAGCTGATGGATGAGCTTGATGCAGATGGTGAAATGATCGCGTTAATTATTTCGGATCACGTGATGCCAGGTAAAACGGGTGTTGAGCTGCTGACGGAAATTTCCAAAGACAGCCGCTTTGTTCGCACTCGCAAAGTCTTGTTGACTGGGCAGGCCACGCACACTGATACGATCAATGCGATTAACTCTGCGGGCATCGATCGCTATTTCGAAAAGCCTTGGCAAGCCAATCAGTTGATTGAGTGCGTAAGAAACCTCGTTACACAATACATTTTTGATATGGGGCTCGATTACACGCAATATCACGAGCACTTAGATCAAAACGTTGTGTTTGACCGCTTAAGATAGGTGGGTAAAGTTAACCTGAGTTTTCGCCACAGCCACGTTCTGTTTCGACATAAAAGTCGGTAACTAAAAGGTGGCTGTGCGGAACAGATGAGAATGACAAAATTCGAACTACGAATTCAATGAATATCGGCTAGCACTTGCGACAGATAAGGGTTTTGAGAACCAGTAACCTTGTAAATAGTCGACGCCCATCTGAGTAAAGAAGTCGCACATCTTCGCATCCTCAATGCCTTCAATCACTACCTCAATATTGTTCTCGTGGCACATTGCAATCAAAAACTTTAGGTACTCTCGCGAAGAGTGGTTTGTCAGCGTTTTCCAAGCCATCGATTTATCGATTTTTATCTGCGTCATCGGTAAATCAAAGAAGCAGTTTAAAGAACTGTACCCGGAACCAAAGTCATCCAAAGACAACGCAAAGCCCAACTCACGAAGCGTGTTTAAGGGGGCCATAGCCGTTTGGTTGTTATCCAAAATGAATGTTTCGGTGAGCTCTAGCACGATAGACTGAGGTGCGACGCCAGCCTCGTCAGCCATGGCTTTGATTCTTGAGGGAAACTCACCATTCATAAGCTGCAGAACGGAGACGTTTACGTTCACTCTTACTTCATTTTGGTAGCGTTCACGGTATTGTTTTATGAACTGACAAGCTTTCGCGAACACTTGATA
>NZ_JAWOTA010000254.1:0-1186 GCF_033338635.1 Vibrio sp. Vb1755 | reverse complement strand
GTCGTTGATATTAATATAACCAATTACGCTAGACCGAGAACAAACAAAAAAGGCCACCTTTCGGTGGCCTTTTGATTCTAGCTTTCAAGCTATCGCAATGATATTCAAACTTAGTTGAAGTTTGGCTTTGTCATTGCTGCAGAGGCGCGGATTGTTGCCACTTGGCTACCAGCACCTTTAGCTTGGTAGCGTTCAGCTTTAAACGGCGCTGCGGCTACTTCGATTTCACGTAGTTCTTGAGGACCAGGTGCTTTTGTCATTGGTGCGCTAGCTCGTGGCTTAGCAACAACGTTGATAACTTCAGCTTTCATCTCTGGCGCTGCTACTGGAGTTTCAACGGCAACTTCTGTTGCTGCTTCTTCCACAGTTTCTGCAACGACTGGCTCTTGAAGCGGAGCTTCTTCAACAACTGTTTCTGTTGTTGCTTCCGCAACAGGTGCTTCAGCCACTTCAACGATCGGCTCTACAGGAGCTTGATCAACCGCTACTGGCTCTGCCTTTTCAGGCGCTACAGCATCAACCCTCGGTGATTCAGCTTTAGCTTCTACAGCTTCTACTGTTTCTTGAACTTTAGGTTCAACAACAGGTGCTCCAGCTACCGCTGGTTGCTCACGACGGATGATGACTTTACCCATTGCCATTTCAGGGCAAGCAAAACCACCTTGCATAGCAGGTACAGTTGCAATTGCCACAATCGTTTCTTCCTGAACTCGCTCTTCCTTCTTAGGCGCTGGTTTTGGAATGTAACGTGGCATCACTTTACCCATTGCCATCTCAGGAGATGCTACACCGCCTTTGCGCAGACGGAATGGGTTAGGACGACGATCACGACCACGACGACGACGTTGACCACTTGCTCGTAGGTGACGAGGAGAACGACGGTTACGACGTTGTTTCGATTCACCTTGCTTGTTGTCTTGCTGTGCGTCTGCTGCTGTATCAACGGCTTGATCTACTTGAGACTCAACAGGTTCAATTGCTTTTACTGCTGTTTCTTCTACTTGCTCATCGGCAAGTTGATCTTTAACACGAACAGATTTGTTCAGTTTGCGACGTTGACGGCGCTCTTTGACTTTCTCTGTTTTCGCGTTTGCTTTCGCTTTATTCTCTTCAGGCTTCACTTCTGAGCGAGCTTCAGCCGCAAGTTGCAAGCCTTTTTCCGCTACTTTCGCGTTTGCTTTCGGCT
>NZ_JAWOTA010000253.1:0-1186 GCF_033338635.1 Vibrio sp. Vb1755 | reverse complement strand
GTTGATTACGTCGAGTTCGATTTGTAAACGCTCGTCGTATTCTGGACGGCGCTTTTTGCGCTCTTCTTCATTAGGGAATAGGAACTCTAGACGCTCTTCCAAACCTTCTCGCGACTTCATGACCAAGAATTCAGTTTCTTCCATCCCTTCTGTTGGGAAGGCTGGCAAGAAGTATTCACCCAAACGAACGGTCACGTTACAACGCTTGGCGATCTCAACACTGTTTTCTAGCGCTTCTGGAATATCAGCAAACAGCTCACACATTTCCTCTTCAGTGCGAAGGTACTGCTGCGGGCTGTAATTTTTTGGTCGGCGTGGATCTTCTAATGTGTAACCATCATGAATCGCAACACGAATCTCGTGCGCATCGAAAAGGTCTGCACTTAGGAAAACCACTTCGTTTGTCGCGACCACGGGCAAGTCATGTTGCTCAGCGAGATCGATGGCAAAGTGCAAGTACGTCTCTTCATCCGGACGGCCTGTACGAATCAATTCTAGATAGAAACGGTCCGGGAAATGCTGTTTGTAAAACTCTACACAGCTTTCAACCAGTTTACGGTTACCTTTAAGCAGCGCTTTGCCGATATCGCCATTTTTAGCACCAGATAGAACGATTAAGCCTTTTGACATCTCGGCCAGCCACGCCCTATCAATCACAGGTTGGTGCTGAACGTGGCCACGTAAGTACGCTTTGGAAATCAGTAACGTGAGGTTCTTGTAACCTGCATTGTCGGCAGCAAGTACTGTCAGCTGGGTCAGTTCTTCACCAAATTCATCAGATTGCATTTTGAAATCTGCACCGATGATCGGTTTAACGCCGGAGCCATGCGCTGTGCCATAAAACTTCACCAAACCACATAAGTTGGTGAAGTCAGTCAAAGCCATGGCAGGCATACCAAGCTCGGCGACTTTCTTGACTATCGGTGGAACTTTATTGATACCATCCACCATCGAGAAATCACTGTGAATACGAAGGTGGACGAACTTGGGATCTGACATTAACAGGTACCGTGTAACTCTATTTTGTTTGGGATTCTAACCTAAAGGGGGCTGGGTTTATAACACCAATCCGCCCAATTTATTAATCTAAGCCTAAAGCTTTCTTTACTGGTTTGAAGCTCTTACGGTGCTCGCTTATCACACCATGTTGCTCAATTGCTTCAAAGTGCGCTTTGGTTGGATAACC
>NZ_JAWOTA010000252.1:0-1186 GCF_033338635.1 Vibrio sp. Vb1755 | reverse complement strand
AACCCTTTAAGCTGAATAACAAAAGCCAGAGCAAATGCTCTGGCTTTTTTGTATGAAGTTTAGTCAGAATGCTACTGCTCTAGATAAAGTTTTGCGGTGGTGGTGACCTTAATCATTTCATCTTGCAGTTCAAACATTTCAGGTTCAATTTCCTCAATGCTGGCTCCTGAACGAAGTGCGTGTTCAAGCGTAGCACAGAGAGATTTTAGCCTTGGTACGCCACAATAAGAGCTACTGCCGTGCAGTTTGTGGATCACATGAATTAACTCTTCACGCGAATAATCGTCTTGCTCAAGTGCGTGGTCGACAACTTCTTCTACTTCTGGAATGAAATCGATCAACATACGCAACATATCTTTGGCTAAGTCTTCCTTATTAGCGCTCTGTTTCAATGCGGCTTGCCAGTCAATAATCACATCAGGTTGTGTATTTTCAGCTGTGGCAGGTGCTTCACTTGCTGGTTCATCGACGTAGGACGGCGCAACTTTCCCTATGCTTTCTGTACAGGTATTCGGATTCCAGTGGACCAACACTTGTTGCAGTACATGCTCTTCAATTGGTTTGGTGAGGTAATCATCCATACATGCGGCGAGTAGGCGGTCGCGCTCTCCGGCCATGGCGTGCGCGGTAACGGCGATCACTGGTGTGTCTTTGTTTAACTCAAGCTCTTTGATGTTCTGACAAGCGGTCACGCCATCCATTAATGGCATTTGGATGTCCATAAAGATCAGGTCGTATTTCTTCTCGGTAGCGAGATTTACGGCTTGCTGGCCATTGCTACAAGCCGTTACGGTTTCAACCCTTTCTTTCAGTAGTGCTGAAATCAGTTTTAGGTTTGCAGGGTTATCATCCACCGCGAGCACTGTCAGTGGCAGTCGTTCGCTTTCTTCTGTTTCAACAGGAGCGGCAATAGCTTGAGGTGCTTCAACATGTTCATTGATCAAACTTTGCAGCAGCTTACGGCGTGATAGCGGTTTGGTTAAGCACTGGATTTGATGCTCGGTCATGATTTGGTCGGCAAGCGCTAATTCGGTGCTCGGTGTACCCATGATGACACTTGGCGCCATGCGCTTCGCTTGCTCAATCCAAGCAGCGACTGATTGCTCGTCATAAGTTTGGTTAGCTGCCAAGTTCAGCAATACGTAATCGTAGTGCTCTTCGTTCTCTGGTAAGGAAGAACGATAGG
>NZ_JAWOTA010000251.1:0-1190 GCF_033338635.1 Vibrio sp. Vb1755 | reverse complement strand
TGTCTAAAGAAAAATTTGAACGTACGAAACCGCACGTTAACGTTGGTACTATCGGCCACGTTGACCACGGTAAAACAACTCTAACTGCAGCTATCTGTACTACTCTTGCTAAAGTTTACGGCGGTGTAGCTAAAGACTTCGCATCTATCGATAACGCTCCAGAAGAGCGTGAGCGCGGTATCACAATCGCAACTTCTCACGTTGAGTACGACACTCCATCACGCCACTACGCACACGTTGACTGTCCAGGACACGCTGACTATGTTAAAAACATGATCACTGGTGCTGCACAGATGGACGGTGGTATCCTAGTTGTTGCTGCGACAGATGGCCCAATGCCACAAACTCGTGAGCACATCCTACTAGGCCGTCAGGTTGGTATCCCATACATCATCGTATTCATGAACAAATGTGACATGGTTGACGATGAAGAGCTACTAGAACTAGTAGAAATGGAAGTTCGTGAACTTCTATCTGAATACGATTTCCCAGGTGATGACCTACCAGTTATCCAAGGTTCTGCACTAGGCGCACTAAACGGCGAAGAGCAGTGGGAAGCGAAAATCGTTGAACTAGCAGAAGCTCTAGATACTTACATCCCTGAGCCAGAGCGTGCGGTAGATCAGCCATTCCTAATGCCTATCGAAGACGTATTCTCAATCCAAGGTCGTGGTACAGTAGTAACTGGCCGTATCGAGCGTGGTATCCTAACTGTAGGTGACGAAGTTGCTATCGTAGGTATCAAAGACACTACTACAACTACATGTACTGGTGTTGAGATGTTCCGTAAGCTTCTAGACGAAGGCCGTGCAGGTGAGAACGTTGGTGCACTTCTACGTGGTACTAAGCGTGACGAAGTTGAACGTGGTCAAGTACTAGCTAAGCCTGGTTCAATCACTCCACACACTAAGTTCGAATCAGAAGTATACGTACTGTCTAAAGATGAAGGTGGTCGTCACACTCCATTCTTCAAAGGCTACCGTCCACAATTCTACTTCCGTACAACTGACGTAACTGGTGACATCCAGCTACCAGACGGCGTAGAAATGGTAATGCCAGGCGACAACGTACAGATGACTGTAGAGCTAATCGCACCAATCGCAATGGACGAAGGTCTACGTTTCGCGATCCGTGAAGGTGGCCGTACAGTAGGTGCTGGTGTTGTTGCTAAGATCTTCGACTAATTCATA
>NZ_JAWOTA010000250.1:0-1192 GCF_033338635.1 Vibrio sp. Vb1755 | reverse complement strand
AAAGACCCGAGAATGACTTCGGGTCTTTTCATTTGTTCTGCGTTAAGAGCTTTGTGTTGCTTCCGCTTTACGCCGTTGGGTTAAGTATTTCACCCAACTCTTGGCTTGATGCGATGGTTTGATTTCATTCGCACGTTTCGCATTCGCCAATGCGTCATCCAATCGATTCAACTTGTAGTAGGCTCTGGTTTTGATGAGCGCGACGTCAGCATTACGACCTTTTACCTTATCCAAAGCAGCCAATGCTTGTTGGTAATGGCCTTGTTGAACAAGTAGCTGAGAGTAGTTCCAGTAGTATTTAGAATCCAACTTCGCGGCAACTCGCCAACTATCGATGGATTTATCCCACTCTTTTGCCATCTGCCAATAGGTCGCCTGCTGAGCTTTTAACTGGCTATCGACGTTAAGGTCTTCCAACTGCTCCATAATTAAAGCAGCACGCTCCGGGATTCCACGTTTCGCATAAAGCTGTGCCAGCAGTTTAAAATCATCTTGACTGAGCGCGACACCTTGTAGCTTGGCTAAAGCCATTGAATCTAGTGCGCGTTTGCTGTCATCGACACGTAAATGCAAAGCGACGAGCTGACGCCACCACTCAACTCGTTCAGGCTCAATTGCAATCAAACGTTTGATGGTGACAATAGCAGGCTGCCACTTTTTGAGTTCCAGTTCAGACGAAAGCTTAATCGACAATGGACCGAGTTCATCTGGCTGACCAAACTTCTCGTAGCGACCCATCGCTGACAGCACTTTATTCCATTGGCTCAACTGGTAATGCGATTGTGCTATGCGCAGCTAAACTTCATGAGCTTTCTTGTTTTTTGGTACGGCTTTACTCAACTCGTAATAGTGCGGCAAGGCTTTAGCAAACTGTTGTTCATTCAACAAAATATCCGCTAGCATTTTACGTGTTTGCCACGCTTGCTCGTCTTGCAATAAACCGCTGCTTACCGCGAAATCCAGTTGCTTGATAGCAGGCTTAACTTGCTCATTCTGCCAATAAAAAATACCGAGCATACGAGCAACAAACGCTTGATCGTAGCCACGCGATAGGTCTAACGATTCGAGAGTTGAGATCGCTTCTTTAAGCTTCTCTTCTTGAGCTAAGCTGTGCGCACGCTGCACTCTAGATGCGGTGTACTGGCTAAGCTCTTGAGCTATCGCCCTCGCTGCGGTCAAACTAAGCAGCGTT
>NZ_JAWOTA010000249.1:0-1192 GCF_033338635.1 Vibrio sp. Vb1755 | reverse complement strand
GATTACTTTTTACACAAACTATTGAACGATAATCCACCATTGACGAACCAGCTTCACAAAACTCCTCTTACCAGTTGTGCATTCTTTTTCACATCGGTAATTTGAGCGATGAAAATGACTCACTCATCCCTATAAAGAGCTTTCTATCAGTTTCCTTTCTGGTCAAAAGATGCGCCATTTAACAAAAACGAAGAGTTTGGTTAACAAATTCATGCTCAAACGCTCATTTTTAACGCTCGTTTGTTTTCGCAAACGTTTATATGTGCACAATAGTATCGTGCTAGATAAGCAAAAATAACTATAGGACTCTTAACATGACAACCAACAAACACCCCTCTCTGCTCGGAGAATGTTTGGCCGAGTTCATCGGTACAGGACTACTCATCTTCTTCGGCGTTGGCTGCGTCGCAGCCTTAGTGTTAACAGGCGCATCTTTTGGACAATGGGAAATCAGTATTGTATGGGGCTTAGGTGTCTCCATCGCGATCTACTGTACTGCCGGCGTTTCAGGCGCACACATCAACCCAGCCGTGACCATTGCATTAGCGATGTTTCATGGTTTCGATAAAGCGAAAGTGGTTCCGTACATCATCGCTCAGATGTTAGGTGCATTTTTCTCTGCCGCTTTGGTTTACAGCTTGTACAGCAACCTTTTCACCGATTACGAAATCGCACACAACTTTGTACGTAGCAGCCAAGACGCCCTTGCAACGGCTGGTATTTTCTCAACTTACCCACACGCTTCTCTTTCTTTCTTTGGCGCATTTGCTGTGGAATTCGTCATTACAGCTGTATTAATGTTTGCCATTTTGGCTCTGGGTGATGAAAACAACGGTGCCGCTCGTGGCGCGATGAACCCATTATTGATTGGTATTCTGATCGCGGTTATTGGTGGTTCTCTTGGTCCACTGACTGGCTTTGCGATGAACCCAGCTCGTGACTTTGGCCCTAAACTGTTCGCGTACTTTGCAGGTTGGGATTACGCACTGACCGGCGCTAAAGACATCCCTTACTTTATCGTTCCCCTTCTTGCTCCTATTGCGGGTGCTTGCTTTGGTGGTTGGTTATATCCAAAAGCGATCGCGGCGTACCTCCCTCGCCAAGGTCACGGTTGTACCATTCCAAACCAATGTGATACTGAAGAAGAAACAGAAGAAGCTCGAGCTTAACCGCTTTCCAATTACTAAAATAT
>NZ_JAWOTA010000248.1:0-1194 GCF_033338635.1 Vibrio sp. Vb1755 | reverse complement strand
GTTCTACTTGTTGTACGATGGCATGACCCAAGCAAACATGGATTTCACGGCCGACGTTTGTTATGCCGCGATGATGCACCTGACTGAAGCAATCAAAGACGGCAAACCTGCTGGATTGAAAGAGCTGGGCGATTGGGAAACCATCTATCAAGGGTTGTCGACATTACCTGAGCAAGCTAAGCAGAGCTGGTTTAAGTTTGATCATTTCTATTCGGATCGTTCTTTCCCATTGCTGCTTAAAGAAGTGTTTGCCAATGAGCCAAAACATATTGTCGATATCGGTGGCAATACGGGTAAATGGGCAATGCAGTGCTGCAACTACGATAAAGATGTGCATGTGACCATTGTTGATTTGCCGCAGCAATTGGAAGTCGCGATGTCGAACGTGGCAGAGAATCAGCTCAGCGAGCGCGTGCATCCGTATCCTGCCAATATGCTTGATAAAGCCCAAACATTGCCTGATCATGCCGATATTTGGTGGATGAGCCAGTTCTTAGATTGTTTCTCTCCAATTGAAATTTTAAATATTTTGAAGAAAGTGAAGGCGCAGTTGAGCGCGGGCGATACCGTTTACGTTCTCGAACTGTTTTGGGATGCGCAGAAATACGCGGGCGCGTCATACAGCTTAAATGCTACCTCGCTTTACTTTACCTGCCTAGCCAATGGTAATAGCCGTTTCTACCGTAGTGATGATTTCCTAGAAATTGTTGAAGCAGCAGGTCTCTCTGTTGTGGAAAGAACGGACAACATTGGCCTCGGACATACCTTATTAAAACTCCAAGCAAGCTAGTATAAAGAATGAAAACAGAGCACAAGCAAGTTGTCGTCGTTGGCGCAGGTCCTTCGGGTTCCACCGTTTCTGCGTTGCTAAAATCCCGTGGTATTGATGTTGTCGTGATCGAAAAAGCGACGTTCCCTCGTTTCTCAATTGGCGAAAGCTTACTTCCAGCTTGTATGGAGGTGGTTGAACTTGCCGGAATGACAGAGGCGGTGAAGCAGCATGGCTTCCAATTCAAAGATGGTGCGGCGTTCCGTCGTAACGGGGTCTACACCCACTTTGATTTCACTGACAAATTTACCGCAGGACCAGGCACCACATTTCAGGTTCAACGCGCCAGCTTTGATAAAGTGCTCGCTGACAGCGCCGCAGAGCAGGGCGTCGATATTCGTTATCAACATGAGCTGGTTAGCTTG
>NZ_JAWOTA010000247.1:0-1195 GCF_033338635.1 Vibrio sp. Vb1755 | reverse complement strand
AATTTTTCTGTCGCTAACGGAGACTCGTAATCGAGGGTCTTCGCTGGAGAAACTACGATAAGCATGACTTTCACTTCCCTAATTTTGTTTTTTATTAGGGTACAAAAAAAGCCATGCATTGTCTGCATGGCTTTACGAATCGTCTTAATAGCTTTTAACGATAGGAGAACACTTAGTCTTTCTTAGTGTTGTCCCAAATACCGTCTTCTAGCTGAGACTTAAGCTCAGGGAAATCGTTCGCATCGAACGTTGGTACTTTACCTTCGCCTAGCTGGCGGTTGTAGTCTTTCGCCAGTTTGATCACGATGCCCGATAGCAACAGAATCGCTACCAAGTTAACAATCGCCATCAGACCCATCGAAACGTCAGCCAACGACCAAACCACAGGAAGAGACGCTAGCGCACCAAACATTACCATGCCCAGAACCACAACGCGGAAGATGCTTAGACCAGCTTTATGGTTGTGCTCCAAGAAGATCAGGTTCGTTTCTGCGTAAGAGTAGTTCGCGATGATTGAAGTAAACGCGAAGAAGAAGATTGCAACTGCAACAAAGATGCCGCTCCAATCACCAACTTGCGAGCTCAATGCACGCTGAGTTAGCTCAATACCAGTAACTTCCGTTGCTTGACCTACATACTCGCCCGACATCAGGATAATAGCTACTGTTGCAGAACAGATAACAATCGTATCCATGAACACGCCTAGCATCTGAACGTAACCTTGAGATGCTGGATGCGGTGGGTAAGGCGTTGCCGACGCTGCCGCGTTAGGCGCAGAACCCATACCCGCTTCGTTCGAGAATAGACCACGTTTGATACCGTTGATCATTGCTTGTGCAATCGCATAACCAAGACCACCCGCTGCAGCTTCTTGCAGACCGAATGCGCTCTTGAAGATCAGCATCAATACATCTGGTAGTTTCTCTAGGTTTGAGAATACAACGAACAATGCAAGTACTAGGTATAGCAGTGCCATGATAGGAACGATCAGCTCAGCTACTTTCGCGATACGTTTGATACCACCGAAGATAACTACAGCTGAAAGTGCAACAACAGCAATACCAACGTATAGGTCATTCCAACCAAATGCGTTGCTCATTGCGTTTGCAATTGAGTTCGCTTGTACGGCGTTGAATACCAAACCAAAAGCGATGATTAGGAAAACTGAGAACAACACGCCCATCCAACGCATGCC
>NZ_JAWOTA010000246.1:0-1199 GCF_033338635.1 Vibrio sp. Vb1755 | reverse complement strand
AGGTATTACTGACCGTATCTTGGTCGAAATCCACGATCGTCGTTGGAAGGGAAAGCGCTATCGTATCGCTATCATTCGTCTGCTCAAGCGGTTTGAACTGTTCAAATTGGTACGTGCCGTCGGTGTTTAACGTGATGCTTAATACCACCTCTCCCGTACCAGCTACGGTTAACGTGATGTTACTTCCATCATCAGACAAGGTCGTAACCGTTGCTTGGTTGTCAGTTAACAAACCATCAAATTGCGACAAACTTTCCTGATTAAAGGTGACTGAAGCCAACTGGTCACTGCCAATTTCGACAAACGTCCCCGTAATTGGCGTCGATGAAGATTCTTCATTCTCAAACGAGATGTCTTGCGGCGCTGGATTATCACCATCGATAATCGTCGTGACAAAATCAATTGGCGTACGAATGCTATTACCACCAATATCAGTACCCGTCATCTCAAACTCAATACTGATGCGGTCACCAACAATCGACACCTGCCCGTCATCTACAGACGCAACATGGTCAATGCCTTGGCTTATGGTGGTCGTCACCTCCAACTCGATATCACGACCTAGCGAAGTCGCTTCAATTTCAATGCGTAGGACTTCATTGCCATCTTGAACACCAATGATGGCATTTTGCGCTTCATCGTATGAGAACTCGACAGCTTTACCACCAGATTGAATATCGGTGTTCAATTCGGCCAGTAGCGATTCTAGTGAAGCAGCAGATGGGAAAAATGAGCTAGGGTCAAGCGGGAGATCGCCCGCCTCAACGGATACGCTGGTTGCAATAGATTGAGGATAAGTCGTAAGGGAAATCGAACCTTCGGTTACTTCCGATTCAAGAGATTGCCCACCATCAGCAAAAATGGTGACGTTAATGTCATCGGTTTCTTCGCGATCTTGCACGCCAGTGCGTGTTGCAGAGGTTTCGAAAAACGTCGAGGCAAGCATTTCTGGGTTGTTGTATTCAACCGTCACATAGCCAGCATTTGCCGAGCCAGACGCATCGCCACCAGCGGCCGTTGCTTCAAGAATTGCCGTCGGGTCGGCACCTTCCAAAATCGCTTGTTGGATAGCAGCAACATCATTTGCGTCAAAATTAGCACTATCAATCGCCGTCGGGTCAAAAGCAATTTGACCATCAACCGAGGTTTGAACCAAAGTTTCCGGTTGTTCTGATGAAGGCTCGGGAAGACACGCGACA
>NZ_JAWOTA010000245.1:0-1199 GCF_033338635.1 Vibrio sp. Vb1755 | reverse complement strand
TATGTTTCAAATTCTAAAAGCAGAGAAGACGATCGGCTTTATGCGTTGGTCAAAAGTGGCGTTCGTATTCTCAATCTTTATGATTGCCGCTTCTATCTTCACATTATCAACCAAATGGCTGAACTGGGGTCTAGACTTCACGGGCGGTACGCTAATCGAAGTTGGCTTTGAAAAACCAGCTAACCTTGAAGAAATCCGTACAGCACTTGATGCAAAAGGTTTCGGAGATGCGACAGTACAGAACTTTGGTAGTGCTCGCGATGTGATGGTGCGTCTTCGTCCTCGTGACGACGTTTCTGGCGAAACGCTAGGTAACCAAATCATCGGTGCGATCAAAGAAGGTACTGGTGAAAGCGTAGAAATGCGCCGTATCGAGTTTGTTGGTCCAAACGTTGGTGATGAACTAACTGAAGCGGGCGGTCTGGCGATCCTTGTGTCGCTCATCTGTATCCTGATTTACGTATCAATGCGATTTGAATGGCGTCTAGCGGCTGGTGCTGTAATGGCGTTGGCGCACGATATTATTATCACGCTGGGTGTATTCTCATTCCTACAGATTGAAGTGGACCTAACTATCGTGGCTGCGTTGCTAACGGTTGTTGGTTACTCGCTCAACGATACCATCGTAGTATTCGACCGTATTCGTGAAAATTTCCGCAAGATGCGTAAAGGTGATCCAGCGGACATCATGGATGCTTCGATTACACAAACATTGAGCCGTACGTTGATTACTTCTGGTACAACGTTGTTCGTAGTTATTGCACTGTTTGTACAGGGCGGGGCAATGATCCACGGCTTTGCAACGGCACTGTTGTTGGGTATCACGGTTGGTACTTACTCTTCTATCTACGTAGCATCTGCACTTGCTCTAAAACTGGGTATCCAGAAAGAGCACTTGATGCCACCGCAAGTAGAGAAAGAAGGCGCAGAATTCGACGAGATGCCATAAGGCTGATTGAGAATCGAAAACAAAAACCGCTGAACTCTCAGCGGTTTTTTTGTATCTAGACTTTGAGCAAAGAAGTAGAGTGTTTTGCGGCTATCAAGTTTTTATAATCTTGCCCAAGTTTTTAGTATCTAAACAATGTTGGTTTGGATACAAAAAAGCCCCGCTCGTTGAGCGGGGCTTCTTAAAGTCATCAGCGTGACGGGCTAAATTGACTTTTAAATCTTACTTAAGGATCGCGCTGTTACCATTT
>NZ_JAWOTA010000244.1:0-1200 GCF_033338635.1 Vibrio sp. Vb1755 | reverse complement strand
TGGTTTAATGATATGAATAGAAATGTCATTAATCATTCAAGAACACGTACGTTACCTGACATTGAAATCAATAGTTTGCAGCCGTTACTCACACTTTTTTAATTGCTTTCGCATTAATCCATTCTAAAGTCATTTTGTGCCTAGAAAAGCATCAAAAAGAAACGTAAATTACTAAGCCTAAAGTAAAAATAACGACGCCACTCATCGTGGTGAAAATAGTGTTACGGCAGTAGTAGGGTACATGCGAGCTTTTTCCAAACGGGTCCACGATGTAAGTCAGCTTAATGACTTTTTAGTCACTTCTCAGTTGCACCCAGATAAACAGTATTTGGTGCAAATTTTGTCTACGCAATCGCGAGAATGTGCGGCTGCACTCGCCAAAGCGGTTTTGTCGATGTTGCCCAATGCTCATGTCATCGGTCACAGTACTCGCAATGTAATTTTGGATGGCGACATTTTTACCTCTGGCTGCCTCATCAACCTGATTGAGTTTGGCCAAACCACGCTAACGTCTGCCGTCCAAGCGTATTCTTTCTCTCCCGATATAGACGGTGGCGAGCTCAAACGTTCGCTGCAGTTACAAAGCAACTCTCAAGTCATCATCAGTTTTGCCGTGCAAATCGAACGTCGTGATTATCCTTTGTATCAAACTTTTGCGACCGAAAACGTGCGAGTGTCTGGTGGATTAGCGCAGACCATAGAAGACGGCTGTTGGGTGCTCTATCAAAACCAGACATACGACAACGCCGTAGTGGCAGTGGCTTTGCACAGTGATACTTTGAAAACTTGGACAGACGCGTATTCCGAGTGGAACCCAATCGGCATGCCGCACAAAGTGACGCATGCGAAAGGCACGCGCTTGTATTGCTTAGGAGAGCGTAAAGCCCTCGATGTTTATAAGCATTATCTTGCCGACGGGCACGACGTGACGATTAACCAATTACTCAGTTTCCCGTTGTATCGAGAAACGTTGGGGCGCAAGGAAGTTTGTACCGTCACAGAACTTCACGCCGATGGAAGCATGAGTTTCGATAGGCCGTGGTGCCTCGGTGATGAGGTTCAGTTTTGTTATAACCATCCTTCTCTGACGTTAGAACAAGTGCGTCATGGGGTGGTGGAACTTGCTATGCATCAGCCAGAAGTAGTGACGATTTACAACTGCGCCTCACGGCTGGATTTTATTGATAGCAGCGATGAAGT
>NZ_JAWOTA010000243.1:0-1201 GCF_033338635.1 Vibrio sp. Vb1755 | reverse complement strand
TGCATAACGGTCACAAGCAATCACTTCTAGACCTAGTCGTTGGCATTCAATTGCCACTTCTTTACCAAGCTCACCAGAGCCTAATAGTAATACACGGGTAGCATTTGCGCTGGTTGCAGTACCGAACATAGTGTTCCCTTACAAAATAAAGTGATGAGACAGAAATTGCAGGGGATCATACTGATTTTTCATTGCGAAGCAAACGTTTGCTTGTGGTTTTTTGTCAATAAAAAAGCTCTACATGTTGTAGAGCTTTTAATGACATATTAGTGAATTTTATACGTTAACAAAACTGACGGGAATATCTGGGTTTAGCGCTTCTAACGTAGACTGTGTGTCTGCTAGGTGACTGATTTTCCCCTTAGAGTTTTCCACTAGAGCGGCAGCCTTAATGCTGTCGAAGGTTTCGCCTGCCAACAACACTTGAATCAATGCTACTTGTAGCGGTGGAAGGCTTGGGTTAAATGCGGCGTTTTCTGCATAAGCACCTTTAAACACACGACCGTTCGCGAGCTCTAATGCCAAACCACTGAGGTTATTGGTATACGGCGCATGGCTCATGTTCATCGCTTCGACGGCTTGTTGAATCAATGCGTCTTCATCATCACACACAAATTGGTGTTTTACTTCGGTCATCAAACCAGACTCAATACCAAGGTCTGCTGGACCGAAGGCTTCTGGTAAGTATTCATGTAATGACTTTTCGTCGCGCTCAGGTAGCTGAACTTTCAACTCTTTAGCAGTCGACAGTTCGTTCATAAACTGGCGGCAGTGACCACAAGGGCTAAAGTTGATGGTGATGTCTTTGACACCGTGTTCGCCTTTCATCCAAGCGTGGCTAATTGCAGATTGTTCTGCGTGAACAGTTTGGCCTAACTGAACACCAAAGAACTCCATGTTTGCACCAAAGTACAGACGGCCAGACAAGCCTCGAACAATTGCACCAACATAGAACTCAGAAATAGGAGCGTAAGAATATGCAGCGGCAAAAGGAAGTAGAGCAACACGCAGCTCTTTATCTGATAGGCTGGTAGCTGAAAGCAATTGCTCAAACTGCTGCGCTGAAAGAGTAGCCTCAAAATCGTCGGCTAGGACGATAGGAGCAAGTTGTTTTGAAAGTGCTTCAGGAGCGCTTGCTAGCGCCTGTTCAATGCGACTTTTCATGTTGAATCCTTGTTATTGCATGGACAGTTATTCTATG
>NZ_JAWOTA010000242.1:0-1202 GCF_033338635.1 Vibrio sp. Vb1755 | reverse complement strand
GAACATTACTCGCTGAGTAAACATATAAGATAGAAAAATCATCGCAATTCTAATTGCTCAGAAAGGCTTAAATACGCGCTAAACCATGTGTGACGTTAGCGATGACGATGACAATTAGGGAAGTGCAGTTTACGACCTCAATAGCAACGGCAGTGGCACAGACATTTCTAAGGGGGGAGTATGTTGACGATACTGTTGATTGCATTGGCGCTGTATATTTTCTGGCTACTGTTTCGAAATGGCCCTGCATTTGCCGAGCGACTCCCAGACCACAAACGCAATTGGGTTGGCCCCACCGCTAATCAAGAAGAATGGCGCGGCTATTGTGCGGATGTATTTCAACCTTTTAGTTCCCGCACAACTTTCTATGCTATTGCCTATTTTGCCAATTATATTGCAGTGGCGAATGCGATCTCTTGGTCCATCGTCTACGAAGGCAATTATCCTGTTATGATGAGCCGTTTCGGCAGCTACTTTATTGTTAGTACGCACGACGCCATGCTGGTAGCTGGATTTGTTTCTCTGGCTTTTTTTATCATTAACTGGCAATTGGCGATGCACTGCGCGAGTTTACTCAGCCAATATTTAGTGCGAATCCTCATCATCAATCGCACGCGTTTTGTCGCCATGAGTTTAGTGTTCAGCAGCTATTTTGCTTACTTGTTAACGATAGGAATTTTTTGGCTGTTTCACGACACGTACTCAATTTGGCAAGGATTGAAACTCACGCCTGCTTTTCTTTTATTAGCGTTATTGTTAGCCGTCGTGTTACCTGCCATGAAAAAAGAAACGTCCGAAAGCGAATAAGCGAGAATCGCTCTACCGTTTGAGTAGTAATTCATGTGCCATTGAGTTAGCATTGCCGACCTTTTTTTCGTCAGTGGGAGGACTCATGTATATTGGCTTTGACTATGGCACTGCAAACTGTTCAGTGGCAAAAATGGAATCAGGCGAGCCTGTTTTGCTAAATCTTGAAGGGGATAGCCCGTTCATTCCTTCCACCCTAGCAGCTCCGACTCGTGAGTCTGTGTCTGAGCATTTGTTTCGTCACCGTGACATCAAACCGTTTGATCAAGTTGGAGAGCAGGTACTGCGCCGCGCAATCAACTTGAACCGAGAAGAGAGCATCGAGCTGGAGCCAGAAGACATCGCGTTTGGGCAGGCAGCGTTGAACCGCTATTTAGAAGATCCACGCGATATCT
>NZ_JAWOTA010000241.1:0-1203 GCF_033338635.1 Vibrio sp. Vb1755 | reverse complement strand
GGCGCGGCAACCCACACGTTAGCGCCAACAGAAGAGTAACTTGCTCGGGTGCCATCTGCGCGTAGCGCGCTGGTGACAAGGTTGAAGTAGCTAGAGTTGTCGTAAGATTGCGCCGAGTTGTGCATTGGTAAACTTTGGTTTCCGCCTCCCGCGAAGAAATCGCTAGGAAGAACGAAGAATCGTCCAGTGTTGAAATAGCGGTAACCATTACCCGCAGACTTGACAAACAGTGCACCGCGGCCCCAAGCGTTCGTTTCGCTGACGTTCTGCATGACATCCATTTCAAGCTTGAACTGTGGGTCATTCTCATCAAACGCGATTGGGTTGATCGGACTAAAGCCATAGCTTTGGTTAAATACGCGTACATCTCGCGTCGCTGGGTCCATACCGTGAGAAATTAACCAACCTTCTAATGTTTGGTTTGCAAGCCAGTTAAAACCAACAAGCGAAGAGCGAGAAGCAACGCCGCGACCACCTTCACCATTGTTACCTACCGCACTAATCAAACCAGCAACGGCAGTACCGTGGCCGTTGGTGTCTACGGGATAACTGGATGGGAATAAAGAGTCTTCAACGAAGTTTCTGCTACCTGTGACTACGTTACCTGCAAGGTCTGGGTGATCGATCTGCACACCAGAATCAATGACCGCAACTTTAACGCCAATACCGGCAATGCCCATGGCTTGCGTAAGTTTGGTGTTTAAGTCATTACCCGCAACAGCAGGGTTTGCTGCGAATGCAGTTTGGCCAGTGTTGTCGAGATGCCATTGTTCTGAATAGAGCGGATCAAACGCCGAGACGGCAGGTGCAAGGCCCACAGCCAACATAGCGGCAAATAGGCGATTAAAGCGTGTTTCCATTTGTGACCTCATGTCTTTGTTTGGAATTTTTGTCCCTGTTCGATACTCCTTTAAACAGGAATGAATAAAACTAGCGGCAAAGAATGAGGACGCAAACTGTTTACAAATTGTTTACGTTGTTTTTTCGACGGACTGCGTAAATTGATGTTAACTCACTGAAGTAAAGGAAGGTTTTGGCTGATCTTGATCATTGTTAGATGTAAAAAAGCAGAAAGTTGGTAAGGACTTTCTGCTTTCTATCTCATCTGTTAGCTAGAGAGAGGTGATAGCTACTACAGTTACTATTTGGTGGAGGCCGGCTGAATGGTTGCCATCGGTTTGCGCGGTGCTGGCTTTTTCTTTG
>NZ_JAWOTA010000240.1:0-1204 GCF_033338635.1 Vibrio sp. Vb1755 | reverse complement strand
GAATCTTAATTTCTAGGCCTGTCGTATCGTGATCTGGCAGGTATGCATTGACCTTTTTAATAAGCTCTGCATCGTGTGCGCGGTTGTCATCTAGCCAAAATACAGCTGGAACGCCTGTCGCACGTGCGCGAGTTACTGCAAGTTTGACCCAATCTTGAATTGGCGCGTCTTTTACCTGACACATACGGAAGATGTCACCCTCTTCTACCGCCTGTTCAAGCAGCACTGCGCCAGAAGCATCAACAACACGTACTGTACCTGCTGCATCTAGGATAAACGTCTTATCGTGAGAACCGTACTCTTCTGCTTTTTGAGCCATCAAACCCACGTTTGGTACGCTGCCCATTGTTGTCGGGTCAAATGCGCCGTGCTCTTTACAGAAATCGATAACTGCTTGGTAGATACCTGCATAGCAGCGATCTGGGATCATCGCTTTAGTATCTTTTTGCTTGCCGTCAGGACCCCACATTTGGCCAGAAGAACGCAACATTGCTGGCATAGATGCATCGACAATGATGTCGCTTGGGACATGCAGGTTCGTGATGCCACGATCCGAATCAACCATCGCAAGTTCAGGCTGAGTTTGGTAAACCGCCTGAATTGCCGCTTCAATCTCTTCTTTTTGTGCTGCTGGTAGTGACTCGATTTTCGAGTAAACATCACCAAGACCATTATTTACATCAACGCCAAGCTCTTCGAATAACTTACCGTATTTAGCAAAAACGTCTTTGTAGTACACTTTTACAGCGTGACCGAAGATAACCGGGTCAGAAACCTTCATCATCGTCGCTTTCATGTGTAGAGAAAGCAGTACGTCTTGCTCTTTCGCATCTGCGATTTCTTTTTCGAAGAACTCAACCAATGCTTTTTTCTTCAGTACAGAGCTATCAATAACTTCTTTGTCTAACAGTGGGAAAGCAGATTTTAGCTCTTTTACAGAGCCATCTGCGCCAACAAACTCGATTTTTACTTCTGTTGCGCCAGAAATGGTTGTTGATTTCTCGCTACCAAAGAAATCGTCACCCGCCATGCTTGATACATGGGATTTAGAGTCTGATGACCATGCGCCCATTGAGTGTGGGTTTTTCTTTGCATAGTTCTTAACAGAAAGTGGCGCACGACGGTCAGAGTTGCCTTCACGAAGTACTGGGTTTACCGCACTGCCCTTAATCTTATCGTAAGCCGATTTAATCGCTTTTTCTTC
>NZ_JAWOTA010000239.1:0-1204 GCF_033338635.1 Vibrio sp. Vb1755 | reverse complement strand
AACTAAAATGTCTGCTGCTGCCAAACCAGCAGGGCCAGCGCCGATGATTGCCACCTTTTTATCCGTCCACTCCACTTTGGACATGTCAGGCTTCCAGCCCATTTCAAAGGCTTTGTCGGTGATGTACTTTTCAATGTTACCTATCGTGACTGCACCAAAATCATCATTTAGTGTGCACGAACCCTCACACAAACGGTCTTGCGGACACACACGGCCACACACTTCAGGCAAGCTGTTGGTTTGGTGTGAAAGTTCCACGGCTTCTAAAATTCGGCCTTCATTCGCCAGTTTTAGCCACTGGGGAATGTAGTTATGGACGGGGCACTTCCATTCACAATATGGGTTACCGCAATCCAAACAGCGATCGGCTTGCGCCGTTGCTTGTTGTTTCGTGAACGGCTCGTAGATTTCAACAAACTCAATCTTACGAATCTTAATTGGTTTTTTCGCCGGATCTACGCGTTGAACATCGATAAATTGGTAAACGTTCTGACTCATGATTCAAACATCCTCCATGATTTATTGGGCTTGAACGCGCAGTTCAGCAGCGCTGCGGCTTTGGTGACCAAGTAGCGTGTTTAAGTCAGCCGCTTGAGGTTTCACCAAATAGAACTTCGGAATCCATTCGTCAAAGTTCGCCAAAATATGTTCTGCATGGCTAGAGCCAGTCTCTTCGAGATGCTCCGCAATTAGGCCGCGCAAGTGCTCTTGGTGGATGTATAGATCCGACAGTGAAATGGCTTCCACCGATTCGTTGTTTACACGACCTTGGAAGTCTTGATTTTCATCCAACACGTAAGCAAAACCGCCCGTCATACCAGCGCCGAAGTTCACACCTGTGGCGCCAAGAATAGCCACAATGCCGCCAGTCATGTATTCACAAGCGTTATCGCCAGCACCTTCTATGACGGCGATGGTGCCAGAGTTACGAACACCAAAACGCTCTCCCGCTTTACCCGCAGCAAACAGTTTGCCTCCTGTCGCGCCGTACAAACATGTGTTACCGATAATGGTGGCTTCGTTACATTTAAATGCAGTGCCTAGGTGAGGTTTAATCGCGATCTTACCGCCTGCCATGCCTTTGCCTACGTAGTCGTTCGCATCACCAGTGAGGTAAAGCTCTACGCCGCCCGCATTCCAAACACCAAACGACTGGCCAGCCGTACCATCAAGATAGATTTTGATTGGCGAAGCTGCCAAACCT
>NZ_JAWOTA010000238.1:0-1206 GCF_033338635.1 Vibrio sp. Vb1755 | reverse complement strand
GTCCGGCACAAACTTCATTGCTATTGCAACGCTATGCCAATTGAGATGAGATTTGGTTATATCTTGTATAACTTCAATCGTTTTTTCAGCAGGCATACCATAAAGAAAGTTTTTAACGTGAAGGAATAAAAAACGTGAACTTTCGCAAAAATACTCTAGTACTCACGATGCTTGCAACGGCAGCTCCGATTGCCGCACAAGCAGCTTCTAAACCCAACATGTTGGTTATCATGGGTGATGACATCGGCTACGGTAACATCTCTGCTTACAACCAAGGCATGCTTGGCTACAACACACCAAACATCGACAGAATTGCGCAAGAAGGTGCGCTTTTCACTGCGTACTACGCGCAGCAATCTTGTACTGCGGGCCGTAGTACTTTCATTACTGGTCAAATGCCAATCCGTACTGGTTTGACGAAAGTCGGCCTACCGGGTGCAGAGCAAGGTCTTCAGCCGCAAGACATTACAATGGCGACGGCACTTAAAGATATGGGCTACGCGACAGGCCAATTTGGTAAAAACCACCTTGGTGACAAAGATGAAATGTTGCCAACAAACCACGGTTTTGATGAGTTCATGGGTAACCTTTACCACTTGAACGCGGAAGAAGAGCCTGATAACCCTGATTACCCGAAAGATCCTGCGTTCCGCAAAAACTTTGGCCCGCGTGGCGTAATCCATTCTTATGCAGATGGCAAAATTGAAGACACAGGTCCTTTGACGCGTAAGCGCATGGAAACGGTCGACCAAGAAACGCTAGACGCGGCAATGAATTTCATGGAGCGTCAAGTTAAAGCGAACAAGCCGTTCTTCTTGTGGTACAACGCAACACGCATGCACATTTGGACGCATGTGAAAGAAGAAAACCGTACAACAGGTTTGGGTGAATACGCAGATGGTATGGTAGAGCACGACAACATGGTTGGTGAGTTGCTAGATAAACTGGATGATCTGAAAGTGGCCGACAACACCATCGTGATTTACACCACCGATAATGGCCCGATGAACGCGACCTGGCCTGATGCAGCATTTGGTCCTTTCCGTGGTGAGAAAAACACAGGTTGGGAAGGTGGCTTCCGCGTACCAGCAATGGTTCGTTGGCCTGGACACATTGCACCAAATACGAAGTTAAACGACATCTTTGCGGGTGAAGACTGGTTCCCAACACTGCTTTCTGCGGCGGGTAACAACACCATCAAGCAAG
>NZ_JAWOTA010000237.1:0-1209 GCF_033338635.1 Vibrio sp. Vb1755 | reverse complement strand
CTGCAGATTGCCTATGCGCTTGAAAGGCTGGGCGTTGATGTTATCGAAGCCGGTTTTCCTATCTCTTCCCCTGGCGATTTCGAGTCCGTACAAACTATTGCAAAACACATCAAAAATAGCCGAGTTTGTGCCCTTTCGCGTGCCGTTGCGAAAGACATCGATGCCGCAGCTGAAGCGCTAAAAGTTGCTGACCAATTCCGTATCCACACTTTTCTAGCCACTTCCACGATTCACGTTCAAGACAAGCTACGCCGCAGTTACGATGACGTACTTGAAATGGCGGTCAACGCCGTTAAACACGCGCGTAACTACACCGATGATGTCGAATTTTCTTGTGAAGACGCAGGCCGAACACCAATCGACAATCTATGTCGCATGGTTGAAGCCGCAATTGATGCTGGCGCAAGCACCATCAACATTCCCGATACCGTTGGCTACACAGTGCCAAGCGAGTTCGGTGGCATCATCCAAACGCTTTTCAACCGCGTGCCGAACATCGACAAGGCCATCATTTCTGTGCACTGTCATGATGACTTGGGCATGTCGGTCGCAAACTCAATTGCAGCAGTACAAGCCGGTGCTCGCCAAATTGAAGGCACCATCAATGGTATCGGCGAGCGTGCGGGTAACTGCTCACTAGAAGAGATCGCGATGATCATCAAGACGCGTCAAGAGCTTCTGGGCGTAAGCACGGGGATCAAGCACGAAGAAATCCATCGTACTAGCAAGTTAGTGAGTCAACTGTGCAACATGCCGATCCAAAGCAACAAAGCGGTCGTGGGTGCCAATGCATTCAGCCATTCTTCAGGTATCCACCAAGACGGCATGTTAAAGAACAAGAACACTTACGAGATCATGACACCTGAGTCGATTGGTCTTAAGAACCAAGCACTTAACCTAACCAGTCGTAGCGGCCGAGCGGCGGTGAAGAGCCACATGGATTCCATGGGTTATAAAGAAGATGAGTACAACCTAGACGCACTGTACGCCGACTTCTTGAAACTGGCCGACCGTAAAGGCCAAGTGTTTGATTACGATTTGGAAGCGCTAATGCACTTCTCGAACTTGCGTGAAGAAGATGACTTCTACAAGTTGAATTACCTAAGCGTGCAATCGGGCAGCGTGATGGCAACCACCAGCATCAAGATGCAATGTGGTGATGCGGAAATGTGTGAAGCGGCGGTCGGTAATGGGCCTGTTGATGCGCTA
>NZ_JAWOTA010000236.1:0-1210 GCF_033338635.1 Vibrio sp. Vb1755 | reverse complement strand
CCGCACTTTTCGCGGCGTTTTTTATTAGCAGATATACCATTAAGTTATTCGCTTACTGCAACACCATTGCAATATAGTGATCGGCTAGGAGCGCAACAAACAGCGCCAACAGATGATAAATGGAGAAATTAGATGTGTCTATTGCGCTATTAGGCTCGGGTGCAAACTTGAGTTTCCACGCGTGATAAATGAAACCCGCATTTAGCAGCAATGCTGAAAAGAGATAGATAAAACCGACCATCCCCACCAATACAGGCATCACGCACACCAATGTGAGCAATACCGTGTAAAGTAAGATCGATGTTTTGGTGTATTCAATGCCATGGGTTACCGGCAGCATAGGAATGTCGACCTTGCGGTAATCTTCCACTCGATGTATCGCGAGAGCCCAGAAATGCGGAGGCGTCCAGATGAAGATAATCATCACCAATAGCCAAGCGTTCCCATGCAGCTCACCCGTCACCGCTGTCCAACCTAAGAGTGGCGGCATCGCACCGGCAATGCCAGCAATCACAATATTTTGCGGCGTTGCTCGCTTCAAATACATGGTGTAAACCACCGCATAGCCCAGTAAACTCAAAAACGTCATCCACGCTGTGAGCGCGTTTACCCAAGCATATAGGAGTACAAAACCAACCACGCCTATTGCCACGGCAAAAATCGCAACCGACAAGGGATTGGTATCTCCCGACGGTAAAGGACGCGTATGAGTACGAGCCATTCTTGCATCAATTCTGCGGTCAATAAGATGATTAAATGCCGCGGCAGAACCAGCCATTAGTCCTATTCCAATCAATCCGATGGATGCTTGAATCCAAGGAAAATCAGTGACCGGAGCCAAGCTCATGCCGACAATGGCGGTGACTAACATTAGCGCGACAACTTTAGGTTTAGTCAGTTTTAAGTACGTTGAGCCGAGACGCTTTCGACTATCGAGTGTTAACGCAATTTCTTTACTCATAGCGAACTCCTTTCACTGCATAATTCCAATCGGCTTTTCCTTGCCACAAATAAAACTGACTTACACAAATCAGGCTCAACATGATTGCAGCACCCAGGTTATGAGCCACTGCGATGTAAATCGGTAACTGAAACACCACGTTGCTAATACCAAGCGTAATCTGGCAAGCCAGCGCCATCCCAAGCCACATACCGACTTTCTGTGAATGGTGCGAGTCTTGTTTCATCAACACCACACAATACGTCAGGA
>NZ_JAWOTA010000235.1:0-1210 GCF_033338635.1 Vibrio sp. Vb1755 | reverse complement strand
ACGGGGTTGCCACTGCTTGCTGATTTCATCCCCCAGCAGATAACGAACGACGGATTGCTCAAAACCATTATCCCAGCAATCGCTGTAATAACTGTGAGTACCTTTAATATAGATGTTGGCGTTTTGCACCACTTGGTGCAGATACTGAACTTTAGACCAATGTTTAGTCATGGCATTTGCCTCTTCAATAGAGAGTAAAATTTTGCCACGGAACGATTTCTCGTGGCGCTGTTGCTGCGTTCTCAGTCAACAACGCCTATTGGATTCGGGGTTGTAACAACAGTGGATTAGGCATAGTGATCTCCTTTAGGCGAACTATAAAACGAATTGGCGCAGAGTGACAAACGCCAATCCCGATTATTCATTCGCCAAAAACATGTATAATTTTTATGCAAGCCATTCAAATAACAAGAGCTCAACATGAAAATTCAATCGCTTCTCCCTGCGCTATTACTCTGTGCCGCTTCTGCCAACGCGGCGAACAATATTCGTATCGAGTACATACCCGCAGAAACAACCCATGACAAACTTGCCGAGCAATCCATTCAAAGCAGCGATGTGAACCCGATTTTTGTTCGACTTTCTCAAGCCTACTTCCCTTTTCGTAAACCGCTCACTCTGATTTATGGCGGCGAAGATGGCCCTATGTACGATCCCGACACGCACACCATCCATATTCCTTATACGTTTTACTTGGAGTCGCTCAATTACTTCTCCAACAACCAATATGAAGATCGCTACGGAAAATCGCCAAAGACTGGTGCATTAGATACCTTATTACACACTTTGCTGCATGAAGCTGGGCATGCGTACATCGAGGATCAAAGCATCCCTGTGTTGGGGAAAGAGGAAGATGCCGTTGACAATTTCGCCACTATTTTACTGATCGACTATTTAGACGATGGCGCCGATATGGCCATCAGTGCCGCCGACATGTTTGCGTTTGAGTCCGATGACAGACCCGACTATTACGATTTCGGCGAGTACATTGACGAACACAGTTTTGACCTGCAGCGTTACTTCTCCACTTTGTGCTTGGTGTATGGCAGCGATCCTGAACAGTACAAATCGTTACTCGACGAAGTTGAAAAAGACTACCTTCGAGATCGCAAAGACTTCTGACAATACAATTACGAAAACATTCGCACTACCTGGCAGCACTACCTGCAGCACAATGAACCCAAAGAAGCATCGACACGTAAAAACAGCG
>NZ_JAWOTA010000234.1:0-1211 GCF_033338635.1 Vibrio sp. Vb1755 | reverse complement strand
TTGACCTGTCAGCTTACCGACCATGTCACTCCACTGAGCCGGTACGTACTCATATCGCACACCTAACGAGCTCGCAAATCCTTTTACGATATCGACATCTAATCCTGTCAGCGTGTGCATTTCACCTTGCTCGATGTAAGAAACAAAATTGGCATAAGGCACACCGATATGACGAAGCACACCACGTTCACGGATTTCTTTAAGGTCATTAGACCAAGCCGAAGAAGACATCACGGACGCGGCCAAAATCGCCACTGCAGTGATGGTTCGTTTAAGTGTTTTGACTGACATTGTGTATATCCTTCCCTTCAACAAAGCGCCCATAAATGGGCGCTTGAGTGATAAACAACGACGTTAGAACGAGTAGTACAGATCAGCCATCGCTTCGACCAATCCTTCTACATCTCGCTCATCATGGAACAAGTGTGTAGAGATACGAAGCGCGTACGTGTCGTGTCCATCATCTTTGTACAGCTTGAAGTTCGTTGTACGGATGATGTAGCCATATTCTTCACGCAGACGGTCACGGAACTCAGTCAGGATTTCTTCGTTCGTCACATCATAAAATGGGTTGAACGTCGTTAATCCACTCGTCAGCCCTTCCACATTTGGCGAGAACATTTTCGCATGTGGCAGCACGTCTTGGAGTGAGGTTTTACATTGGTCACTCAACGTTAGAATGCGGTCTTGGATTCGGTCACGACCAATCTCATCCCACATTTTACAGCTATCAGCCAGCGCTTGTTTAGCTGGGTAGTTGTCGTTACCAATGTACTGCATTTGGATTTGCTTACCTAAGTAATCCGCATGAGAAAGCGACGAGTTGATCAACCACAATGGATTTTCACGGTCGCTCCAGTATTCGTTCAAACGATTACCGTTGTCGCGCACGTATAAAATGCCTGTTGCGCCCGGGCCACACTGCCATTTATGGCCAGAACCAGAGTAGAAATCGCAATCCGGATCATGTAGGTCAAGATCGAACATACCCACCGTGTGAGCACCATCCACTAACGTTGGAATTTGATGCTCTTTTGCAAGAGAACAAATTGCCTTTGCTGGCAGCGCAGTACCGGTCTTGTATGTGATGTGAGAGAACACAATCAGGCGAACATTGTGGTGCGCTTCAATAGCGTCACGGAATGCTTGAATGTAGTCTTCTTCAGAAACGTCTTCAGTACCTGTAAACACTGGTAACTGAATTTCCACGA
>NZ_JAWOTA010000233.1:0-1211 GCF_033338635.1 Vibrio sp. Vb1755 | reverse complement strand
TTCCGAGGCTAAAAATTCTAGAAGTACTTCAGCAGCCAGACTGCCAGCACATCAGTGCTGAAGATTTGTACAAAAAGCTGATTGATCTAGGTGAAGAGATAGGTCTAGCAACTGTTTATCGCGTTCTAAACCAATTCGACGATGCAGGTATTGTTACTCGTCACCACTTTGAAGGTGGCAAGTCAGTCTTCGAATTGTCAACTCAACATCACCACGACCACCTAGTATGTCTAGACTGTGGTGAAGTAATTGAGTTTTCTGACGACATCATTGAAGAGCGCCAACGCGAAATCGCAGCTAAGTACAATGTGACGCTAACAAACCACAGCTTATACCTATACGGTAAATGCAGTGACGGTGGTTGCAAAGAAAACCCAGATGCGCACAAACCTGCAAAATAATTTGCTTGTAGATTAAAAATAAACGCCAGTTAAAGCTGGCGTTTTTTGTATCTGTACTTTTTGTTTTGCTTAATCCAAAAACAAAAATGCCAGCAATTGCTGGCATTTTTCTATAGGTAACGATTGAGATTATTGGTTCTCAATTTTCGCCCATGTATCACGTAGGCCAACCGTGCGGTTGAACACTAGGTTATTTGCAGTTGAATCTTTAGAATCCGCACAGAAGTAACCCATACGCTCGAACTGGTAGCCTTGCTCTGCTTCTGCAGATGCCAGGCTTGGCTCAACGAAACCGTTGATCACAACGAGTGAATCAGGGTTAATGGTTGAAGCGAAGTCTTCTGCTGCTGCAGGATTTGGAACAGTGAACAAACGATCGTATAGGCGAATTTCTGCTGGTAGCGCTTTATCCGCAGATACCCAGTGAATTACGCCTTTAACTTTACGACCATCTGCTGGGTTTTTGCCTAGCGTTTCAGGATCGTAAGTACAGTAAATCGTTGTGATGTTGCCTTCCGCGTCTTTTTCAACACGCTCAGCTTTGATCACGTAAGCACCACGTAAACGAACTTCTTTACCAAGAACTAGACGCTTGTACTTTTTGTTCGCTTCTTCACGGAAGTCTTCTCGCTCGATCCAAACTTCACGAGTAAACGGAACTTCACGCTCACCCATTTCAGGTTTATTTGGATGGTTAGCCAGCGTTAGATTTTCTACAGCGCCCTCTTCAAAGTTCTCAATAACAACTTTAACAGGGTCCAACACAGCCATCGCACGAGGTGCATTTTCGTTTAGGTCGTCACGAATACA
>NZ_JAWOTA010000232.1:0-1211 GCF_033338635.1 Vibrio sp. Vb1755 | reverse complement strand
CCATCGGCATTTCTTACCAAGAAATCCATCTTTTCATCCATGCGCCATACACGTATTTTACAGTTAGCGTTGTGCAGTAAGTGCGGTACTGACCAAGGAGAGAGCTGACTGGCTTTATCCACTAAGGTGAAGTCAAAAGCGCGTGGGCGTAAGTCGCCTTCCCACTCACACCAACCGGTTGGCGCATGTTGATGATGAAAATGTGCCGCAGGGCCGAAGAACCCACTTCGGCCAGCTTCACGTTCATAAATTGCCTCATCCGGGAAATCCGCATGTGCTTGTTTAGAGCACACTCCCTCCCGATGCGGAAATGTGATCCATTTATGCATCGCTTAGTACTCCTCGGCGAATTTGATCTTCTTCAATCGATTCAAATAGCGCTTTGAAGTTACCTTCACCAAAGCCTTCATTGCCTTTGCGCTGAATGATTTCAAAGAACACAGGGCCAATAACAGTCTGAGTAAAGATTTGCAGCAAGATTCCGTCTTTCATTGGCGCGCCATCAATCAAGATCTGCAAATCACGAAGTTTACTGACATCTTCAGTATGGCCTTCAACGCGTTCATCGACTTTCTCGTAGTAGGTGTCTGGCGTTGGCATAAAGTCCATACCGCGGTCACGCAACGTTTGCACCGTTTGATAGATGTCATCCGTTGTCAGAGCGATATGCTGAATACCTTCCCCGTTGTATTCGCGGATAAACTCTTCAATCTGCGATTTGTCATCCGAGGATTCATTGATTGGAATGCGGATTTTGCCACACGGCGCTGTCATTGCGCGGCTAACAAGGCCTGTCAGTTTACCTTCGATATCGAAGTATCGAATTTCTCGGAAGTTCCCGATGCGCTCATAAAAACCAGACCACACATCCATATTACCTTGCTTAACATTGTGCGTGAGATGGTCTATCTCGTACAAGCCAACGTCTGATTTTGCTAAGCGATCGTCTGCATCATCATAAAAACGGAAATCGACGTCGTAGATGCTCTGCTTGCCATAGCGGTCAACGAAATAAAGCAAGCTTTCACCAATGCCGTAAATGGCAGGGATACTCAGTTCCATCGGACCAATTTCAGTTTTGTATTCTGTGCCGCCGTTTTGAATAGCATGTTCAAGCGCAACCGTCGCGTCTTTCACACGAAACGCCATACCACATACAGATGGGCCGTGAACTTTAGCAAACTCCTCCGCCTGGCTATGAGGCTGAGCAT
>NZ_JAWOTA010000231.1:0-1212 GCF_033338635.1 Vibrio sp. Vb1755 | reverse complement strand
GCAAACCTCTGCAAGAGATGAGTTTTGCTATCACCACCAACTTCAGCTACTACGTGGATCATTACCAGTTAGAAGTGTATCGCGGTGGCGATCGTGGTTTGGTGTCTCCGCTGGCGGTGGTGGAAGGTCAGCAATTTGCCAACGATTTCAACATCGTTTGGGATGGCAAGACCGATCAAGACTACCAATTTGAATCCAACACGCAGCTTCTGTTTCGCTTAAAAGCGTTTGATAAAGACGGCAACATGGACGTGACAAGCGTCGGCGTGATCGATCTTGTTGAACCCGATTCTGAAGTCGACATCGACAAGAATGATGGTGAAGAAGATCAAAGCCGTAAGCTTGGCAAAGCTCAGTTGATGCGCCACAACATTCCTACCTCGGCTGGTCTGGCAAGGTTTATGGGGACGGGACTAAAAGGTGTCGACAAAGTGGTGATTGGTGAAGATGAATTTGACGTAGAAGAGGGCGAGCTTTACGCCGAACAATACTTGCCAGCCGACGCCTATCTATTCCCAACTCGTGTGGTATTTGATAGCGGTGAAGAGCGACGTTACCAACTGTACGTGCGTATTCCGGATGAATATTGGGTACAAGCGGGTTTGGCGGATTTCTACATTGGTAAAAACAAAGTCACAGGTAATTCGGCAGCATTGGCGGTTGATGACCAATATCAAGATGATATCTATAACCAAGGTCGCTTAGCGTATTTTGGCCAAGGTAAGTTTGGTGACAAACTCCGAATCACCACCCACTTTGATACCAAAGAGAGTGACGTGCGAGACATGTTTAAGCACCCGTTTGCCTCTGATTCATCCAGCGTATTCGACATTCTCGAAGACGACGATGAAATGTATTACGGCAACTACGGTGACAGCTCGAACATCTACAAAGTGGTCAACACCAAAGGCAAAGTGTATCTCAACGTTGAATACGACAAATCCAACGTTTTGTGGGGGAACTACAACACAGGTATAACTGGTACTGACAACAACGATTACAACCGCAGCCTATATGGTTTCAAAGGTGACTATCGCACACGTTCTACCACCAAGTTCGGTGAAGATCGTCTTAACATCGTTGGCTTTGCCGCCGAATCGGATTCGCTGTTTGCGCACGATGAATTTTTAGGTACTGGCGGTTCGCTGTACTTCTTACGCCATGGAGAAGTTGTACCGGGCAGCGACAAAGTGATGGTTAAGGTGGTCGACC
>NZ_JAWOTA010000230.1:0-1214 GCF_033338635.1 Vibrio sp. Vb1755 | reverse complement strand
AACTTGGCGGCAATAAAATAAGAAAACTTCCAAACACTTTGTTCCCCTTTTACTAGCATTTCGTCCCTATATTGTAGGAAAAACCCACCTATTTGGTCTTATCAGGAATAAAGCGAAAAAATCTACTCTCTTTTTTACCTCCCCTTTTTTCACCATACTGATTTGGCTAGCAGGAAATATAGAAAATTGCTCACAACCTACCCCCCCAAGCAGAACTTAGCTCCTGATACCACACCCCCAATTCGTCGTATCTTTAAGTTCTGCTTTTTTACTTGCTGCCATTTGACCGAATTCTTTGTTAGTCCGCCAAATATTTGCGAGACATCATCCCTTCCCATTTTTTGACGTCGCTTATCTTCAATTCTCCTTTCAACAGTTGCGCCTTAGAAAAAGCACACGTACACTTAATCGCAATTCGACGATTAACTATAAAGGTCTGCTCATGAGCAACAAATGCAGCGAAACGTGCCAAATTGCTTTTGAAACCACGCAACAACAACTCGATAAAGAACAAGCACTCGCCGCTCAAGCGAAAGCGCTGTCTCATCCTGCTCGCTTACGCATTCTGCATATTCTTCACACTTTAGACACCATGGGCGGCTGCTTAAATAGCGATTTAGTCTCTGAGTTAGGTTTAGCGCAATCGACTGTATCAGAACACTTACGCATTCTAAAACAGGCCGGGTTTATCAGTGCAGAACCCAACCCACCAAAGGTTTGTTACCGTATTCAACGTGAAAAACTGAACGCGTTTAACGCTCAGTTTTCCGGTTTATTTAGCTAAGACACGTTGCGCGCTATCCACGCGCGCAAAGATAAACTATAACTTAATACATCGCCTTTCGACGATAAACGAATAGAGACCACTATGACGACTGACGTTTTAAATCGTGCCAGTGAAAAAATGAGCTTTCTTGACCGCTACTTAACGGTCTGGATTTTTGTCGCAATGGCCATCGGCGTGGGGATAGGCGCAGTCTACCCGCAAGTAGCAGAATGGAACGAAGCAATGTCCGTTGGTAGTACGAACGTACCGCTCGCCATTGGTTTGATTTTGATGATGTACCCACCACTCGCCAAGGTGAACTACGGTCTATTGGGAACGGTAACGAGAGATAAAAAGGCCATCACGCTGTCTCTGGTTATGAACTGGATCGTCGGTCCAATCCTGATGTTCGTTCTTGCCTTAACCTTCCTTGGTGATCATCCGGGTT
>NZ_JAWOTA010000229.1:0-1228 GCF_033338635.1 Vibrio sp. Vb1755 | reverse complement strand
GCATGAGCATCATAAAAACGTGCTGTTTTCGGTTTGGACTTATGATGCTCAACTCTTGGTTGTTTTTTGGCGCTCTGTTCATAGTGAGCAGATATCTTTTAAATCTGTCGTATCAATCCAAGACGTAAAGTCGGCCAACATTTAACATTACCTTAACTCCGTTATGGCAAGTGATTTACCGATAAAAATTAGAATTGTCTGGTTTGACATCAAGATTATTGAGGATTTCAGATGGCTTCAAAAGCGACAGGGATATCGATACTGAGTTTATTAGTAGCTCCGGTGGCGATGGGAGAGACCGCAAGCGCATACGATTTATGTTTGCTAGAAACAATCAAAAAAAGCAATGGCGAAGAAACAATCGAGAGCATTCGCAAGCTGTGTGAGTTAGATACCGTCACGAGCACTGCGTCTGTCGAATCAACAACGAAAGAACCAGAAGAACCGCAAGAAAGCTTGATCGATAAACGTTTGGAATCAGAAAAGCAAACCGCGTTCGAGCCTTTTAGCTTGGTTGCACATCGAATTAACTACATTCTGCCGTTTACTTATAGTGATCGCGTAAACAAACGTGCGTATGCCGACACCAAATACGGCGATGAACTGCGTAAGGAAGAGGCAGAGTTTCAAATCAGCTTTAAAGTACCAATGAACTACGACGATTTATTGTTTGACGGCGATGGTCTGTTTTTTGGTATGACGCTCAAATCGTTCTGGCAGGTATACACGGGGGATGCGTCGCGTCCGTTTCGCGAAACCAATTATCGTCCTGAGCTGTTTTACTTCACTCCTACAAGTTGGCAGCCGCTTGGTGGTTCAACTTGGCTGGGTTTCGGTATTGAGCATGAATCAAATGGCCAAAGACAAGAGCTATCGCGCAGTTGGAACCGCGTTTATACCAACTTAACCTTTGCGAAAGACAATTTTGTCGCCTCTATCCAACCTTGGTGGCGCATACCTGAGGACGAAAAAACCTTTCCGAATGATCCTAAAGGTGATGATAACCCAGATATCGAAGATTACATGGGGCATTTTGCGCTAACAAGCGCCTACAAATGGGACGATTACGAGTTCACGTTCTTGGGGCGCGAGAATTTTAAAACGCATAAAGGCTATGCTGAGATAGGTTTGTTGTTTCCAATTTGGGGAAAAGTTAGGGGATATGCTCAATACTCGACTGGATACGGCAAGAGCTTAATTGACTACGACCATAATCAGCAGCGCATTG
>NZ_JAWOTA010000228.1:0-1229 GCF_033338635.1 Vibrio sp. Vb1755 | reverse complement strand
CAGCAAATCTGCGGCATGATTGATCCGCAATTTCATTAGACGTTGGCTAAACGGCTCTTTAAAGTGCTTTTGAAACAATCTTGTGACCGCACTTTCACTCAGCGATAAGTAGTTCGCCAAGTCTGCGAGCGTCACCTTAGTTGCAAAGTGTTGTTCGAGATACGCGTTAACACTTGCCACGCGCTCTCTTTCCTGTAGCTCGTGTTCACTCATCGATAAGTATGAGTGAGTCATCAGTGTTTTTGCTCCTTCATCGTGAGCAATCAGAGACAAAACATGGAGAAATCTCGATAGTTGCTCCATTGCAGGAAACGTCATGAGCTCATGCAGAAGATCCACAACGTGCTGAGCTGTCCGTTCAGAAAACACCACACCTTTATTGGCCGCCTTTAAAAGCGGGTCAAGCTTTCTAAGCTCTGCGCAATAGAACATCAAATTGGCAATCCACTCACGCTTAAACCAAATCACATGAGTCTCGCACTTGCTTTCGACCAATGTGGAGTGAATTGAATGAGGCACACCAGGCGCGATCAATAGCATTTGGTTGTGAGTCACTTCTAATTCGTGATGACCAATATGCAAACTGCCAGTGAAATGTCGATGGATGACCAACTCAAACACATCATCGTGAAAATGGAGGTCGTACTCTTTCTCTACCTCATCAATGCGACGATAGCGCCAAGAAAAACCTGGTCTCTGCGGTACTTTTTCGATGTGCGCCATTGGCTACTCCACAAGATAGTATTGTTTCACGCTCAAATAATATCAGTATTGCCGACATAATCTTCATCACGCCGAAATAGTATTGATATTAAACGGCATACTATCAACTTGGTGTTGTCCCTCTCCTTATTCTTGCCTTGTAAAGACAAGCTAACTAAGGAAGCTTTTATGAGCCACTTCACTATCAAGCTACGCCAAATCTTGCACAAGACACGCGATGAATGGGCAAAATTCGCTATCAGAGAAATGGAAATCCCACCTAACACCATCGCCAAATTTTATGGCTACAAGTCGAGTTGTGATCTTGAGCAAATTCTTAAACAGGATAAAAACGACGCCAATTCGGACATTTGCTCGACACCTTGTGCGAGATCTCTCACAAGCGATGTAAGCAAAACGACCATTTTTGACTAAGATAAAATCAAAAAATGTATATAACCAATTGAAAATTAAAACTTATAGTATTTTTCATAATATTCGCTGCCAAAGTTTTTTTTACCTAGCTG
>NZ_JAWOTA010000227.1:0-1230 GCF_033338635.1 Vibrio sp. Vb1755 | reverse complement strand
CACGGTGGGTTACCGGCTTCCACTTTCGTCAGTGTTTTGCCTACCTGAATAAGCTCGGCACGTTGTTTGAGATAGTCTTTGTCCAGCAAACCTTCGGTTGGCATGGGTACATAGTCTTGATCGGCCATGTACTTACCGCGATCAGCAAACGCGAGACCAGATGCGTCCGCAATGACCTGCCAAGATTTGGCGCTGTCTGGTCCCCAGCCTTTGAGATCATATTGCTCGGTGATAGCCAAGATCTGCCCGACAGTTAGCGCGCCTGAGCTTGGTGGCCCCATGCCGCAGATGTCGTAGCTTTGATAAGCCGCACAAACAGGCTCTCTCTGTTTGATGCGGTAAGTATCAAAATCTTGTTGTGCCAATACGCCCGGGTTACCCACTGCTGTTTGCACGGTTGCGATAATGTCTTTGGCAATATCACCTTGATAGAAGGCTTGAGCACCTTGCTTGGCGATGGCTTGCAAGGTTTGCGCGTATTCTGGATTTTTTAATCGTGTGCTTTCGGCTTTTGGTGAGCCATCGGCGTTAAAGAAATACGCTTTTGTGGTCGGAAAACGTGATAAACGCTCGGCGTCGTTGGCAATCAAACTGGCGAGACGAGGACTGACGGCAAAACCTTCCTCAGCCAAGTTGATCACTGGCTGAATGATCTTTTTCCATTCCAGCTTGCCGTATTTTTGGTGGGTATCCCACAACAGTTTGACGGTGCCCGGCGTCGCGACAGATCGTCCACCTACAACGGCATCATAAAATTGCAGCGGCTGGCCTTGGTCGTCCAAAAACAGTGTTGGGGTTGCAGCAAGGGGCGCAGTTTCTCGAGCATCATAAGTGGTGAGCTTTTGTTGTTCGCCATCCCAATACACCAAAAATGCGCCGCCACCAATGCCGGAAGACTGTGGTTCGACTAAGCCAAGCATCAGTTGTACCGCCACCATAGCATCAATGGCATTGCCGCCTTGCTCCAGTACATCAGCACCAGCTTGGGTGGCGATTGGGTTCGCTGCTGTCACCATATAGTCTTTGGCTTTGATCAGTTGTTTGTGCTCAAGCCCAGTACTTTGCTCTGGGGCAATCGCATCGGTGGCTTGGTTTGCAAACGCGGTGTGGGTGATAGAGGCGCTAAGAAAAAGACCCGTAGACACGAGTCGGTTGAACGTCCAATGCATGATGACTCTCCATGTTGCCAGTTTGATTGTTCAGCTTGGCAGCCATAGAGAAGATCGTCGA
>NZ_JAWOTA010000226.1:0-1231 GCF_033338635.1 Vibrio sp. Vb1755 | reverse complement strand
GACATGTGTTCGGCGCTTTTTTGTTGGGATAGTTTGTGTGGCTTATGCGGCATGACGAGATAAGCTTAATGCACCGTGCATTGGCAGGTTGCGTATTCTGTCCAGTGATGAATTGCACTTGGTTTACCGAGATAAAACCCTTGATAATAATCGAGTTCCAGTTGACGCATGGCTTGCAGCTGGTTGTTCTCTTCAACCCCTTCGATAATCACTTTGGCCCCCATGTTTGCCGCTAGATCTACCGCACTTCGAATGGAAAAGGTATCACCAGCGCAATAATCGAGTAGATAAGAGCGATCAATTTTAATTATGTCAGGACAAAGCTGCTGAACTCGGGCAATGTCGGAATGTTGCGCGCCAAAATCATCGATGGCAAAGATAAAGCCATTCGCTCTCATTAACTGTACGGCTTTAATCAGTAAATCAGTATCACCGCAGGATTCTTCTACAACCTCAAACACCACATCAGACGGGGTCATACCCAAATCGGCAAGACGTTTGTAAAGCAAGCCGTTGTCTTTAAAGCCCATGTCTTTGGTGAGCGTGAGTAGAGTTTGAGGCATAACATTGAGAAAGAGCTTAATCGGCGTTCCGGCAAAGTGACGAGCGAAGTTTCTGATGTGCATGGCTCGGGATAAAAATTCAACACATAAGCGAAAGTAAGGGTCGATACTTGCGTTGGAGAGAAAAATGTCTGGGCGAATTTGAACGCCGTCTGCGCCATGAATACGAAGGAGGGCTTCCATTCCAATAACGCGTTGGTGCTTATCAAAAATCGGCTGATAAACACTGTGAAAAGTGAATTGGTTGATGACTACGTAATATTCCCCAAGACCGTCCTGTCTTATGTACTGTTCGTAGTCAGACTGTTTCTTTAACTCCATGAAAAACGCCGAGAATTTAGCATTGAGTCAATGTAACAGGATGCAGTTCCAATTTGAAGAATCAAATGTGTCTAATTGCATGTGCTATTGAGTTAATTTGAAATAGATTCCGATTTTTTCTCAATATATCGAAAAATGAGTGACAGACCGAAACAAATCAAGAAGTAAGAAAAGCCAACAATCAGCCAAATTTCAAAGATATATCCTGATGAGTTTGCCATCTCTGTCCCAACGAAAGTCATTTCTTGTATAGAAATTAGCGAAACGATGGAGGTGTCTTTCACCAAAGAGATAGTTTGACCGGCAAGTGCAGGTGTTATTGATTTAAGCACCTGTGGCGCGATAAC
>NZ_JAWOTA010000225.1:0-1232 GCF_033338635.1 Vibrio sp. Vb1755 | reverse complement strand
ACCAGTTTCAAGATTATCAAACCCGTTCAAATGACAACCGCATCAAAGTGGTTCCTATTGCGCCAAACCGCGGTCTTATTTACGACCGAAATGGTGTCCTGTTAGCCGAAAACCGTCCTGTCTTTAACTTGGAGCTGACTCCAGAAAAAATCAAAGACATCGACGCTACTATCCAAGAATTGCAAACCATTCTGGAAATCACACCAGAACAGATCGAACGCTTCCATCGTGAGCGTAAGCGTACCCGTCGATTCAAATCCGTCCCATTGCTAACCCAGCTGAACGAAAAGCAGGTCGCGCTCTTTTCCGTCAACCAATACCGTTTTCCTGGTGTTGAAATTAGTGCCACACTCAAACGTTACTACCCTTACGGGGAAGTGTTAACGCACGTAATCGGCTATGTTTCTCGTATCAATGACCGCGACATGCAGCGTTTGATTCGAGAAGAAAAAGACGCCAACTACCAAGCGACTCGTGACATCGGTAAGTTGGGCATCGAAAAATACTACGAAGATCTGCTGCACGGCACTGCTGGCTACCAAGAAGTGGAAGTCAACAGCCGAGGACGCGTGATTCGCACGTTAAAGTACGTACCGCCAGTTCCGGGCAAAGACATTGTCTTAAACCTCGATATCAACTTGCAGCTTTACGTTCATCAGCTTTTGGATGGTCGACGTGGCAGCGCTATCGTGCTTGATCCTCGTGACAATGGGGTGCTAGCTATGGTGTCTAGCCCAAGTTACGACCCGAACGCTTTTGTCCACGGCATTTCAGGTAAAGCCTATCGCGACTTGTTGAACGATAAAAACCGCCCGTTGGTAAACCGCACGACGCTAGGTATTTATCCGCCAGCTTCAACAATCAAGCCATTTATGGCTGTCGCAGCGTTGCAAGAAGGCGTAATAACGCCAAATACTACTCGCAACGACCCAGGTTATTGGCGCATTCCTAACTCAGACACTCGTCCATTCCGTGACTGGTTGCGTTGGGGACATGGCCGCGTGGATGTCATTAAATCCATTGAAGAGTCTGTTGATACGTTTTACTACCAAATTGCTTATGACTTGGGGATCGACCGAATTTCAAACTGGATGATGATGTTTGGTTTTGGTGACTCCACAGGCATCGAGATCGACGAGGAAAGTAAGGCTAATATGCCAACTCGTGATTGGAAAATGTCTCGTCACAAAACGCCTTGGTACAAAGGTGACACTATTCCTGTTGGTATCGGC
>NZ_JAWOTA010000224.1:0-1232 GCF_033338635.1 Vibrio sp. Vb1755 | reverse complement strand
GTTGATAGATCCTCAACAGCTGTACAACCCCATTCCACTCGATAGCTATCGCACTGAATTGCGCGATTTCCTTGCCCGTATTCCCGAAGATGATATGGAGCAGCAAATGGAAGCGTTGCGTCAGTTTAAGCAAATTTGTATTCTGCGTATTGCCGCAGCGGATATCGCTGGCGTGCTGCCAGTCATGAAAGTAAGTGACCACTTAACTTATCTAGCAGAAGCCATTGTTGAAGCGGTGGTCAGCCAAGCGTGGCTTCAAGTGTCTGAAAAATACGGCGAGCCAACACACGTGAAAGATCGTGAAGGCAAAGGCTTTGCCGTGATCGGTTATGGCAAAGTTGGTGGATGGGAGTTGGGCTACAACTCAGACTTAGATATCGTCTTTATGCACGACTGCCCAGTTAATGTATACACCGATGGGAAGAAGGAAATTGATGGCCGCCAGTTCTACCTTCGTTTAGCACAGCGCATCATCCATATTTTCTCAACCCGCACCGCATCAGGCATCCTATACGAAGTGGACACTCGCTTACGTCCTTCTGGGGCGTCCGGCCTGTTGGTGAGTCCAACCGATGCGTTTGATGATTATCAACATCAAGATGCGTGGACTTGGGAGCATCAAGCTTTAGTGCGCGCTCGCATGATTTATGGTGATGAACCATTGGCGATTGCTTTCCATAACACTCGTCATGATCTGTTGTGTAAACCGCGTGATGAGCAAACGTTGAAAAAAGAAGTCGTCGAGATGCGTGAAAAAATGCGCGATCATTTAGGCGGTAAGAAATCTGGTCGCTTCATGATCAAGCAAGACGTCGGTGGTATTACCGATATCGAATTTCTGGCTCAATATTTGGTGCTTAACTATAGTCACGAGAAACCTAAGCTTACGCGTTGGTGTGACAATGTCCGAATATATGAAACGCTAATTGCTCAAGGTGTCATGGAGGAAGACCAAGCGATGCAACTGATACGCGCGTACACGACGATGCGTAACGAAATACATCACAGAAACCTACTTAATTTGGATGCAGATGTGGTTGAAGATAAGTTTGTTGCAGAAAGAGAATGGGTGAAGCAAGCATGGAACCAGTGGTTCGCCTAAGTAGAAGTAGTGCTCAAGGTTCAGCCTAGAAAAAGGCTGTGCTAAACTCACCACGATTTAATTTTTGGAGACCAACAATGAAACCAATTCTACCTGATTACAACAGCGCTGGTGTGCTCATCATCGGTGA
>NZ_JAWOTA010000223.1:0-1232 GCF_033338635.1 Vibrio sp. Vb1755 | reverse complement strand
GTGGAACTTGGTGTTGAACAAGCGAAATTCACCCAAAACAACATGGACTTTCAAACTAGCCTGACGTTTCTCAACATGAAATTTAACGGCTTGGCGAAAGCGATTGAGGGACGTTAATTATGTCATTCACTGATATTTATTCGATTACTGGCTCTGCGATGACGGCGCAAACCGTTCGCCTAAACACGGTTGCCAGTAACCTTGCGAACGCGGATGCGGTGTCTGCAAACCCAGATGATGCTTACAAAGCACTTAAACCTGTGTTCGCTACCGTGTATCAAAAAACGCAAATGACGACAGAAAACGGCATTTACCCAAATGCTGAAGTGCGTATTGTCGATGTGGTGCAAAACAAAGGTCAGGCGGAAAAACGCTTTGAGCCAAATAACCCACTCGCTAACGGCGAAGGTTATGTTTACTACCCAGACATCGACGTGGTTGCGGAAATGGCGGACATGATGTCAGCGACTCGCAGCTTCGAAACGAACGTGGAAGTGTTGGCAAATGTGAAAAGCATGCAGCAAGGCTTGCTTCGTTTAGGGCAGGGTAGCTAATGAGTCTTGCACAGTACACGGCATTATCGTCGGACGCTCCGGTTAAAGCGGCAGCAAAAGAAAACAGTGGCATTGCGCCAAACCCAACGGATAAGAACAGCGCGTCTTCACTTCAAAATGAGTTCATCTCTTTGATGGTGGCGCAAATTCAAAACCAAGATCCGTTAAACCCGTTAGATGGCACAGAGTACGTCGGTCAGTTGGCGCAGTTCTCTCAAGTTCAAAGTACCGAGAACATGTCGAAGGTCATGCAAAACAGCATGGTGCTACTCGACAACATGCAAGTGCTATCGACCGCCGGTTTGGTTGGTCAAACGGTTTACGTGAATTCAAAAGAATTCGAACTGGGTGATGGTGCGCAAAACGGCAAAATCGAACTGAGTCACGGTTCAAACCAAGTGACTTTAGTTGTGAAAGATCAGTTCGGTCAGAAGACGAACGTACCACTTGGCGCTCACGGCGCTGGTGACGTTGAGTTCTCAATCAATCCAGAAGAGCTTGGCTTAAAGCCGGGCAAATACACGGTATCTGTAGAAGTTCAAGAAGGCCAAGCGAGCCCGAATGTTCTACTGGCTGGCACTGTTGAACAGGTTCGTATTCCGAGTTCAGGTGGCGCAGCATTGGTCAATGTTAATGGCGTTGGCAACGTTCCTTTCTATCAAATCACTCAGTTTGGTG
>NZ_JAWOTA010000222.1:0-1235 GCF_033338635.1 Vibrio sp. Vb1755 | reverse complement strand
CAGCATGAAAAAGCTCAGTCGTCCGCTAGCCAAGATAGGGCATCCTCGTCCTTACTTCTCGGAGTCTTGGCGCTCAGAAACCTCGCTCTCTAACTTAAAAGCTAACCTAGAAAGCTTGCATCAGTTGTATTTTGCGAACGGTAAAGGTTTAGATGCGCTGTTAAGGGCGCAAGGTAAAACGCAATTGGCGGATCGCGTCACGTATCAGTTTGACATGGCTTTAGAGACTTGGCCTGAAGATAAAAGCCTGTTTTCTGCACTACAAAGTGTGGACGGATATCGTTTGGTTCTCGCGCAATACAACAAGCTAGAACAACTTAAATACCTCATCCATGAAGAGGTGGCTATCGAGCTTGGTGTCGTTATAGGGTTTAATGCAACCGATGGTGACTGATCAAACCCGCCGAACGCTTCTAAAAGCGGCATTGTTAGGAGCGGCAACTCCCGTGTTGCCGTTTGGTTGTGCGGCGACAACAAAGCGAGAGCCCGCATTGATTGGTTGTTCCATTGTCGGGCGAGATAAGTTTGCTGCCGTGGTGGCTGATGAACATGGTATGCCTATTTCGACGTTACCTATCCCTGAACGTGGACATGGCGTGGCGACCAATCAGCATGGCCACGCAGTTGTTTTTGGTCGACGTCCTGGCACTTTCTTTATGGTGTTCGACTATCGAACAGAGCAAATGCTCAAGTTGGAACTGGCAAAACCGGAGCGCCATTTTTACGGCCACGGCGTTTATTCTCACGATGGTCTTTATCTCTTCGCTACGGAAGGCGAAAGAGGCACTAGCCGAGGCATCATTGGTGTTTACGATGTTCAAAACCAATACCGAAAAATCGCTGAGTTATCGGGATTCGGCATTGGGCCTCATGAAGTGATCATGATGCCCGATGGCACGTTAGCGATTGGTGTGGGTGGAGTGCATACTACTGGCCGTGAGCCTTTGACTTTGCACAGCATGACGCCACGCTTGAGCTACCTTTCGCAAAACGGCGCGTTGCTTGATCAAGTCCCGTTGCCGGATCATAAGCTGAGCATTCGTCATCTTGCGCATGATGGTTCAGAAACGGTGTTGTGCGGCCAGCAATATCGCGGAGAACCTGACGAATATCCTGCTTTGCTCGCCATGCATACGCGTGGAGGAGAGATGCAAACACTGCAAGCAGAACCTGAAGAATGGGCACGCTTTAATCACTATATAGCCAGTATTGCTGCAACCAATGATTGGATTTTA
>NZ_JAWOTA010000221.1:0-1235 GCF_033338635.1 Vibrio sp. Vb1755 | reverse complement strand
CCCGCCAACCACAACAATTGCAATCGAGGCAGTGATGACAATTCCGTATGCCCAGCCCGGCAAATCGGCCACGAGGTTTAAATCGTCATGATGCTGCGCAGCAGTTTGAACGGCATTTTGTGCTTGTTCGACTAACTCCGGCAGGGCCAACAATGGAATAAAGGCCAACATCGGGATAACGGCGATATCTTGAAAGAGCAGAACAGAAAACGCGTTTTTACCACCTTCTGTTTTGGTTAGCCCTTTTTCGCTAAAGGTTTGCAGCACAATGGCGGTTGATGACAGCGCGCAAATTAGGCCAATCGCTAGAGCAATCGTCCAAGGCTGCTCAAAGTACAAGGCGATACCCATAATCGCGGCGACAGTGCCGCCAACTTGCAAGCCACCTAACCCCATCAAGCGATTACGCATCGCCCACAGCATTTTAGGTTCGAGTTCTAAACCAACAAGGAACAGCATCATTACAACGCCAAACTCCGCAAAATGTTGGATGGTTGTGGTCTCTTCGCCTACTAGGCCGATGATTGGGCCAATCACCACGCCGGCAATTAAGTAGCCCAACACAGAGCCTAAACCTAAGCGTTTTGCTAACGGAACCGCGATAACGGCGGCTACAAGGTACACAAAGGCTTGTAAGAATATTCCTGTCATGACGCCTCCTTGATGAGCTCCGGCAATGCACTGTTAAGTTTAATGAGCGAAGCGGCGGCCTCGACATCCAATCGGTCTTCGACCAGTGCCGTTAAGAGCTTTTTATAGCGTTCAATATGGCGCGGGATACGACCTTCTTCGGCTGCGGTACGCAAACCAAACAAAGCAAGAGGCGCAATATAGTGCATACCCGTGAGTGCGGACATTTGCTCGATAGGAGCGAGCAGTTCCCGAATCGTAAAATGGTTGTAGCCTTCGGCTTTGTAGGCTTCTTCTTTGCCGCCGGCAGAAAGCACGCACAGCATGGTTTTGCCTTGCAGTTCGGTTCCTTCGGTGCCGTATGCAAAGCCGTATTCCAACACCAAATCTTGCCATTCTTTCAAAATCGCTGGTGTTGAGTACCAGTAAAGCGGAAATTGGAAAATCACCACATCATGTTCACGAAGGCGTTGTTGTTCTCGGTCGATATTGATGTTGAAACGAGGGTACTCACCGTACAAGTCAACGCATGTCACGCCTTCGATTTTTTGAGCTTCTTTGAAAAGTGGAGTATTCACTTCTGAACGATGCTGGGAAGGATGAGC
>NZ_JAWOTA010000220.1:0-1236 GCF_033338635.1 Vibrio sp. Vb1755 | reverse complement strand
GGCTGGAAAGGTATCGACAATCTGCCGGTATTGAATAATGAGAATCACGAAGTCAGAGAATATATCTACCAAGGTGAGGCATCGGTTATCAAACATTGGCTGAAGCCGCCATATTCCGTGGATGGCTGGCGTTTTGATGTCATTCATATGCTAGGTGAAGGGGAGGGGGCGAAAAACAACGCTCACTACGTGAAAGCATTTCGCCAAGCGACCAAATCCGTTAATCCGAATGCTTATGTGTTAGGTGAGCATTTTTTTGAAGCGACTCAATGGCTGCAAGGGGAGCAAGAAGACGGCGCGATGAACTACTACGGTTTTGCCCACCCTGTTCGAGCGTTTATCGCGCATCAAGACATCACGTACGACCCAATCGATATAGATGGTTTTGAGTTCAAAGCGTGGTTGGATGAAGCCAGAGCAAAAGTTCCTTTTGCCAATCAGCTCTCACAACTCAATCAACTTGATAGCCATGACACGGCACGTTTTCTCACCTTGGTGAATGGGGATGAGAAAAAAATGCAAATCGCGTTGGCCTTACTCATGACTTATGTCGGTGCGCCATGCATTTATTATGGTAGTGAAGTCGGTCTTGAGGGAAGCTTTGACCCAGATAACAGACGTTGTTTCCCTTGGCATTTAGTTCAGGGTTCGCCTTGGCTCCACCTGTACCAACAGTGGATTGAAATTCGCAAACAGTTCAAAGCTCTACAATCTGGCAGCATGCAATGGCTTTATTGCGACGAAAGAGCATTTGCTTATGCAAGACAGCTTGGTGAAGAGACGATCATTGTTGCAGTCAATATTGGTCTACAAGAAAGCACGATTGACCTACCATTGTGGCAGTTAGGCTTGAATGCGAAACACTTGCATCAATTATTAGATAAGTGTGAAATAATTGATTATGAAGGTCATGTTTCTGTCAATATGGCAGCATTAAGTATCAATTTGTGGCAAGTGAAGTGACACCGCATTCTATATTTATTAAAATTTGTGAATATGTTCATTAATAACTATAAACAGCCTCTTTAAGCCGATGCATATGAGAGGCGAACACTTAAACAATGGTACTCAATGGTTAACCAAAGGCGATTTAGCCTCTCATTTGTTGTTTTCTTTCCTTTAGTTCTATTCATTGTGGTAATGCTCGTTACTACAAAAAACTACTACGATGCAGTCAATCGCTATATTGATACTGAATATTCGCGTATCGATAGAGCGTTAACTCGTGGTATCAAA
>NZ_JAWOTA010000219.1:0-1236 GCF_033338635.1 Vibrio sp. Vb1755 | reverse complement strand
TGATCTTCATCGAACACTTCCTTCACCTCAGGAGGGAGCTCATCCATGGTGTGAGGTTGCAACAATCGATGGCTTGCCGTGGCAAACTTTTCTAGCTCGCTTTTGGTGTATTCAAGCCCTTTTTCTTTATAGATAGGGGAGAGTAAATCGTAGAAAGCTTGCGAACTGTGTTCTTGAAGTAGGTAGTCATAATCAGTATTGAGCTCATACACGATGAGCTCATAACCTTTCAGACTGGCGAGAAAAAGAATGATCAGACCTAAAAAGCTCTCTAGATATATCCTTCTCATTTATGCGTTCCATGCATCCGGCATTAGTAGGTAGCCTTTGCCGCGTACCGTAATGATTTTTTGAGGTGAGCAGGACGCGTCACCCAATTTCTTTCTAAGCGTTACGATGCGGTTGTCAATGGTTCTATCTGTACCGTCGTACTCAATCCCGCGTAACGTTTTGGTGAGCCATTCACGCGACAAGGTTTTCTCGGCATGAGTGGCGAGTACCCACAGCAAGTCAAACTCACCGTCGGTTAATGCGACAGGCTGTTGGTTCATAGTACAAGATTTACGTAGTCGGTTTAAACACAACACGCCAATTTGTAAGCCGTTTTCTGGCGCTGGAGCGGTGCTTTCTTTCCTGCGCAATAACATACGGATACGAGCAAGTAACACGCGCGGTTTAATAGGTTTCGTGACAAAGTCATCGGCGCCAATTTCAAGCGCAGCGACGTGATCAAAATCGTCATCGCTTGCGGTAAGCATCAGAACTTTGCCTTTGTAACATTCGCGGATTTGACGACAAACGCTCAAACCGTCTTGGCCCGGCAGCATCAAATCTAACAAAACCAAATCGGGTTGAGTGTCTAAAATGGCGTTCGGCGCGTCGGTGCCGTTATCAATACAGCGGACGTCGAAGCCTTGTTCTACAAAGTACTCACCGAGCATATCTTGTAGTTTTGGATCGTCTTCGACAATGATAAGGGATGGCTTGATTTCTTGTTCGTTCATGTAAGTGATGTGTGCTGTATTTGATATCACTGAAAGTTAAACAAATTTGCGAGTTATTTCAAATAAAGCTTGTAAAGAATAAGGTTATCCGATGAGTTAATAATATAAAAAAAGCAAACGTTTTGATATAGAACAAATCGTTTGCTTAGTATATGGGAAATTAAGTTGTCACCAGATTATGGTTGCTGCTTGGTCGGCGCGAGCGCAATTTCTCGGATACAGACATTTTGTG
>NZ_JAWOTA010000218.1:0-1238 GCF_033338635.1 Vibrio sp. Vb1755 | reverse complement strand
GTTTTTCATATCAGCGATTAACCAACCTTTCGCTTTCGCTTCATCCAATCCTTTATCTAGCTTACCAATGCTAGAGGTGCGGTCATATTTCCACTCACGTTGGTCATCCGTGTGATGAACGTACATTGCTAAACGAGGACCAGTACCTGACGTCGTCCATTGCAGCATTTGTAGGTCACCATCTGAGTTGCCAAACGAAGCTATTGGGCGCTTACCAATGTGCTGATAAATTTGCTGAGGTTTTTCCGCTTTGTCGTTATTCACTTCAATGCCCGGTACGCGCTTAACTTGGTAACTACCATCAACATTAACGAACTCTGTAGATAGACGAGTACCAATGATACGCTCGGATGGGATGTTGTAGACATCCGTCGCCCAAGCTCGCATAAAGGCATTGCCACCACCAGACACAATGAAGTTTTTAAAGCCATTGCTATCAAGATAATCCAACAGTTCTAACATTGGTTGATACACCATGTCGGTGTATGGGCGGCCCGTTACGGGGTGCTTAGCCGTACTTATCCAAGCCTGTACAATAGAAGTGAACTCATCGCTGCTCATTCCTGAATGCGTTTTTTGCACCATGGTTAGAACATCTTCTAAGCTCAGCTTATCTATCTGTCCACTTAACACTAGTGAGTATGGTTTAGTCGTCTTCCAATCAGGGTGGCTAGCCGCTTGCTCTTTAATTTGGTCGAGCATAAACAAGATTTGGAAGTACATCGGCTTTTCTGACCATAACGTTCCGTCGTTATCAAAAGTGGCAATACGATCTTGAGGAGCAACAAAATTGGGAGAGTTAGCGTCAGTAACATCACTGACAAATTGGATAATTGCTTGTTTGGTTTGACCGTCGTTCCACGAAGGCAATGGGTCACTATTTTGCGCCAAAATAGGAAATGAAATCACCGCGACAGCGAGCGTAAAAACATTCAAGAGGTAATTTTTCATCAGTTGTAAACTCTTTATATAGGGGAGTTTAATAATGGAGCATTCTCGAAGAAAAAATTCGCTCTTGGTCACAACAATGTCTTATTCGGAATATTCCTACTTGAAAGCCCAAAAGATTCATAAAATTCAATGAAATAAAAAAGCGGACCTATTGGCCCGCTTTTTCAATGAGTTCGATTTAACGCTTAAGCTGCGACTGCTTCAACTTTACGAGCGATTTTTGCTTTACCTACAGGTAGAACTTCACGACCAAATTCGTTGTTTAGCACTCGCGCCATTGCGAAGTA
>NZ_JAWOTA010000217.1:0-1240 GCF_033338635.1 Vibrio sp. Vb1755 | reverse complement strand
CAAATAAACTTAGGCCTGGTATGGATAAGTCTCTCACTGAGGAAAGGTCCGGTACCATTTGAGCATAGCTCGGATTTTGAATAAGTAGAGCAATAACCTCACGCATAGGAGTCCGTTTGATCTCTTTGTGCGGTTGAGGTCGAGTTTCACTTATCTTTTTACGAGGCTGACGTAGGCGGTTATCAAACCCCGTGCGCTCATCCAATAGTTTTTCGAGCAACTCCTGAAAGTATGGGTCAGGAATCTTGTCAATCAAGGCGCTAGCGTATGCTCTCAACGCAGACTTACCTTCGTTGTTACCCAAATTAATTTGGTGTAACTCAATCAAGTTGTCAAAAAGGTAGCTCGATAGTGGTGTCGCTTGTTCTATTTGTTGCTCGAACGCGGCTTTGCCGTATTTACGAACGTAGCTGTCAGGGTCTTCCCCATCAGGTAAGAATAAGAACTTCAATGTGTTCCCGGTTTTGAGGAATTGAAGTGCGTTTTCTAAGGCTCGCCATGCCGCTTCTTTACCAGCTCGGTCGCCATCGTAACAACACACAACGGTATTGGTTTGGCGGAACAACATTTGAATATGATCGCCCGTTGTCGAGGTGCCTAGCGACGCGACGGAATAATCTACGCCGTATTGAGCCAGAGCGACAACGTCCATATAGCCTTCAACCACCAAAATTTGTGCTGGTTCACGATGCGCTTGTAACACTTCGTACAGGCCATAAAGCTCTTTGCCTTTATGGAATATTGGCGTTTCCGGTGAGTTGAGATATTTTGGCGTACCTTCACCAAGTACTCGACCACCAAAGCCAATTACTCGACCACGACGGTCACGAATTGGAAACATAATACGACCACGAAAGCGGTCATAACGGTTGCCTTTGTCGTTTTCAATCAGCATGCCACCAGTGACAAGCATGTCTTGATTGTCTTTATTCTGGCCGAAGTTTTTACGGACTAAATCCCATTCGTCAGCCACGTAACCAATGCCAAATTTCTGAACGATTTCACCAGATAGACCACGGTCTTTTAGGTATTCAATCGCGACCTTGCTCGAAGGTTGTTTGAGTTGGTTACGGTAAAACTGGGCAATGCTACCCATTAAATCGTATAGGCTGCGTTTTTCACTGCTACTTGCTTGCGGTCCAGATTTGAACTGACCACTGCCACCACTACGTTGTTCGCGAGGAACGTCCAAACCTAGATAAGAGGCAAGTTCTTCAATCGCTTCAACGAACTCTAGGCG
>NZ_JAWOTA010000216.1:0-1241 GCF_033338635.1 Vibrio sp. Vb1755 | reverse complement strand
AGCTCGTTGCCGATGAAGACCGCCCATTTGAGTTCTTCATGAACCGCTTCCGCTTGATGGAAGCGTGTCCGAAGCAAGATTATGTGGATACCACGGGCTTACCGCTCAGTACCATTCAAGACACCATTGATTGGGCGTTAGAGATGGGCTATTTGAGTGAAACGGAGACGCACTGGCAGATCACCGAGAAAGGAAAGCTGTTCCTCAACGACTTACTTGAAGCCTTTATGGCAGAAGAAGACGAAGAGTAAACCACGCGAACTACAAAAAAGCCTCTCAGACGAGAGGCTTTTTGTATAGAAACAGTTAACACTAAAAAATCGAACGGCCAATTCGCTCAGAGAGCAGTTCCAGTGCTTTCGTACCCGCCAATGAGTTCCCTGACGCATCAAGTTCTGGAGACCAAACCGCAATGGTCATTTCACCCGGCACTACGGCAATAATACCGCCGCCAACGCCAGATTTACCCGGCATACCCACACGGTAAGCAAACTCACCTGCGCCATCGTACAAACCACAAGTCGCAAGCAATGCATTCAGTTGCTTCGTTTGTGTTGGTGACACCACTGGCTTGCCCGTTTGCACGGAAGTGCCTTTATTAGCAAGGTAGCTAAAGGTTTTTGCTAAGTCCACACAGCTCATCTTTAAAGCACAGGCATGGAAGTAGTTTTGCAGCACAGGGATCACCTCGTTTTCGAAGTTTCCGAATGAACGCATTAGGTAAGCAATCGCCGCGTTGCGATCGCCGTGCATCATTTCCGAAGCGGCCACGACTTTGTCGTAGACAATGTGAGTATCGCCCGACAACTGACGAACAAACTCAAGTAACCGCTGACGAGGTGCAGACAAACGACTTTGCAGTAAGTCAGCCACAACAATTGCACCCGCGTTAATAAACGGGTTGCGTGGAATACCCTGTTCCATCTCCAACTGAATCAGCGAGTTAAACGCCTGACCTGATGGCTCTTTACCAACTCTTGCCCAAATTTCTTCTTGTTTGTACAAGCACATGGCCAACGTTAGGCTCAGTGCTTTCGAAATAGACTGAATAGAAAAAGACTCATCGGCATCGCCAGCCTTAATCACTTCACCTTCATTGGTGTATACCGCAATAGCTAATTTATTATTCGGTACTTTTGCCAGAGCCGGAATGTAGTCCGCCACTTTTCCTTGGCCGATCAAAGGGCGCACTTCCGCCAGAATATCTGTCAAAATTTCCGCTGTCGGGTTCATTGTCTACC
>NZ_JAWOTA010000215.1:0-1241 GCF_033338635.1 Vibrio sp. Vb1755 | reverse complement strand
GAAAACGGGTAAAGGCGAAGTGCTAGTTAAGTACCAAGGTGCGATTATCGGTTTAGGTAAGTGGGTCAGTAACCGCATTAAAAATGGTCTTCCTCGTGAGTTAGTACGAGATAAGAACTTATTTTAAAGAAATGACGAACCATAAATAAATGAAAAGCCATCGTATTTGCGATGGCTTTTTAGTTCGTAAGTATGAAAGCTCGTAGGGCTGCTAGCGATTCAAGCTCGCTGTACTAAACTGAAGATATCAAAGTAACGCTTTGATACGGCATTTCTCTCTACGTTAACCACCCAATAAATGGTTGACGAAAGTTTAGCGCAGGCTCTGTAGAGCCGTTTCCCCTAGGCCCAAAAAATGGAAGAGTTTGGGCCGTTTTTTTGGCTGCTTTCTAGCGTTTAAGCAGATAAGTTAAGCGAGACGGATACCGTCTTTCTCAATCACAATCTTACCTTGCTTGTACAAACCGCCGATGGTCTTTTTGTACGTGCCTTTACTTGTACGGAAAGCATCAAAAATCGCTTCTGGCGAAGACTTATCGTTCAGAGGAAGGAAACCGCCCTTCTTCTCCAAGAGATCAATAATCTTGCTTGAAAGATCATCCATCTTCGCCACACCGACTTTTTGTAGAGATAAGTCAATTTTGCCATCTTCACGGACTTGCTTGATGTAACCTTTCAGTTTTTTACCGATAAACAGCTTACCAAATACATCAGAAGGGAAAATCATGCCCCAGTGTTTGCCGTTTACAATCGCTTTGTAACCAAGTTGACTGCGTTCCGCGATAATCAGATCAACTTCTTCGTTTACTTCGTAGTTTGCTGGCGTTTTATCAAGCCACTTGTTGAACTTCGTCGTACCAACAATACGTCCCGACGCTTTATCGGTGTAAACATAAACCAGAATGTTTTGACCCGCAGTAAAGCGAGCTCGTTGCTCACTAAATGGGATAAGAAGGTCTTTCTCTTTAATGCCCCAGTTTACGAATGCACCCGTTTGATTGATGCCTTCGATTTTCATCAAGCCCCACTCGCCTACTTGAGCGATTGGCTTGTCAATGGTCGCAGCAAGTTGGCTTTCTGAGTCAAAGTACAAAAATACTTCGATGTGATCGCCAAGTTCAGTGCCTTCAGGTACATGTTTGTTAGGCAGCAGAACAGAGCCGTAATCGTCACCATCCAGAAATACGCCAAAATCAGCCTTTTTAATGACTTCTAAGCTGTTAATTTGACCAATTTTAATC
>NZ_JAWOTA010000214.1:0-1241 GCF_033338635.1 Vibrio sp. Vb1755 | reverse complement strand
GGATTAGGTAATGACACCCTTTCAATCACCAATTGACCGAGTTTTCGTTGTTTCTCGGCCACTAAACGCCCTTTCTTTTCATCCCAATCCACTACTTCTTCAGTAGAAAATAGCGAATCAAAAGTCGTTTGCAATATATTGACGTCCAATTCACACGCTAAATGTATTTGGCTCGAATTGGAATGAGACCGCATCAGATCAATCGCGACCAAGTACTCACAGCCGCCTAACATATCGTCAGGACGACATTCTGCACCATGACTATTCGCTAGTGCAAAGCGACCAAATTGATTGGTGCGTTGCTGAGCGATCCTATCGGGAAACGCCAAGCTCAACACCAACGGCAATGCATCTTCATCCACTTCTCGAAGGCTAAACGTGGTATCGAGTTTATGCGCAAGAGATTGTGCGCGCTTCAATAACAACGATTTTTTCGGATGAGAACCGGACAACCAACGATGCAAGCTATGTGCGATATTCGTTACATTACGCTCTGGCTCTTCAATTAGGGCGACCGCCGCCAAAGCGACATTTACCATCTTATCGCTGTGGGATTGCGATTTAATTAACATCGCTGCCGCGCGAGGTTCTACGCCCAAGTCATGAGCCTGCTTTCCTTCCGCAGTCAGTTGTCCTTGCTCGGTAATAAGCCCTAATGAAAACAACAACTGCTTAGCTTGTTGCAGCGCGGCAGCAGAAGGAATATCGAGCCATTTTAGCTCATGAATATCGGTCGTCCCCCAAAACGCCAGCTCCATTACCAAGCTCGCAAGATCGGAATGCAAAATCTCAGGTTGTGGCACTTGTGGCTGTTGCTTGAGTTGACTTTCTGAATAGAGGCGAACGCAAATCCCCTCTTCAATCCGACCAGCACGACCAGCTCGCTGGATGGCTGACGATTGAGCAATACGCGTTTGCTCCAATCGTGTAAGGCCATTTTTCAAGTCAAAACGCGCAACACGCTCCAAACCAGAATCCACCACAAGGCGAATACCTTCAATTGTCAGAGAGGTTTCCGCAATGTTGGTTGCCAATACGACTTTGCGCTTACCTTTTTCTGCAGGAGAGATGGCTTTCTGTTGCTCAGTAAAGCTCAACTGACCATACAACGGGCATACTTCAACATCGTCCGGTAAGTGCGATAACCGCTCTTGCACTTGCTTAATGGCCGCCACACCGGGAAGAAACGCAAGCAGAGAGCCTGACTCTTTATTCATCAAACTCTCTATATTTTTTGCCAT
>NZ_JAWOTA010000213.1:0-1245 GCF_033338635.1 Vibrio sp. Vb1755 | reverse complement strand
TAAGATTCAAGCATTTCCCATCACAGAAAGAGAAATGATGACGAGATCACACAGGAATTGGGCAAATTGAACAAATGGTGTTCAAAATTGAATTTGATAGCCGTTTCAGACCACTAACCTTGATGGTAGGATATGTCGATACATTATTACGCAAGAATGAGCCAAGTTATGAGTGAAATCACCCTTCCAGAATATCAATCTATTGCTGCAGAGCTACAATCTGCAAGTTTAGCTGTGACACCTGCGGAGCTGCACGGTTTGCTTGTCGGCATGCTAAGTGGTGGATTGGCGATTAACGATCAAACCTGGCAACCAATTCTATTCGATTACACCAATGATGGCATGGGCTGGCCAACGACGGCGTTAGCTTTTGCACAGACGGTCTTCAAAGTGACGGCGAACGAGCTAACGGGTTCATCCATGGAGCTGTCACTACTTCTGCCGGATGAGTCGGGCGAAGAGGGTTTATTCGCGTTGGCAGATAGCTTGTCTGATTTTGTGAATCACTTTATCTCTGGTCTTGGTTTAGCAGGCATTGCGCTGAACAATGCATCGGATGATGCAAAAGAAGCGTTGGCTGACCTAGAAGAAATTGCCAAGTTAGGCATTGATGAAGATGATGACTTTGGTGAACAAGCACAATTGCTGGAACAAGTCATTGAACACGTGAAAGCTTGCGTACTTACCATTCATGCAGAGTTCGGAGCTCGCCCAGAAAGCAGCGAAAGCAAACCGACGATCCATTAATCTAGATAGACCAGAGGTTAACATGAAGCAATATGACGTAGTAATTGCTGGTGGTGCCATGGCTGGGGCTACACTAGCTTTAGCGATTGAGCATTTGTCTCAAGGGGCTTTGCGTGTTGCCGTTGTTGAACCGTTTAAAGCGCAATCTGATCAGCATCCGGGCTTTGATTCGCGCTCGATTGCTTTGTCTTATGGTACGGTTAACCTGCTGCGTCACTTAGAGTTATGGTCTGCGATTGAACCTTTTTCGACCCCGATTGAACACATCCATGTGTCCGATCGTTCTCATGCGGGAATGACGGACATCACTAAGCACGACGTTGGCGTTGAAGCGTTAGGTTATGTCGTAGAGTTAGCCGATGTTGGTCGTGTTTACCAAGAATTGCTGACTCACAGTACCGCTATCGATTTGTACTGCCCAGACTCCGCGAAGCACATTACCCGAACTCAAGAAAATGTGACGATTGAGCTTGCTAGTGGTGAGTTGCTTAATGCGAA
>NZ_JAWOTA010000212.1:0-1248 GCF_033338635.1 Vibrio sp. Vb1755 | reverse complement strand
TGACGGTGCACTAGAGCAAACTCGCGGTGGTCGTTACGTGGTCAATAAACAAACACTAGCATCGAGCCTAGAAGACGTCGTCGTAGCCGGTGACGCGTGTGGCGGTAACATCGTGATTGAAGCGATGGCATTAGGTCGTAAAGCCGCAATGAGTGTTGAGCGTTTCCTAACGACTCGCCCACTAACTGAAGACCGCGACTTCGAGCAAGAATACAGCTACTAATCTCGTCTAGACGTACCACTACCAAAAGGTACGGTAGATACCCCTCGCCTACACGGTGAATTGCGTGATGCTGAAGAGCGTAAACAAGACTTTGCACAAGTGGATGTAGGCTTTACTGAAGAACTAATCAAACAAGAAGCATCTCGCTGTCTGCAATGTAGCTGCAAGCTATGTATGACCGAGTGCATCATGATGAATGACTTCAGTGACTGTCCAAAGACCATCTTCTCTGACTTCGTGAACAACAAGTCGATGGATCCATTGCTGGCTTACTCATGTAACGCCTGTGACCAGTGCACCATCGTGTGTCCGAAAGACTTCCCGATGAAGGAAATGTTCCTAGGCGCACGTGCTGACTTTGTTAAGGCAAACAATGGTGAATCACCAATGCCGGGTCATAAAGCGATCAATATGCACCAGAAACTGGGCTTCTCAAAAATCTTCACTATGGCAAAACGAGCGGTATCGACAAAATGAGTAATAAAGTATTTATGCCAGGATGCAGTTTGCCATCCTATTCACCAGAAGGCGTAGCGGCCATTGCGAGCTACCTAAAAGAAGTATTCCCAGAAATGGGCGCAGTACAGAAATGCTGTGGCAAACCTACCGCGGCTATCGGCCAAACAGAGAAATTCAAAGAACGCTACGGCCAGCTTCAAGCAGACTTCGCCAAGCTAGAGGCACAAGAAGCCATCGTGGCGTGCCAAAGCTGCTACGGCTTGATCAAAAAATCTAGCGGCACACAAAACCCAGTATCTTTGTGGAAACTGCTTCCAGAAATTGGTTTACCGGAAGAACTGCGCGGCAAAGCCAAAAACAGCGACGTAGTGTTTACCATTCACGACTCTTGTTCAACTCGTTACGAGAAAGAACTGCAAGACGGTATCCGTTGGATCTTAAACGAGCTTGGCTACAAAACCTCTGAACCAGAACACACACGTGAAAACACGCGCTGTTGTGGTTTCGGCGGCATGGTTGTACCTGCAAACCCAGACGTGGCAACACGCGTAATCAAGCGCCGTGTA
>NZ_JAWOTA010000211.1:0-1248 GCF_033338635.1 Vibrio sp. Vb1755 | reverse complement strand
AGCAAAACGGAGTGAACAGCAATCATCAAATACACAACAGCCATTAAACGATGCGACAACTTAAATGGCTTGTATTTAACAACCGTCCACAATGACACCACGAGCAATGCTAAGAGCAGGTAAAAACCCCACTCCCCCAAACCAAGCCCCACATCGCGCAACTCTTTGACCCAGAGTTCTAAACCGACAAAGTTGTTCCCAGAAGGCCCAACCCCGGTGTGTTTGATTGGTTTTTCGAGCACTCCTGCCGACACTAGCCATTTTGGCACTTTATACGTCAACCAATGCACGACTCCGAGGCTAACCCCCGCAATGCCGAGCCATTTATGCACACGATAGGCCTTATCCATCCCGTGAACCCATTGCTCGATCACAGGTAAGCGCAGCGCCAACACCATCGCAATAGACATCAAAGCTAACGACAAAACACCAGAATATTGAATAAGCGCGGAGCGCCATTGGAAGAATTGGATCGAGGACAGCAGTTGCGGTTCACTCATCCACCACAACACAGACACGGCGGCAATTATCATCCATACAAAATTTCGTACAGTTTTCATGAACATCACTCTCAAATTGACGACAACTCTAGTTTAGTTTTTCTAGCGTAATGCAACGTCAATATTCGTAAAGTTGAGTAAACCCACAATATACCTAAGGTCAATAACAAACTTGGAGGTATTACGCAGAATCCTACAGAAAATCGACAGGGATTTAACAGTGGTTAGAGTATTCACTCGTTATAGTTTGCTTAACATCGCCAGAGTGCGAATCAAAACCAAAAGAACGAAGAACACCACGCATGAAAAAGTTATTCCTGTTGGTTGGGCTGATGGTTTGCTCAACTGTTAGTTACGCCTCCAAATTAAACGAAGACATCTCCCTCATCGAGAAACAAACATCTGGGCGAATTGGAGTGTCAGTCTGGGATACACAAACGGACGAGCGTTGGGATTATCGCGGAGACGAACGTTTCCCATTAATGAGCACATTCAAAACGTTAGCGTGTGCCACCATGCTAAGCGACATGGACAGCGGCAAACTCAACAAAAATGCCACAGCGAAAATCGATGAACGCAATATTGTGGTTTGGTCTCCGGTGATGGATAAACTGGCTGGACAAAGCACACGCATCGAACACGCTTGTGAAGCCGCCATGTTGATGAGCGACAACACCGCCGCGAACTTAGTGCTAAATGAAATTGGTGGTCCTAAAGCGGTCACGTTGTTTTTGCGATCTATTGGCGA
>NZ_JAWOTA010000210.1:0-1248 GCF_033338635.1 Vibrio sp. Vb1755 | reverse complement strand
GGCGGTTTTGTGTTGCGTAACAAATATCGTCTTTACGTGGACCTTGGATGTCAGGAAATACGCGGCGTAGCTCTTCAATCACATCAGCGGTTTCATCGACAGACAATGTGGTTTGGCTTACATAGTGCAGATCCGATGGATCTTTTACGATCGCTTTTAGTTTCTCAACGTCCGCAGGAGTTTCCACTAAGTACATGCCGCCAGTTTCGCTTGAGTACTGACCCATGGTACCTTCGACTTCTGGGTGACCAGCGTGACCAATCAGAACCACTTCCATATTGCGGCGGCTTGCACGCGCAACTTCCATATGAACTTTCGTTACCAATGGGCAGGTTGCATCAAATACCGTCAGATCACGCTGTTTTGCTTCTTGGCGAACCGCTTGCGATACACCATGAGCAGAGAAAATCACGATGTTGTTGTCAGGCACTTCATGTAGCTCTTCAACGAAGATAGCGCCACGCTGTTTTAGCCCTTCAACCACAAAACGGTTATGAACCACTTCATGACGAACATAGATCGGCGGCTGATACAGCTCTAGCGCACGCTCTACGATGCTAATCGCACGGTCAACACCAGCACAAAAACCGCGTGGGTTAGCTAATAGGATTTTCATTTCATTGCTCATGGAAATTATCTTTTATTGGGGTGGCTATTCTACTGACAAAATTTCAACTTCGAAAGTCACGTCTTGTCCCGCTAAAGGGTGATTAAAGTCTACCGTTACCGAATCGCCAGCAATCTCAGTAATGATGCCCGGAATTTCCATACCATCAGGGCCACTGAAAGCCATGATAGTACCGACTTCAACTTCCGCTTCACCAACAAATTTGGTGCGATCCATATGATGAATATGGTCTGGGTTAGGCATACCAAAAGCATCTTGCGCTTTGAGTTCAATCGCTTTGTTCTCACCAGATTGGAGACCCACCAAGCACTGCTCGAAGTTCTCACTCAGGCTGCCGTCACCCATCACAAACTTCGCTGGTTTGCCCATATTATGAGTGCTGTCTGCCACCGAACCATCTTTCATTTTGATCGTAAAATGCAGGGTTACTATCGAATCATTCGTTATTGTTGTCACGTTACTGCTTCCTTGTTCTTGGGTCATTACGTCTATCCGCTTTGTCTTTTTATACACTGATGTGCGGATTTGCGCTCCAACATAATAAAAAGCGTCGCTCGAATCAACGGACGACGCTTAGGGTTATTCGACTTTTCCAATATACATGGCCACGATTTAGGCTT
>NZ_JAWOTA010000209.1:0-1251 GCF_033338635.1 Vibrio sp. Vb1755 | reverse complement strand
GATATCACCTTCATACGCTTGCACGATAGATTGGGTAATCGACAAACCTAGCCCTGCACCTACGCTACCTACATGTTGGCGAGATTTATCTGCGCGATAAAAACGGTCGAAAAGGTACGGTAAGTTTTGCTCGGCAATGGTGTCACCTTGGTTGCTGACCGATATCGTCACCTGTTCATCAACCGCTTGAACGTCAATCACAATGGTTGAATCAGCATACGCATGACGAATCGCGTTGGAGAGCAAATTGCCCACCGCACGCTCAAACATGTTTTTGTCCATATAGAGCTGACCGTCGCCTGAGCTCACGATTCGCACCTCGGTATCTTCGGCCAATATTTCAAAATACGCGACCAAACGTGCGATTTCCTCCTGCACCGCAAACACTTCGTCATGGCGATGAATGAGCTTGTTTTCAGCCTTGGCAATGTAGAGCAAATCGTTGATGGTTTTCGTGATGCGGTTGAGTTCTTCCAACGTTGAGGCAATCGCATCCTGATACTCTTCAGACGTTCGACACGCACCTAAAATGACCTGATTTTGTGTAGTAATGTTGGTGAGTGGCGTTTTTAACTCGTGTGCTATATCAGAAGAAAACTCGCTCAAGCGGCGAAAACCAGTTTGCAACCTATCGAGCATCGCGTTGTGTTTGTTGGCTAACTCGCGCAGTTCTATTGGCAACGAATCGGGGTCGAGACGAATGCCCATTTGCTCTGGTGATATCTGTTGAATGTGCTGATTCAATCCCACAATCGGCTTCAACCCACGTTTTACCATCCAACCGCTCAACGCGGAAGAAATCACAAACGCCAAACCGAGCGCCCAAAACAAAATCCAGTCGAGTTTATCCAAAAACAAAATATGGTGGTTGATACTCATGCCGAGCACCACCTGATACTCCGCAGCTTGAAACGCAAACGCGCGAATATTCAGCGAGTCCTCACTCCATTCGATGGCACGCTCGTGATTTAAAACCTGAGGTGAGCTAATGCTGTAGGCTCGGTTCTGAGGAATCGTCAGGCTCGAATTCTGATACACGTTCTGCTTGCCTTCAAACACCCACATGTAGAGCGTGCTGCTATTCGCTTGCTTGAACATGTCCTCTGGCGAGCGTATTAATTCTTTCTCAATGGCATTGAACTTACTGGAAATATAGCTGAAATCTTGCGAATAAAAGTGGCGCTCAATGGCGTACTGTAGGATGAAAGCCAAAGAAAAATAGGTCACAAACGTCATACTAACAAACATCAG
>NZ_JAWOTA010000208.1:0-1251 GCF_033338635.1 Vibrio sp. Vb1755 | reverse complement strand
TTAAGCTCGGCTAATACTTCGTGCAGTGAAGGCACGATAGAGTGACCAAATTGTTTCACCTCATCGCAAGGTTCAACCAAGTCCGGAATTTGATAAGTGATCATGTTTGCCGCTACAGCGGCGCGAACACCGTTATTGGAATCTTCAAAGGCCAAACATCGGCTTGGCTCTACATCCAGACGGTTCGCTGCTAGTAAATAGATTTCTGGGTCGGGTTTGCCGTGGCTCACTTCGCAACCTGTCGTTAGGTTATCGAAGTATTTGCTCAACCCTGCTAATTCCAGTTTGATTTTTGCCACTTCTTTCGCGGTAGATGTCGCGACCGCGATAGGTAAACCTTGTGCTTTCAACCACTCCAGCAACTCAACAACGCCATCTTTTACAGGGATGGCTTGGTGTTTGACAACTGCGTTGTAACGAGTGCGCCATTCAAGATGTAGGCGGTCTAAATTCTCGCCGTAGGCTTTGCGGAAAATCGTCTCAATTCCTGCCGCATTGCGGCCAATGATCGATAGGTAAACATCTTCATAAAACGGAAGGTTTTGTACTTCACATGCTTCTTGGAAAATACGCATACAGACGCGTTCAGTATCAAGAAGTAAACCATCCATATCAAAAATAGCAGCTTGGTATTTCATTACATTACAGGCTTGTTGAGTGAGGGAACACATTCTGGCATAAGCCGACGTAATTTTCTCGGAAATTTACTTTTCTGTTTGTCGCAGCTGTATATCGGATGCGGTCTTATTCGATAGGGTGACTTTATGTCTCTAAAACAAAAATGGTGACAGCGTAGCGTATATCATTCTAATTAATCAATATTATTTTTATTGGTACTGTTTATGTTTTCGTAGTTAATTGATTGTAAATATTGATTGTTTAAATGTTTTGGATTATTCCCGTAGAGTTTTTATAAAAACTATCTCTAATTAAAGCGTGAAACTTGTCGTAATTCATTACTTGGTTTTTAGGTTATTGAGTTGAATGGTTTTTTTATCACTACAATAGATGTTGTTTAAGATATGAATGTCTCGATAATTATTCCTTCAAGCTTAAAAAGTACAGAGCGTTTTAATGAAGCCCGAAGTGAGTAGTTTGTATTGGAGTTTAAGGATGAAGTTTAAAATCGGTTTAATATCCGCAGCTATTTTGTTATCTGGGTGCGCGACTCAAAAAATGGCTTTCCCGACACAAAACAAATTAACCATTACAGGCAATACGTTGGTGTACGACGGCATGATTACCGGGGAT
>NZ_JAWOTA010000207.1:0-1251 GCF_033338635.1 Vibrio sp. Vb1755 | reverse complement strand
TGCCAGTCGGATTGTCTTCCGAAATTGGTGCAAGGACTTGCTCATACCAATCAAACATCGTGTTACTCCTACTCTCCCCCTCAAAAACACAGGGATAGTCGCATCATCTCGCCTAGCGGAGTCAAACTCACTAGGTTCTTGACGCACTTTAATGAGCGCACACGTCACGTTATCACTAGCGCCACGCACCAGAGCAGAGTGCATCAATGCCAAACCAGCTTGGTTAACTGAATCTGCACATAGAGTTTTATGCATTTCATCACAGCTTAGTTCCTTGGAAAGTCCATCACTGCACAACAAGAACTGGTCACCATCCGCAAGCTGTCCCGATACTTGGTCTATCGTCACCATCTCATCAACCCCAACAGCTCGGGTAATTACATTGGCTAATGGATGGGACTCTGCGTCTTCAAATGCCAACAAGCCTTGTTCAACTAACTCCATCACTTGGCTATGGTCACGAGTTTTTTGTACAAAAGTACCGTTTCTTAGTTGATAAATGCGGCTATCACCAACCCATAGGCAGTGGTAATAACCATCCTGAATAAACAACAGCACCAATGTTGTGCCCATTGTCTTTCCATCTAAGTTCATTTGAGCATATTGATAGATCTCAAAATTCGCTTGCTGCACTGCTGCGCGAATATCATCTATATTGGTGTTTGGCACATCTTGCATATGGCGTGCAATTCTGTCGACCAGCATTTGACTCGCGATATCGCCAGCGCTATGACCGCCCATGCCGTCAGCAACAACCCATATATGCTGTTCAGTCATATCCAGTAACGCATCCTCATTATAAGGACGAACTTTACCCGCATGAGTTTTAGCAAAAGTAAAATAATTCCAATTCATTCTTTGCTTCCTACCAACTCCACTTTTGCCAACGACCATCTAACATTGCAGAGAATTGGCCAATAGATGGCAGTCCAGTGCTAACAAACATACATGATTCAATATGAGTAGAGCCTTCTGTCCACCAGAAGCATGGTTTTCTCTGTTGACTCTCAATTAGATGATTTAACAACGTGTTTTGCTTTGCTTCAGTTGAAAAGCTAAACACTGTAGAGATCGGGCTTTGGTACAAAAGCGCCATTTCTTCATTGCATATCGATACTTCAGAAACAAGCTCACACTTTTCCTGCATGCTTCGGTGCCATACATCAAATACAAATTCATCGTCTAACACTGACAGCGCTAGAGTCTGGCTATCTTCAGTCCAGCCACTTTGTGCCCAATACTGTGCTGCTT
>NZ_JAWOTA010000206.1:0-1253 GCF_033338635.1 Vibrio sp. Vb1755 | reverse complement strand
CTCGACCCGCTTGATTTTCCATTCAATTAGCTCCATATCTACAGACATCGACCTGAATTAAAAGCAAGGACACTCAGATGCAATCCCCATTTATCGTTGAGTTAACAGAACAGAATTTTAGAGAAGTGCTTGAAGGATCAATGAACACGCCCGTTCTGATTCATTTTTGGGCCAACGCTCAACCAGAAAGCGCACAAGTGCTACCTGAGTTGCAAGCTCTCACTCAACAGTACAATGGTGCTTTTACATTGGCTCTGCTGAACTGTGAAGATCAACCAGCGCTTGCTTCCCAATTTGGTGTTCAAGTACTGCCAACAATCGCGTTGTTTGTTAATGGACAAGCGGTCGATGGCTTAGGCGGGCCTCAACCAATCGAAGCGATTGGCGCAATGCTACAAAAACATTTGCCAAGCCCTGACGAGCAACTATTGAAGCAAGTAAGCGAACTGCTTCAACAAGGCGAACATGCACAAGCTCTGAACGTCATTCAAACGCTGTCAGATGAACTGCAATCACGCGGTGATGTAAAATTAGCGAAAGCCGATTGTTTGCTAGAAACCAAACAATTCGAATTAGCACAAGAGTTGTTAGCAACCATCCCACTGGAGTATCAAGACAACTCTTACAAAAGCTTAATCGCGAAACTGGAACTGCATCAGCAAGCGGCTGAAAGTCCAGAATTAAAGCGCTTGGAACAAGAGTTGGCAGCTAACCCAGACAATTTCGAATTGGCATGTGAGCTAGCAGTACAATACAACCAAGTGGGTCGTGATGAAGAAGCGCTAGAGCTACTTTGGAACATTTTAAAAGTAAACCTAGGCGCGCAAGATGGCGAAGTGAAGAAGACCTTTATGGATATCCTAAGCGCATTAGGACAAGGCAACGCTATTGCAAGTAAATATCGTCGCCAGCTGTACTCCATCTTGTACTAAGCGCAGAACACCTCTAAAAATAAGACAATAAAGGCCGGAAATCCGGCCTTTGTTTTGCCTAAAATCGCCCCGCTATCGTTTCTTCTCAACATCTTCGATTGTCTACAACCCAAAAATGCGTAAAAATGAATCAGTTATTATGCACTCAAGGGAATAAATCATGCCTATCGATTCACTGATCACTATCGGTATTTTCGTCGTCCTCGCTGTCGTTATCTTGTCTTCAGCCATCAAAACGGTTCCACAAGGAAACAACTGGACAGTTGAACGCTTCGGACGCTACACCCACACATTAAAGCCGGGTTTAAACTTGATCATTCC
>NZ_JAWOTA010000205.1:0-1256 GCF_033338635.1 Vibrio sp. Vb1755 | reverse complement strand
CATCGATAATTCAGGGAATAAAATGAAGAGAATACTCGTTGTTTGTATGGGAAATATTTGCCGTTCACCAACCGGTGAGGCCGTTCTGAGAGCTAAAGCGGAAGAGTTAGGTGTCGATGTCGACATTGATTCGGCTGGGACAATTGGCTATCACACCGGAAACACGCCAGACTCAAGAGCCATGGCGGCAGGGAAACAACGTGGCTATTCGTTTAAAGGAATGCAAGCGCGCCAAGTGTCAGTGCAAGATTTCGAAGACTTCGATTTGGTACTGGCTGCGGATAAAGCAAACTTGGCTGACTTACTCGATATTTGTCCTGCAGAACATCGTCATAAAGTCTCGCTATTTTTAAGCCACTCTAATTCGAGTTATGACGAGATCCCAGATCCTTACTATGGTGGAGATGATGGATTTGAGTTGGTATTGGACTTAATCGAAGAGGCGTCGGTAGCGGTTTTGCAGAAGCTGTAATTATCTCGATATCAGATAAATAAAAAAAGGGATGAGCATTGCTCATCCCTTTACGCATAGATTAGCCAGCTAAAATGTCGGTTGCGACTTTGTAGCTAGGGTCTTCTTTCACGTTGATTTCGACTAGACTGCCAGCTTTGTCGAGTAGTTTGCGACAATCCGGACTTAGGTGACGAAGGTGAAGCGTTTTGCCGATGGAAGCGTAGCGCTCTGCTAGCGTTTCAATTGCCTCAATTGCCGAGTGGTCTGTTACGCGAGAGTCTGCGAAATCGACAATCACATCTTTAGGATCTTCTGGCGCATTAAACAGCTCGAGGAAGTTTGCTGCTGAACCAAAGAAGATTGGACCGTGAATTTTGTACTCTTTTGAGCCTTCTGCGTTCAAGCAAGTATCTGCGTAAATGTGCTTCGCATGTTGCCATGCAAACATCAGCGCCGAAGCGATTACGCCAACCGCGACCGCAACAGCAAGGTCAGTCAGTACTGTAACGACTGTTACTAGTACGATAACGAAGAAATCTTGCTTTGGTACACGGCGAGCCAACTTAAATGTTGCCCATTCGAATGTGCCAATCACAACCATGAACATCACACCAACTAGGGCTGCTAGTGGAATCATTTCAATCAACGATGACGCAAACAAAATGAACATCAGCAGAGCTACAGCCGCTACGATGCCAGACAGACGGCCACGGCCACCGGAGTTTACGTTAATCATTGACTGCCCAATCATTGCACAACCACCCATCGCGCCGAATACAGAACATGTCATGTTTGCCATGCC
>NZ_JAWOTA010000204.1:0-1257 GCF_033338635.1 Vibrio sp. Vb1755 | reverse complement strand
TACGGTGAAGATCCGGCTATTCAAGTTACAGGGGCGCGTGGCGCCTCTGTAGATATGTCAACGCTGGATGCTGTCACCACTGCTCTTGATAAAGAGCATCTCTCTCATAAATCCATTGCTCTCGAGAATGGATCAATTCTTGTTCGTTTCAACGACACTGATACTCAAATTAGTGCTCGTGATGTCATCAGCGAAGCGCTTGGCAAAGACAAAATTGTTGCACTTAACCTTGCTCCTTCTACTCCAGATTGGCTAGAAGCAATTGGTGCGTCGCCACTTAAACTAGGTCTTGATCTACGTGGTGGTGTTCACTTCTTGATGGAAGTGGATATGGACGCAGCAATGGAAAAGCTTGTAGGTCAACAAGAGGAAGCTTTCCGTAGTGAACTTCGTGACGCTAAGATTCGTTACCGTGCAATCCGTCCTTCTGGCAAAGAAGGGGTGGAAGTGTTGCTACGTGACGAAGAGCAACTGGCTGAAGCGAAGCGCACGCTAACAAAGAATCATCCTGACATGAATTTTGTCGAGTCTGATTCGAATGGTCGTTACGCTCTTATCGCCACTTTTACTGAGCAACGTTTGCAAGAGATTCGTAACTACGCTGTAGAACAAAACATCACGATTCTACGTAACCGTGTAAACGAGCTGGGTGTTGCTGAGCCGCTTGTGCAACGTCAAGGCGCTAGCCGCATCGTTGTTGAGCTGCCAGGTGTTCAAGACACTGCTCGTGCGAAAGAAATTCTCGGTGCCACGGCAACCCTTGAATTCCGTGAAGTTGATGATAAAGCTGATTTAGCAGCGGCGGCGAATGGCCGTGCACCTGCGGGCAGTGAAATCAAACAAGATCGCGATGGTCGTCCTGTTGTACTTAAAAAGCGTGTCATCCTAAGCGGCGCTAGCATCACGGATGCAAGTTCTAGTGTGGATGAATACGGTCGCCCTCAAGTTAACATCTCGCTAGACAGCGAGGGTGGTAACAAGATGTCGGCGTTCTCGAAGAAAAACATTGGTAAGTTAATGGCTACCGTGTTTGCTGAGTACAAAGACAGCGGTCGTAAAACGCCTGAAGGCAAAGTTATCCTGACTAAGCACGAAGAAGTGATTAACCAAGCAACGATTCAATCTGCACTTGGCCGTAACTTCCGTATCACAGGTATCGACTCTGCTGCTGAAGCGCACAACCTCGCACTTCTATTACGTGCTGGTGCACTTATCGCACCGATCCCTATCGTTGAAGAACGTACCATTGGTCCGTCA
>NZ_JAWOTA010000203.1:0-1258 GCF_033338635.1 Vibrio sp. Vb1755 | reverse complement strand
GCTCATTGATTTTGATGGCTTGAATGATTCGAAATACGCTGGCTGCAATACCATGCACCGTATTATGTTTGCGACGAAATATCTCGTAACCCGCTTGCTTAACCGCTTCGAGCAACTCATCAGCATCGATTCTCTCGATATTGTGCGTATCGCAATAATAATCCGCAGGCTGGCCAGCAATAGAGATCAAACTCTTTGGTGTGAAACAGTGGCTTCCGTGCTCTCCCAGCACATAACCAAATATGTTTTTAGGGTCAAGATCCACACGGTTAGCAACAATGCTCATCAAGCGAGCTGTATCGATAACACACCCGCTGCTTATCACTTTGTTTGGCTCAAAGCCCGTATTGGTAGTAATAAAATGAGCAACAATGTCACAAGGGTTAGACACGACAATCAAAACCGCCTTTGGCGCAACACGCTCTATTTTTCTAGCGATCTCGACGCCAATCTTCGCGTTGATTTCCGCGATATCTAAACGTGTTTGTCCTTGTTGAATTTGCGCACCTGCCGTTATCACAACAATATCGGCACCTAACAAATCGAGGTAATCATCTGAGGGAATAATGCGGGTATTTTTGGAAAAGGTTAACGCCGCTGTGTGACGAAAATCGAAGACTTCCCCTTCAGCTCTTTCTAAGTTTTGGTCTAACAGAACAAGTTCACTGACGCTGCCTAGCGTGAGCAAATAATTGCAAACACCAACTCCAACGGCGCCAGCGCCAATCACACCAATTTTCATCTTACTCTCCCTGAAAAAATACGGCTCTTGAAAGATACGTCGCTCTTTAAAAATGAGCGGCAAGAGCATAAAAGTCCAACGTCATTTTGTAGCTCAGAATCTCTTACCAATCTAGTCTTTCATTTCCACACCATGCTTGTCTGGTGAAAATTACACCGTTGAATCGTGACGTTACCGCCCTGAAGAAGCCTTTCACCTCTATATCAACGGCCAAAAGCGAGTACAATCTGGACATCTCATTCAAGAAGGCAAACAAAATGGAAACTCTGTTAATTGGTCACCGCGGCGTTGCCGGCTCGTTCCCAGAAAATACAAAAGTCAGCGTTCAAGCTGCAATTGATCTCGGCCTAAAATGGGTAGAAGTGGATGTTCAGCCAACAAAAGATAACGTACTTGTGGTTTGCCACGATCATACGTTAAATCGATGCAGCAATGGCAAAGGACGAGTTGATGCGCATACGTTGAAAGAACTAAGACAATTAGATTTCGGTGGCTGGTTCAGCGAAGATTTTGCTG
>NZ_JAWOTA010000202.1:0-1262 GCF_033338635.1 Vibrio sp. Vb1755 | reverse complement strand
TTGTTGAGTAGAGTAGGGAATTGATACTATTTCTATTGGTAATATTCTCACTTACAAACATAATCTTTGGTAATGCATCGCCAGTGGGCCTTAGGTAAGTTATTCAATTAAGAGCACAAAATTGATCCAATCTAGCGCACGCGGATGGAAATCTACGCTAAGTTGACCTTGCGTAACGTAGAAATGAGTTACAATAAACTTTTGTGAAACTGTCTTGTGAGTTAGTCAGTTTTACACGATTGGACAAGGAGGCTGTATGACCAGATTGTTAGCCATTGCGGTATTGATAGTTGTAGCGTTTGTGCTATTCCGTTATCGAACCAATGAAAAAGTCCAAAAAGCGACCGTCATAACATTGATTGGCGCATTCCTGATTTATACCGCATCCATTGTGATTGCGGAACTGATTCGCTAGCAAGATAGAAGAGTCCTTGGAGTAATATACGGTGACTTCTCAAAAAAATATTGAAGAACAAGATGAAGTGGTTGTCATTGAGGAACGTGACAAACGCACACACATATATATCGCAATTGCAGCGGTACTAGGCTTGGCATTTGGGGGCTTGGCTGGCTCTGTTTTGACGGCGAATAAATGGGAATCTACTTACCAAGTTTTAGAAGATAAATATCAAGCGCTTGCGCAAGATAAAACCGCGTTAGTTTCTCAAGTTAAAACTCGTGAAGAATCGCTAGACAAAGAAATCCAAGAGAAAGTGAATGCACTGCTCGCAGAAAAGGACGCCGCACATCAGAAAGCGCTGAAAAAATTACAAGCTCAGCTTACCGAGGTCGAGAAGGTTAACTTGTCGTTGGAATCTCAAGTGAAGCAACAGAATGACAAGTTGAGCTCGAGCAAGACAGAGAATGAAAAGCTCACTCGCCAAGCGGATATGCAAGCAACCATGTTTGAACGCTCTCGTGAAGTGTTCCAGAAAGAACTCAAAATCTCGCAAGATCTAGAAGCGTTAGAGAAAGAGCGTGAGAAGCTACTGCCGAAAATCGACAAGCTGAAGAAAGAGTGTGATGTGTTCTTAGAAGGGAAGTCGTGGGATGTAAAATCCGATGCTTGCGATAAGCACGATGAAGCAAATTCTCGACTTAGCCAAATTGATCAACTAATTGAAGTCTACAAAATGGATCTCAAACAGATCAAAGAAATTACATCGGATATGGGTTTATAAGCTCAACAATACACTCGATTGTTCATATAAAAAGGAGCTCACTGAGCTCCTTTTCCTTTACCTATGTCAAGCTAAAACTCG
>NZ_JAWOTA010000201.1:0-1265 GCF_033338635.1 Vibrio sp. Vb1755 | reverse complement strand
CCTCAGAAGCTACAAACAGAATAGATAAGTTGTTAGTAGCCAACTCGAGCTCCTTTCGGAATAACAACAATGCCCTCTTCCGACACATGGAAATGCTTTTTATCTTCTTGAAGATTCACACCAATTTGAGTTCCAGGTGCAATATCGGCATCCTTGTCGACAATAACACGACGTAACACACAGCCTTCGCCAATTTTTACGTCACCTAATAGGATACATTCGCTAATATCACACGCGGATGCAATATTGCTGCGAAATCCAAGTACTGACTTCTCGATACGAGAACCACGAACATAACTGCCATTACATACCAAGCTATCGATGATCTGCACTCGACCGTTGTCTGAATCGGTAAACGTTGCAGGTGGCAATGGTGGGTAATAGGTATGAAGAGGCCACTTACGGTTGTACAAAGAGAATGGCGCGTCTTTTTCCAATAGATCCATGTGCGCTTGCCAGTACGCATCAATCGTACCTACATCACGCCAGTAAACCTCTTCTTTCTCACCACTGATTCTGTTGGTGCTGAAGTCATAGACAAAAACGTCACCACGAGGGAACATTTTCGGGATGATATCTTTACCAAAATCATGTGAGGAAGCTTCATTGTCTGCATCTTCCACGAGTTCAGAAAATAGAACTTGTGCTTCGAATACGTAGTTCCCCATCGAGACTAACGCGAAATCTGGTTCTCCAGGAATCGATTTTGGATTAGCGGGTTTTTCCTCAAAGCCAATCATTCTGCCTTCAGCATCAACCTCTATTACACCAAACTGAGAAGCTTCTTTTAGTGGCATGCGCAGTGCAGACACCGTCAATGACGCCTTCTTCTCCGTATGGAAGTTCAGCATCTGCTTGATGTCCATCTTGTAAATGTGGTCAGAGCCAAAGATACAAACCTGATCCGGTTCTTCAAGCTCCATAAAACGTAGGTTCTGATAGATAGCATCTGCAGTGCCTTCATACCAACGCTTACCCGTACGCATTTGCGCAGGAATTGGGTCAATAAAGCGATCAGTAATACCATTAATGTTCCACCCTTTTTTCAAGTGATGGAAAAGTGACTGAGATTTAAATTGAGTAAGGACATAAATGCGCATCAAATCCGCATTTACAAAGTTGTTTAGAGCGAAATCAATCAGCCGATAACTTCCACCAAAAGGTACCGAAGGTTTACTACGGGATTCAGTTAAAGGTCTCAAACGAGAGCCTTCACCGCCAGCAAGAATCATTCCCAAAACACCAGCCATTTGTTGTTCTCCATA
>NZ_JAWOTA010000200.1:0-1272 GCF_033338635.1 Vibrio sp. Vb1755 | reverse complement strand
CATAACCCCAATCGTTAAGACGACGGTGTTATAGATATAGGTTGGCATCACCGTCGACATCAAATGTGTAAACAGGTTATCCGTTTCACCAATTGCGGTGTAGAAGATCGCTAAGATCGGCAAAACCAGTAACAGAGTTATCGCTCCACTACTGGTTTTCCATAGAGAATGTCTATCTTTCATTGCCTAATTACTGCAAGGCTTTATGAAATACAAATGCTGGTGCAAATACATCTCATATCCTTTAATCAAATGGGGGTATAGTTATACCCCCACAAGGAATTAAAGGTCAAATTTCACTTCATCTAGTAGCTTAATCGCTGCTTCATGGTGAGAAGCGATATCATCTAGAGAAAGCGTGTCTGCTTTAAAGTCGCCCCAAGATTCCACAAGTTCAGAACGCTTAACGCCTTCTTTTACTGGGTACTCGTAGTTCACTTCTGCGTACATCTTCTGAGCGGTTTCGCCAGTCAAGAATTCCATTAGCTTAAGCGCGTTATCTCGGTTTGGAGCGTATTTCGCCATCGCCATACCAGAGATGTTCACGTGCGTGCCTGTTGTTTCTTGATTCGGGAAGTTAATGTAAACCGCATCAGCCCAAGCTTTTTGCTCTTTGTCGTTAACCATTTTACCTAGGTAGTAGCTGTTACCCAAAGAAACATCACATAGACCTTCTTTGATCGCTTTTACTTGTGCACGGTCGTTACCTTGAGGTTTACGAGCAAGGTTCGCTTTCACGCCTTCCAACCATTCTTTCGTTTCTGCTTCGCCGTAGTGAGCGATCATCGAAGAAACAAGAGATACGTTGTATGGGTGCTTGCCGCTGCGAGTACAAATCTTACCTTTGTATTCTGGTTTGGCTAGATCAGCATAGTTAAAGTCCGCACCTAGTTTGCCAACACGGTCGCGAGAAGAGTAAACACTGCGAGTACGTAGCGTAAGTGCAAACCACTCATTCTCTTTGTCTTGGTACTGAGCTGGTACATTTTCTTCAATGATCTTGCTATCAACTTTCTGAACTAGACCTTTGTTTGTCAGTTCTGCTAGACGGCTGATATCAGTAGTCAGGACAACGTCCGCTGGGCTGTATTCGCCTTCCTGAGCTAGTTTCTCTGCTAGACCTTCCTTCGCAAATTTAACGTTTACTTTGATGCCAGTTTCTTTAGTGAACTCGTTGAACATTGGTTCAACTAGAAAAGGTTGACGGTAAGAGTAGACGTTCACTTCTTCAGCAGCCATTGCTGTTGGAGCTAGAGTAGCGCAAGTTAGTGC
>NZ_JAWOTA010000199.1:625-1273 GCF_033338635.1 Vibrio sp. Vb1755 | reverse complement strand
CAAGCAAATCGACCTTGTTGAGCACCAACAATGGTGCGATGTTGAGTGTCTCTGCGGCCACTAAATAACGGTCGATAATGTTCAGTGATAGCTCAGGCAAGACAGACGAGACAATCACCATCTGATCGATGTTTGCCGCAACTGGTTTGAGGCCGTCGTAGTAGTCTGGGCGAGTCAGCATTGATGTACGTGGCTCTACGGCTTCAACAACACCTGAGATGCCTGCCATTGATTCAAGACCTTCACGCCAGAGCACTCGGTCACCGGAAACCAGAGACTCAATGCCGCGACGTAGGTTACAGCGTTGAACCTCGCCAGTTTCTAAATCTTCGATGTCAGCGTGCTGGCCAAAGCGAGTAATCACTAGACCCTGTTTACTTGCGCCAAGCATGTTCTCATCCCATTGGATGGACTCTTCTTGCTTTTTTAGGCGTTTTTGTTGGTTGCTGCGTACGCGGCGCACCTGACCTTTGGTTAACTTTTTCTTCTTTGCCACAATGTTTTACTTAGTGAGTTAACTCAAGCGATTGAGCTCGTTCTCGGCTCAAGTTCGTGAGTATCGTGTTTCAAGTATTTTCAGGTATAGTACCTCTTTTATCGATAAACAAATAGGCGGCGTAACCATGTCCTTTAGCGATCAAAACCTAA
>NZ_JAWOTA010000199.1:0-615 GCF_033338635.1 Vibrio sp. Vb1755 | reverse complement strand
GCTTGATCCTGAAACGCACAAAATCATCGAAATTGCTTCTATCGTCACGGATAGCGAACTGAATATTTTAGCTGAAGGGCCAGTGCTTGCCGTGCATCAGCCAGAAGAAGAGCTAGCCAAAATGGACGATTGGTGCACCAACACGCACACAGCTAGCGGTTTGGTTGAGCGCGTTCGGAACAGCAAAATCTCTGAGCAAGATGCCGTAGCACAGACCATCGAATTTTTAGAAAAATGGGTACCAAAAGGCGTATCGCCAATCTGCGGTAATAGCATCGGTCAGGACCGTCGTTTCTTGTACAAGCATATGCCTGAACTGGAAGAGTACTTCCACTACCGTTACTTAGATGTGAGTACACTAAAAGAGCTAACTCGTCGTTGGAAGCCAGAGGTGCTGGACGGTTTCTCTAAACAGGGCACACATTTAGCGTTGGACGACATCCGTGAATCTATTGCGGAGTTAAAGTACTACCGCGAAACGATCTTTACGATCTAACTGTTAAGGCTGCGATCTAAATTGTTGTCATTCTTGATTGTTTTGCTTGCTTTTTCGTCGTTCAGTAAAAAATTAAAGTTTTTTTGAACGAAGGACTTGCATCACAAAAAAATGCTCTT
>NZ_JAWOTA010000198.1:0-1274 GCF_033338635.1 Vibrio sp. Vb1755 | reverse complement strand
ACCATCGTGGATGATAAGCCAACTATTACCGATGTTGATGCGATTACTGTTGATGAAGATGATTTAGGCACGATTGGTTCGGACCAGACTGACCCGATTTCTATTGATGGTAGCTTCACCACCACACAAGGCTCTGACCGAGTGGTAAGTTATCAGCTTGATGCTTCTGCAACACCAGTTGACGGCCTTACATCACAAGGCGTGGCAGTTACGCTGACTGAAACCGCAAACGCTGATGGCAGCTTTACTTACGAGGCGACAGCGGGTAGTGAAGCGGTCTTTACGCTGACGGTGAATACTGATGGTAGCTATAACTTCACGCTTGAAGGTCCAATCGACCACGCGGTAGATAGCGATGAGCTGACACTCAACTTCCCAATCATCGCAACAGACTTTGATGGCGACACCACAAATGCCACTATCCCAGTGACAATCGTGGACGATAAGCCTGTTATTACCGACGTCGACACCATTACGGTTGATGAAGATGATCTAGCGTCAATTGGCTCAGACCAAAGCAATCCAATTTCTATTGATGGCAACTTTACTACCACACAAGGCTCTGACCGAGTGGTGAGCTACCAACTCGATGCTTCAGCAACACCAGTGGACGGTTTAACATCGCAAGGCGTGGCTGTCACACTGATAGAAACCGCAAATGGTGATGGTAGTTTCACTTATGAAGCGACTGCGGGTGGCAACCCAGTATTTACTCTGACAGTAGATACTGATGGCTCTTACAACTTCACGCTAGAAGGGCCAATTGATCACGCGGTGGATAGTGATGAGCTGACACTCAACTTCCCAATTATCGCAACCGACTTCGATGGCGACACCGTTACTGAAACCATTCCAGTCACGATTGTTGATGATGTACCGACCATCACAGCGGTGGATGCGTTGAGTGTCGATGAAGATGACCTTAGCGGCGTGGGCTCAGACCAAACTGACGCTGTGTTCGTTGAAGGCGCGTTTACCACTATTCAAGGCTCTGACCGAGTGGTGAGCTATCAACTGGATTCAACGGCTGATCCTGTTGCGGGGCTAACGTCTCAAGGTGAGGCGATTACCTTGGTGGAAACCGCCAACGGTGATGGCAGCTTTACTTATGTGGCGACCGCAGACGGCAATCCGGTATTCACGTTAAACGTAGCAACAGATGGCACTTACGATTTTACGCTGCAAGGCCCGATTGACCATGCAGCTAACAGTGACAGCCTGACGATTGATTTCCCAATTATTGCCACCGATTTTGATGGTGATACGACTTCGGC
>NZ_JAWOTA010000197.1:0-1275 GCF_033338635.1 Vibrio sp. Vb1755 | reverse complement strand
CTTTGCAAGTGACGTTGCTAATGGCCACGCCGTTTGATGCACGCCTTTGATCACATCCGTTTTCCAGTCGTATTGACCATTTGCGCCGATAGTTAAACCTCCCGTGGAGTGATCGGCGGTGACAACGAGCAAAGTGTCAGGGTGAGCATCGACATACGCCTTGGCTAAAGCAATCGACTTAGCAAAATCATCCATTTCAGCCATCGCGCATGCTATGTCATTCGCATGACCGCACCAGTCGATTTGGCTTCCTTCGATCATGACGAAAAAGCCATGCTCTGAGCGCGACAATAACGACAGCGCCTTGTTCGTCATCTTCTCCAGTCGGTTGGGATTCTCATCCAAAGCAAACGGAAATGCTTTGTCGGCAAACAACCCAATCGCAGGCAATGTTTGCAACGAAGGCAAGGTATCAAAATCCGTTAGGTATTGATAACCCCGCGTTTTAAATTCTTCAATCAGGTTTCTGTCTTCACGCTCAAAGTATCGAACACCTCCACCAAGTAACAGATCGACGGGCAGCTTTCCATTTACTTTGTTATCCAAGTAGTCGTCTGCTATCTGATCATAATTACGACGAGATTCGTTGTGTGCGGCAAAGCTTGCGGGCGTCGCGTGGTTAATTTGCGAAGTCGCCACTAGAGCGGTTGTCATGCCCTGCTCTTTCGCTACTTCCAACATTGTTTTAACTGGCTTTTTATGGGTATCGACAGCGACGGCGCCATTGTAACTCTTTATACCACTGCTTAAGGCCGTCGCGCCTGCTGCACTGTCAGTGACATAATTATCATCATCGGGATAGGTGTGAGCCATGCCAACCAGTATCGAGTCAAAGACTGTAGGCTCAATCTGTTTAGTCTCTGGGTTATCTTGATAATAACGGTAGGCGGTTGTGTAGGCAGGGCCCATTCCATCACCGATCATATAAATAATATTTTTCGGTGCTTCATTGGCGTGAACAAGCCCAGCCAGTAAACTGGCCGCAAGTAAAGAGTATCTGATTGTCATATTTCATCCATGAAAAAGTGACTGCGAGTATAAGCCGTCACTTTAATTACTGTTTTGCTTACAAGTATTCATCAATACTATCATTCAGTTAGGATGAAACCGCGTGTTACATCATGGTTTTGCAACCCAAATCATTTCTTAAATAGGATCACTTCTGTACGTAGGCCAGCTTTAGGTGTCTCATTCGGGTTATTCAAGTAGCGCTCAATCCCCAAAGGCTTGCTCTTCACTTTTATGCCGTTTTGGCGTGTCAAATTCATCCCTAAC
>NZ_JAWOTA010000196.1:0-1280 GCF_033338635.1 Vibrio sp. Vb1755 | reverse complement strand
AATGCCGACACTTCTTGATGGCACAAACGTTCTCGGCGTTTTTAACCTAGGCATGGCGATACTCTCTTCCACATCAGAAAGAAAGGCGAAGCCAGGTGCGAACCCAATCGCGGAAACGGTATATACCGGCTTTGTATGAGCATCAATAAGCGCTCCGAGATCAATGCCTTGTTCTTCAAAACGCTCCAAATCTAAAGCAGTTTCTTCCGAGTAATAAACGGGTATCGAAATTTCGTTAGGTTCTGCCTTGTCGGCTTTATTTGGATCAAAAGCGACTAAGATATTGTGCAGTATGTCGACTAACTGAAATTCACTGATTCTGAACGGTAAGTAATCAATTAACACGGTTCGATAGGAAGGAACGATATTCATGACAATATGAGACAGATGTTGGTTCATTGCTCGCGCTAACTGTCCAATTGAGTTTTCAGAAATGGTTTCATCAAATCGAATCAAAATGCTGCATTCAGAAACCAAATCAATCGAGAACTTTGTTTGATGCATTAATTTCCTCCGGAGTAGAGGCTTTGACGAATTTTTTGAATCAAAGCGATCGACTCTTCATTGTCTCCATGGACGCATATTGTGTCCGCTTCTAACAAGATATAACTGCCTGAAGCGGTTTTTACTCGGCCCGAATCAGCCAATGTTCTAACTTGTTCTAAAATCGCAAGCTCATCTTTCAAAACGGCATTTGGGTGCGTTCTTGGTGTCAACATCCCATCATCCTGATACAGGCGATCGGCAAACGCCTCAAACAACAATGGCACATCATAATCGTCCGCGATTTCTAAATATTTTTCGTTCTCTTGCGATGCAAGGATCATCAACGGTACTTTAAACAGTGCGGCTGCTTTAACGACCGCTCGAAAAACCGCATCGCTTTTCATCATATCGTTGTAAAGGGCACCATGAGGCTTGATATAACCGATATCGGTATACTGCGCACGGCACAATGCCTGCAACGCGCCTACTTGATAGATCACCATGTTAGTAATTTCATCGCTGCTCATACTGAGGCTGCGTCGACCAAAACCTTGTAAGTCGGGATAACCGGGATGCGCACCAATATCAACATCGTGAAGATTCGCTAAGGTAATCGTGTCGTGCATCACGTTCGGATCGGAAGCGTGAAAGCCACAAGCAATGTTCGCCATATCGACATGAGGCATCACGCTATCGTCAGCGCCCATCGTCCAAGAACCAAAGCTCTCGCCCATATCGCAATTTAATGTCAGTTGCTGTTTATTCAATGTCATACGTTTTATTTCTACACAAGC
>NZ_JAWOTA010000195.1:0-1286 GCF_033338635.1 Vibrio sp. Vb1755 | reverse complement strand
TTTCAGGCCGTAAGATACAGCCAGTAAATGTAAGTCATGATTGCCGAGTACGACTTTTGCGCTGTCACCGAGTGACTTTACGAAGCGCAGTGTTTCGAGTGATTTCGGGCCGCGAGCCACCAAATCTCCTGCGAGCCAAAGTTGGTCATGTTGAGTGGAAAAGTTGACGCGCTTGAGTAGCTGCTGTAGTTCGTCAAAACAGCCTTGGATGTCACCAACGATATAGGTAGCCACTGAGTCTCCAATTTTATTAATTTAAAACGTTCGGAATCGCTAAACGAAATGGCTCAATTTCAGTGATGAATTCCTGGCCTTTTTCATCCAGCATTTTGTAGTGTCCTTGCATGACACCAACAGGCGTTTCTAACGCTGTACCACTGCTGTAAGTGTATTCATCGTTGCTTGGAATAAACGGCTGCTGCCCAACAACACCTTCTCCCTCTACCGTCATTTGTTTACCGTTGGAATCGGTAATCAACCATCGGCGACTTATGAGCTGCACTGTCTGCTGGCTGAGGTTTTTAATGGTAATGACGTAGGCGAAAACAAAGCGTTGTAGCTCTGGATTGGATTGCTCTTCGATGTATTTGGTGTGAACTTGAATCTTGATGCAGGGTTGAATGACGTCCATGTGCACTCCTTGATAAACTTAATAATAAGCCAAACTGGCAAGGGTTTGGCTTATTGTTTGAGTTATTAGTGCTGCGGGTTGTCCGCTAGCCAGTTCGCCATCGCGACGAATTGTTGTAGCGTTAGGTTTTCTGGACGCATGCTTGGGTTTACACCTAGCTCTTCCAGAACTTCTGCGCTCAACAGAGATTTGTAGCAGTTACGCACGGTTTTACGGCGTTGGTTAAAGCCTTCACGACAAACTTGATCGAGTAAACGTAGATCTTTCGCTGGGCATGGTAGCTCTTCATAAGGTACTAGGCGAACAACAGCGGAGTCTACTTTCGGTGGCGGAACAAATGCGGTTGGTGGTACTTCTAGTACAGGTACAACTTTACAGTAGTACTGCGCCATTACCGTTAGGCGACCGTAAGCTTTACTACCCGGGCCTGCTGCCAAGCGATTCACCACTTCTTTTTGAAGCATAAAGTGCATGTCTTGAATGTCTTTATGGAATTCAAATAGGTGGAACATCAAAGGTGTAGAGATGTTGTACGGCAAGTTACCGAAGATACGCAGCTTGTTGTTTGGCTTCACTAACTGAGTGAAGTCAAAGCGCATTGCGTCGCCTTCATGAATCGTTAGTTTGTCTGCCAAATCAGGGTGGTTACGTAAAC
>NZ_JAWOTA010000194.1:0-1288 GCF_033338635.1 Vibrio sp. Vb1755 | reverse complement strand
CGCTGGCGAGAAAAGTCTCGAAAGCCACTGGCAATTTCCATTTTAAATCCCGCTTTTTTCGCTGCTTCGATCATATTGAGCAGATCGTTCGCGACATCGGGATGCATTAAAAAAGCCTTCTGACCAACCATGGTTGATTGAAGGTGAGAATCGGTCGTTCCGGTGAGTTGCGCAGGAGTCATGGTATGCTCATCAATGGGTTAACTACGTGCGATTACTTCGCGAGTAGGTGTTTTAAGGTGTTTTCGTACATGTCAGTCAACTTCTCAAGATCGTCCACTTTTACGCATTCGTTTACTTTGTGAATCGTGGCATTGACAGGTCCAAGCTCAACGACTTGACCGCCCATGCGAGCAATGAAACGTCCGTCTGACGTACCTCCCGTTGTGAGCAGCGCTGGTTTGGTGTTGTTCACTTCCGCTACGGCAGCGACCACAGCATCAAGTAGAGCACCCGTGTCTGTTAAGAACGGGTCGCCGTTGAATGTCCAATGTAGATCGTAGTTGAGATCATGCTTATCCAGTGTTTCTGTTACGCGTTGGACGATAGTGTCATTGTTCAGTTCGGTGCTAAAACGTAGGTTGAATTGAACGTTGAACTCGCCAGGAATCACGTTGGAAGCCCCTGGCCCCGAAGATACATTGGGAATCTGGAAGCTTGTTGGCGGGAAGTAATCATTGCCTTTATCCCACTCTGTTGTTGCCAGTTCGTGGATGGCAAGTAGCGATGCGTGAACAGGGTTATTAGCGAGGTGAGGGTAGGCCACATGGCCTTGTGTGCCTTTTACGGTTAGGTCACCGGTAATCGAACCTCGGCGGCCATTTTTCACAACATCGCCCACAATTTCTGTACTAGAAGGCTCGCCAACGATGCACATGTCGATGTTCTCACCACGTTCCATCAGCGCTTCTACGACGCGAACGGTACCGTTAATGAAAGGACCTTCCTCATCAGAAGTGATCAAAAAGCCAATCGAGCCTTTGTGATCTGGGTGCTCGGCAATAAAGCGTTCAACGGCCACTACCATCGCCGCCAAAGAGCCTTTCATATCGGCCGCACCACGACCATGAAGGTAGCCATCGATGATGGTTGGCTCGAACGGTGGTGTATCCCATTGTTCTAGCTTGCCTGCGGGTACGACATCTGTGTGACCTGCGAAAGCAAACAATGGCGCTTCGTTACCGCGACGCGCCCAAAAGTTGGTGGTGTCTTCAAACACCATAACTTCAATTTCAAAACCGAGCGCTTTTAAACGCTCGAGCATTAGGTCCTGACAACCTGCATCTTC
>NZ_JAWOTA010000193.1:0-1294 GCF_033338635.1 Vibrio sp. Vb1755 | reverse complement strand
AAAAGCGCGCATGGCTGCGATCAAAGATGCGAGAGAAAAAGCGGCATCGCTTGCATCTGGCTTTGATAAAAAACTCGGCGGCATCTGGCAAATTAACTATAACCAAATGCATGTACAGCCTGTGTTGATGCGCTCAATGGCGATGGACAGCAAGCAAGGTTCGAACAGTTACCAAGACTCGACTCTTGTAATTCGTGACCAAGTGGATGTGGTTTACAAATTAAAATAATTTGTTTTGGTAACACAAAAAGAAAAGGCAGGGATAATCCCTGCCTTTGTTGTATGGATTCTTCTTAATGAAGAATACGAGCACGAATCGTGCCTTCAATGCTTTTCAGCTTCGTTAGTGCTTCTTCTGAACGCTCAGTTTCCACATCAATAACTACGTAGCCGATCTCAGCTTCAGTTTGTAGGTACTGCGCTGCGATGTTGATGCCTTCTTCTGCGAAGATGGTGTTAATTTGAGTCAGAATACCTGGGCGGTTTTTGTGAATGTGCAGCAAGCGAGAGCACTCACGACCGTGTTCAGGCAGAGATACTTCAGGGAAGTTAACGCTTGATAGTGTTGAACCATTATCTGAATATTTCGCCAGTTTACCCGCTACTTCCACGCCGATGTTTTCTTGTGCTTCTTGAGTAGAGCCGCCCACGTGTGGCGTTAGAATGACGTTATCGAATTTCTGTAGTGGAGATTCAAACGGGTCAGCGTTTGTTTTTGGTTCAACTGGGAATACGTCGATTGCTGCGCCAGCTAAGTGACCTGCTTCTAGGCTGTGGCAAAGCGCAGGAATATCAACAACGGTACCGCGAGCGGCGTTGATGAAGATTGCGCCAGGCTTCATGCGAGCAAATTCTTCATCGCCCATCATATTCTTCGTTTCAGGTGTTTCTGGTACGTGCAGCGAAATAACATCACATTTGTTTAGCAGCTCGCTCATCGTGTGGATTTGCGTTGCGTTGCCAAGTGATAGTTTGTTTTCGATGTCGTAGTAGTACACGCGCATACCTAAGTTTTCAGCAATAATGCCCAGCTGAGTACCGATATGGCCGTAACCAATGATACCAAGACGTTTACCACGCGCTTCGTAAGAGTTGTCTGCGCTCTTCTTCCAAATACCACGGTGTGCTAAAGCGTTCTTTTCAGGAATCCCACGAAGGAGCAGAAGAATCTGACCAAGCACGAGTTCTGCTACACTTCGCGTGTTTGAAAACGGTGCATTGAATACAGGAATACCACGTTTTGCCGCCGCACCAAGATCGACTTGGTTAGTTCCGATACAAAAACAGCCAATCG
>NZ_JAWOTA010000192.1:0-1294 GCF_033338635.1 Vibrio sp. Vb1755 | reverse complement strand
ATCAGGCCAAAAACCCATGTCCAACATTCGGTCAGCTTCATCAAGCACCAACACGCCAGTTTTAGAAATGTTTACGTTGCCGTTAAACAAGTGGTCTAACAATCGGCCCGGCGTAGCAATAAGAATATCCGCGCCCTCTTCCAACTTGTTCTTTTGCACGCCAATACTTGTACCGCCGTACACACAAACAATACGTAGATCCGTGTGTTCCGCGTATTGCGTTAAATTGTCAAACACTTGCTGCGCCAATTCACGAGTCGGAACTAGGATGAGAGCGTGAGGTGTGCCATTACGTTTCTTTTGCTGTACCGCCTGAATAATCGGCAAACCAAATGCCGCCGTTTTACCGGTACCCGTTTGCGCAGCCGCAAGAAGATCTTTGCCTTCCAGTACGTGTGGAATCGATTTTTCTTGGACTGGCGTTGGCGTCACAATATTCATATTGTTCAACGTTTCGACTAACTGTTGTTCAATGCCAAGATCAGCAAAATTAACGGACATGATAAACCTCATAATTTTTGGAGCGCAGAGTTTACCAGAGCCGTCATAGCCATACTACCTCTTCGCCAAAGGATTGAGTTATGAACTGATTAGCTGTTGGTGAAATTCAAGTGATTGGCGCAGCACGTCTTGATAAAGCTCTGAGAAATTCGCCTCTAACGCTGCGTATTCACCATCTAACACCTCAAACGTTGTCGTCAAGTCGGCCATTCTCGGGCTTCGCTGAGACATCCGATGCAGTGCAAACTCGATGTTGGAGAGATCTTGATAAGATTGCAGCCAGCCGCCCCGCCACATGCGTTGATGCAATAACATAAAACGCGCAGGAAGCGGTTCGTGAACATCTTTGTCTACTTTTTGAAATGCGAACTCGACAAAGTCGTCTAACGACTCTTGATGAAAATCATTCCAATGCTTTGCTAAACAATGGTCCCAAAACATGTCTAGCGCAATTGGCGCGAAGCGTCTCGCTACGCCTTTAAAATGTGGCTTACATTCTTCGACAATAGGGTGATGATCGGTAATTCGGTCAACGAACCGGTGGAGTTTGATGCCATTAGTAATGTCAGAATCGTATAGCTTGCTTGGATCTCCTTTTACGAAGTCTCCAAGCAAGTTTCCCATAAAATGGCTATTACAGTGATCTGCAATATGCAGGTGGGCTAAAAAGTTCATTTACCGTCTTTCGCCCTTCTTGGCTCGGTGTTTCATGAACTTAGTATAACGTCTAAAAGAACGTGAAGAGAGTACTAAACGGTACTATTCGTTTTCCTTGACAGAGCCAACGTATTCC
>NZ_JAWOTA010000191.1:0-1298 GCF_033338635.1 Vibrio sp. Vb1755 | reverse complement strand
GCCGTGTTGTGGTTGCCACAGCGCAAGGGTTCTTGCCTGCAGACCGAATCGGCCGTGATTTGGATACGCTAAATAGCATCCGTACCCAAGATGGCGTGTTGATTCGTTCAGACCCAACCATTCGCCAGCCATACACTGTGATTCTCCGCCCATAGGATAGAACCATGAAGAAGTTATTATTTATTATTGCCACCTTGGTACTTGTCGGATGTCAGCCATTACAACAGATGCGCCAAGATGAAATTTTAGTGGCGGTAGGTTATGCAAGCGTAAGCGAACAAACTGGCCGCACGGTAGAAGAAAAACGTGTGCGCGCGATGCGAGCATCAAAAATTGATGCGTATCGTGAGTTAGCAGAGCAAGTTTACGGCATGCGAGTAAGCGGTCGTGCCGAACTTGAAGATCAGCGTCTTGGCATTGAAAGCACGAGTGGCGCGGTCGATGGCGTGATTCGCGGTGCAGAGGTCGTGCGCAGTTACTTAGTTGAAGACAGTTACGTAACAGAGTTACGTTTGGATATCCGTAAGATGGATAAGCTACGCGATTACGGTGAAGTTCAACAAGTGCCTGAGAAGCGTCAGCAAACCTTGTTCTAAAACCACTTCACTAAACAGATAATCTTTTCGAGCGGCTGATTGGCAACAATTGGTCGCTTTTTTTATGGGTTGATTTGATGGCTTTGCCTAATGAGGAAGGAGAGGCTAGAGCGTTAGGCTTTAATATTGGTGCCTAGCGTTGAAATGGTGTGGGTTTTGCCGCCGGCATTGTAGGTCATACCGATCTTGCCGTGAGTGTGTTGAAGCATGTTATTGAGCTTGTTAAAACTCAATTGAGCGCGGCTGAGGGATTCGCCATTCACGCGATTGACCTGTTGACAGTCCAGCACGATGGATTGGATTTGGGCTACAACCTGACTTAGGTGCTCATCTTCGGTAAGTTGATTGACATGCGGGTGAGAGGCAATTCGCTGATCAGTGGTTCTTAGCTGATCAATGAGTGTCATTTTTTGTTTGGCGATGCTTTCGATTTCAGAAGAGACACGCGCAGTAATCGCCTGTGTTTCCTGACGTAAAACAGTAGAAAGTGCCTTAGCATTTTCTAGTTGAAAGTTTACGAGATCGACTAATGCTGCCATAAATACTTACCTTGGGCCTAAGTCAGTTAGCTTTTGCCTTGCAATTCGTTTTCAAACTTGATCATATTGTCGGCCAGTTTTTCTGGGTCAACGCGGTATGAACCGTTTGCGATTGCTTCTTTGATTGCCGCTACTTTCGCACTGTCGTAAGCCGGAGAAGCTG
>NZ_JAWOTA010000190.1:0-1299 GCF_033338635.1 Vibrio sp. Vb1755 | reverse complement strand
AACTTGGCAAAGGCGCAAAAGCGCTCAAGGGTAAAGGGCCTCTTGTTTTAGAGTGGTCGACTAGCTTCGACTCAAAAGTAACAGCAATGCGCGCTGAGTATTTCATCAAACAACTAACCAAGAGCAAGAAAGAGCAGTTGGTTGAACTCAAAGCTTTGATTGCCGTGGATGACAATCAGCAAGTGATGTTTGAGTCTTGCTCTCAAAGTTAACGGTTCATCGTGACCGTTTGAGTGCCTGTTTTTCGGATTCTTAAATTTCAATTGTCTTTTATAAGCCGCCAACATTGGCGGCTTATTTATATTTATTGATACAGCTGACTAATACGGCTGAGCCTGATACATCCAAGCTTCTTGAGATAAAAGCAGAATACCATATGGACTTTGGGTATATCATGTATGGCTATTCTGACGCATAATGGCCCGATGTTCTGTTCCAAGTAGACAAATTTACTATTGAAACAAACACTCAGTGGAAGGTAGATTACAAGAGTATAGGATGACTCGGCTAGGTCACAAACAGAGCTGAAGTAGGCTCAATAAAAAAAGCTAAAAGAGCAATAAATGAATAAAGCGTTAGTATTGTCCCTGATTTCAATTGTAGGCATGTCTCCGGCTTCACAAGCCTCTCAGGTTCTTAACGGCTACTGGGCGTATCAAGAATTCTTAAATGAATTCCCAGAACAGAAACACTTAACGGATGCTCTGGCTGCGGCCGTGAGAGACGATCCTGTACCTATTACCCCTGAAAAAAGACACCCATTAAAAATCTCCGTTGTTTATCCAGGGCAGCAGATTTCCGATTACTGGATAAGAAACATCGACGCGTTTGAGAAGCGCTTAGATAAACTCAATATTGGTTACCAAATCAATCAAGTGTTTACGCGACCGAACGCCGATATCAAACAACAAAGCCTTTCTTTGATGGAAGCACTAAAAAGCAATTCCGACTACTTAATTTTTACACTCGATACGACCCGACATCGTAAGTTTGTCGAACATGTTTTAGATTCCACCAAAACCAAACTTATCTTGCAAAATATCACGACGCCAGTCCGTGAATGGGAAACTCGACAGCCTCTTATGTACGTCGGTTTCGATCACGCTGAAGGCAGTCGTGAACTCGCTGTGGAGTTTGGCAAGCAGTTCCCGAAAAATACCCATTACAGCGTTTTGTACTTCTCTGAAGGCTACATTAGCGATATCCGTGGTAACACATTCATTCACCAAGTGAACCAAGACAGTCAGTTTGAACTACAATCTGCTTACTATACAAAAGCGACAAAACAGTCCGGGTATG
>NZ_JAWOTA010000189.1:0-1300 GCF_033338635.1 Vibrio sp. Vb1755 | reverse complement strand
TGCTTTGCTCTATTAGAACTGCAACGTCAATATAGGAGAATTACCATGAATAACATCGCAGCTAAAATTGTACTTACTTCAGTTCTTGCAACGTCATCTACCGCAGTATTAGCCAGTGATAAGTGGGAAAAAGAATCCATGGACGCTTGGCTAGATGGTAAAGCAGAAACCACCTTACTGCTTAATAGCAACCTGAACTCTTTTGATATCAACACTGATGTTGAAAATCAGGTGGTTACGCTGACAGGTTCGGTCAATAACGATTTGGAAAAGTCGCTGGCAGAAGAGTTGGTTTCAGGCCTTGATGGTGTGAAAAAAGTAAATAACGAGCTAACGGTAGTGAGTGAAAATAAACAAGATGCCGATTCTGATGCATTTGCTGCATTAACGGATTCAAAAATTACTACTATTGTGAAAACTCGTTTACTGATGGATACCAGCGTTAGTGGTACAGACATTGATGTCACCACAGAAAATAAAACCGTAACCTTAACCGGTAAAGTGAACTCAGATGCCGAGCACGATCTGGCATTATCGATTGCAAATAATACCAACGATGTAAATAAGGTTGTCGATAAGCTTGAAGTTGTTCAGTAATAACTAATATTGAGCTTTCACTTTAAAAAATAAGGAGACAACACAATGGTTCGTTGGATGTTTATTTTCCTTGCTTTGGCTCTCGTTTCAGCGGTGCTCGGATTTAGTGGTATTGCCGGTGCCGCCGCAGCTGTCGCGCAAGTGATATTTTATCTGTTCCTGTTGTCATTAATTGTATCAATAGTATTTGTGATACTTGGAAAGAAAAACGTAAATAGATAGGAGTTAGCATGCGAGTTACGTCATTTATTTATCGTATCGCCGCAGTATTTGGTTTGGTGTTTGCTTTAGCGGCGTGTAGTGATGAAGGGCCAATGGAAAAAGCGGGCAAAAAATTGGATGAGACTGCGGAAGAAGCGCAAAACGCCATTGAAGATGGTTGTGAAAACCTTAAAGAGAATCTGAACGCGGAAGACAAAGATTGTTAAGCGTTCACCTCATCCACCAACAGCAAAAAAGGGCGGCGTGATAACCGCCCTTTGTTTTACCAACTATTCTTAATCCGATAAGGAGTCAGAGATGAAGAACATATTCGATGTGCTAAAAGAAAGTCATGAAAAACAGCGCCTTTTGCTGGATGCACTGATGGAAACATCCGGAGATTCCCCAACTCGTCGAGAGTTTTATCGCGACCTAAAGCACGAGCTTGAGCAACATGCCGCCGCTGAAGAGCGTTACTTTTATGCACCGCTGATTGAGAGCG
>NZ_JAWOTA010000188.1:0-1306 GCF_033338635.1 Vibrio sp. Vb1755 | reverse complement strand
TCGAGTGCATGGATTGTAAGCATACTATGTACTCGTCTGGTATCGCGGTAAAACGCTATCAACAGTGGTCCAACAATGGCGTAAAGCTAGATAGTCATTTATTTAATTGAATTGTGTTTCCTTTGCACCTAAAGTAAAAAGCCATCAATACATGTGTTGATGGCTTTTTTATTATGTGTTTAAATTTAGTTAAAATTAAAATATTTATTATCCCTAATAATATAGTCCTACTAATTATATAGTGATAGAAATCTCAAAGATTTATTTTCTTGATATTTTATTTCTAACAACAATGGCTGTGGTCACACAATTTTTAATTATTTTTCCTTTTAAGCCTGGTTTCAATATCATTGGGCTATCAATTGGAAAGTGATAAAGATCGCGAAATTTTAATTCGAGAAAATAAGACTTTTAAATATGAAAATTTAATCACGAAATTTGTTTTTTGAATTTTAAATATCGTTTTCGTTTGTAATATCTGTACCTGTCAATTTTAAAGAACAAAAAAGAGATATTCCAAATGAAACGTTTAATTATAGGTGTTAGTAATTACATGCCAGAAGACTTCAGTTTATTAGCTGAATCTTTAGATGAACAATTTAATCGTCATTTACAACCTTTAGAGCAAGTTGAATTAACCGACGTTGGTGCGGCTATTATTACTTCAGCAGACATTAAAGCAGGTCTGCATAAAATGATTTCCGAAACGGGTTACGGTATTCCAGTTTTCTTAGTAACGGATGAAACCCCAGTTTCGGCAGAAGATTACGTTTGGCTAACTGGCGTTATCGATTTAGAAAGACAATCTATTGAGTACTACTGTCGTCAAATCAACGAAGCGGTAACCAAGTACGAATGTCGTCTGCTTCCTCCTTTCTTCAAGCAATTAACGCACTATGTTGAGATGGGTAACTCAGCGTTTGACTGTCCGGGACACCAAGGTGGTCAGTTCTTCAAAAAACACCCAGCTGGTAAACAATTCTACGATTTCTTCGGCGAAAACCTGTTCCGTAGTGACTTGTGTAACGCGGACGTAGATTTAGGTGACTTGCTGATCCACGAAGGTTCTGCACACCAAGCGCAAGCGCACGCTGCAAAAGTATTTAACGCGGACAAAACTTACTTCGTGCTCAACGGTACTTCTGCTTCAAACAAAGTGGTGTGTAACGCGCTAGTAACTGAAGGTGATTTGGTACTGTTCGACCGTAACAACCACAAATCGAACCACCACGGTGCGTTAATCCAAGCGGGTGGTATGCCAGTTTACTTAGAAACGGCGCGTAACCCTTGGGGCTTCATCGGTGGG
>NZ_JAWOTA010000187.1:0-1307 GCF_033338635.1 Vibrio sp. Vb1755 | reverse complement strand
AGCTTCAGACTCAACGTCGTCTAGCAACCAGTCTTCTTCTTGAGGAACGCCAAATTCATTCTCAACAGTATTCGGCGTTGGCGTGAATGCAGGTTCTTCCTCTTTACTGGTAATTTCTGGTTCAGTCTGTTCCTCGCGAAGTTGATACTCACCATTTTCAGAGGGCAGCTCTTCAGCCGATGGCATCAAATTCTCTTTGACAGATGAGTTTTCTAACTCTTCAGCAAAACCGTCTTTGCCTTCCAGAAGTGCATCTAGCTCGGCGGCAAAGTCTGCACTTTCTTGCTCAGTTTCTTCAAGAACGGTGTTATCAGATTCAAACAGTTCATCCAGCTCAGTCATCAGAGGATCATGCTCTGGTGACATTTCCTCAAGATCACCTAAGAAGTCATTGCTATTAAACGGGACGCTTTCTTCTTGTAATGATTCCGTTGGTTCTGGAGCTACAGGTTGTTGCTGCGCCTCACTCAGCAGAGCGTCGATATCTAAGCCAGATTCAAATTCTAACTCTGAGGCGTCTTCTTCAACCTGCGCGGTTAGCGGCTTTTCTTCCTCTGGCTCAAGCGCTTTATTTTGTTCCGTTTGAGGCTCAATCTCTTCAAAACCAAAATCAGCCACCAAGTCATCGTCTAACTGACTCTCATCAGCAGTGACTACCTCATCCTCACGAATCAAATCATCGAATGGGTCAAGCTCGCTCGTGGTCTCGTCTTCTAAAACGGGCTCATCATCGTCGTCTTGCAGTAACTCATCGAGTAAATCAACGCTGTTTTCGTCGAGTTCCTCAATTACTTCTTCAGCCTCAAAATCAGATAGCGCTTCCAATTCGTTGAGCGGATCGAACTCTTCCTCGGTTTCGTCTTCATCGAAATCGATCAATTCGTCGAGTAGCTCAGTGCTGTTTTCATCGATATCGGTGTCATCAGTCAAACCCGCCAGACTTTCGAGTTCATCAAGTGGGTCAAGCTCACTTGATGTTTCTTCTGCTGGTTGATCGTATTGAGCTAATAGCTTATCAATATCGTCATCCGACGCCTCTCCTGCCGAGAAATCCTCGTCTGAGACTTGCGGCTCTGGCTTGGTATCTTCAACGTCAAGATCTAAATCATCGTCGCTAAGTTCTGCGAATAAATCGTCCAGCATCGCTTGATCAACGCTGCCACTTGAAAGGTCTTCCGATGGTTCATCATCAGCAAGAAGTTTGGCAAATTCATCATCAGAAATAGCGTTATCGTCGTCGGACAAGTCGAAGCCTGTTTCGTCTTCGTCGAGCACTTCAAGTTCTGGCGTCACTTCATCAAGCGCAC
>NZ_JAWOTA010000186.1:0-1310 GCF_033338635.1 Vibrio sp. Vb1755 | reverse complement strand
GGCCATTTTGCGTTATTTGGGTCGTTTATCGGGACCGCTTCTCGACCGTTTTGATATGTCGTTAGAAATTCCATCCTTACCGAAAGGCACGTTGGCGGAAGGTGGTGATCGAGGTGAACCCACGGAACTCGTCAAAGAGCGCGTCAGTCTTGCTCGCGAGAGCATGCTCAATCGAAACGGCAAAGTAAACGCACTACTCGGCAGCCGTGAAATTGAGGCATTTTGCCCGTTGCAAAAAAGCGATGCGGAATTTCTCGAAACTGCACTCCATCGGCTGGGATTATCGATTCGTGCCTATCATCGCATCATTAAAGTGGCCCGCACGATAGCGGATTTAGAAGGTGCTGAGCAGATTGAACGTTCTCATTTAGCGGAAGCGCTCGGGTATCGCGCGATGGACCGATTGCTGAAACAACTCACGGCTCAAGCCGTGTAGTGGTCATTTGAGAGGAGTTCGCGGCGAGTATTCACATGTTCGCCGCGAGAACCATGTTAGAAGCTGTAGTTAAAGCCTAACGACAAAAGGTATTCATTTTCGTCATAAAAGGTGATGTTTGAATCGGTTTGGCTATAACCCGCGAAGGAAATGAACGACCAGTTCTGCCAATCAAACACGTTTTGGTATTCGTAAGCGGCAAACAAGCTCAAGGTGTCATCACTGCGCGTTTTCGCAAAAGTTTGGCTCGCCGATTGATAATCTTTGAGTGCATAGCCTGCGGTTAAGGCTAAACGATGACGGTTGATGAACTTAAACCAACTTACGTCAAAGGCATAAGAGTCATACGATTCTGCTTTTCCATCCGCATCTTGGTTGATGTAGGTGAACGCGGGTTGCAGTAGCGATGTTTGGTCTAGTGAAATACGATATTCGCCTTTTACGTAATAAATATTGGCATCACGCGCGAGTGAACGATCGGTGACTTCATCTTGTTCGACATCTTTATCGGCATAAGCTAAATCGAGGGTGAAGTTTCTATCGACCAAACCTTTGACTTGAAATCGATAGGCGTTACCACCTTCATCCGTTGTTTGACGAGCCGTACCCACTTGATAAGGATTACGCCACGTTTCGCCTTTGAGGACGGTCGGAAGGTAAGAGACATCCAATACTGTGCCTGACGGTAGTTCGTACTGATAGCCTAATTGAAAAGCCAGTGTACCGACTGCCACATCGGAACGCGTTGTACCCGCATACACTTGGTGGTTGAGCTGGTGACCAAACGTGTAGGCGATACTTCCGAGCGGCGCTGCGATGACGGTTGTGTCGCTTTCAGCGCTTTGGTTTAACGAGTCGATAGTTTTGCTGTTGT
>NZ_JAWOTA010000185.1:0-1314 GCF_033338635.1 Vibrio sp. Vb1755 | reverse complement strand
GTGAACAAGAAGTTGAATTCACGACGTTCTTCTCTGAAAGCCCATTGGCAAGAACGCATTACATTGTTCGTGTAGACAATAACAACATTGATGTAGACGTGAAAAAAATCGAGCAGAATTTAATGGAAGTTTCTACCTCTTGGGACGACAGATTAAAAGAGTCGATCATTGCTAACTTTGGTGAAAGCAAAGGTCTACCACTATCGAAAGAGTACATGAGCGCGTTCCCTCGTTCATACAAAGAAGACATGATGCCTGGTTCTGCTGTGGCAGACATTGAGCGCCTTGAAGCACTGAGTGACGACAACAAACTTGGCATGCTTTTCTACCGTCCGCAGGAAGTTGCAACGGATTCGAAAGCGGTTCGCTTAAAACTTTACCATCGTGACGAGCCAATCCATCTATCAGACGTGATGCCAATGTTGGAAAACTTGGGTCTACGCGTGATTGGTGAATCTCCTTACGAGATCGAGAAAAACAATGGCCAGACATTCTGGATCCTAGATTTCTCAATGCTGCATAAGAGCGAAAAAACCGTTGATCTTCGCGAAGCTCGTGATCGTTTCCAACAAGCATTTGCAGCGATTTGGGCAGGGGATCTAGAAAGTGATGGTTTCAACCGTTTGGTACTGGGTGCTTCGTTATCTGGTCGTGAAATCTCGATTCTACGTGCTTACGCGCGCTACATGCGTCAAGTTGGTTTCCCATTCAGCCAACAATACATTGAAGATACACTAAGCCATTACCCTGATTTAGCTACTGGCTTGGTTAACCTATTTGCTAAACGTTTCGATCCAAAACATAAAGGCAGCGAAAAAGGCCAAAGTGATCTGATTAAGAAGCTGACTGAACAACTGGATCACGTAGAAAGCCTAGATGATGATCGTATTATTCGTCGTTACATGGATATGATCATGGCAACGCTGCGTACTAACTACTACCAGTTGGACGAAAACAAGCAGTCGAAGCCTTGGCTATCTTTGAAGATGAAACCAAGCGAAATCCCAGAGATTCCTCAGCCAGTTCCTGCTTTTGAGATTTTCGTCTACGCGCCAGACATTGAGGGTGTTCACCTTCGTGGCGGTAAAGTTGCACGTGGTGGCTTACGTTGGTCAGATCGCCAAGAAGATTTCCGTACAGAAATTCTTGGTCTTGTAAAAGCTCAGCAAGTTAAGAACACCGTTATTGTTCCAGTTGGGGCAAAAGGTGGTTTCGTTTGTAAGCGTCAGCCGTCTCTGACCACTCGTGATGAAATCTTTGCAGAAGGTCAACGCTGCTATAAACAGTTCATTCGCGCATTGCTTGATGTTTCTG
>NZ_JAWOTA010000184.1:0-1316 GCF_033338635.1 Vibrio sp. Vb1755 | reverse complement strand
ATTCCAGTGGCAACGGATTACGGCTACCAACCAGATTATGTTGTCGCGACAGACGATCTGCCACAAGGTGGTCGCCCTGCGCCGTTTATGGCACTGAAAAACGTGATTGAGCTTGGTGTAAGCGACGTTAAAGCATGCGTCAAAGTGGACGATTCAGCACCAGGCATCTTTGAAGGTCACAATGCGGGCATGTGGACGGTGGGTCTGCTGCTTTCTGGTAACGAAGCGGGTCTGACATTTGAAGAATACCAAGCCGCAGACGAAGCAACCTTAGAGAAAGCTCGTGAAAAAGCACGCGCGAAGTTTATCAAGAGTGCACCTCACTACTTAATCGACACCATCTCCGATCTGCCAGAGGTGATCGTAGATATCGAACAACGCCTAGCCACGGGCGAACGTCCGTAGTTTTCGCTCGTGAATTCAGAATGTAAAAAGCCTCTCCATATTGAGAGGCTTTTTGTATTTATGGAAAGCGGAGGGGTCAATTAATCGCGGTACTTGCTCGACGCTTTAGCTTAAAGCCCATACTGGTCGGCCGTTCTTCTGGCTCACCTTTGATGGCATGCAACAGTTTTTCTGCCGCCTTGGTGCCCATGCGCTCATAATCAAATTCTGCAGATGTCAAACTTGGGTAAGCGTGCTCCCCCATAGAAGAGCCTTCAAGGCAAATAATGGCAATGTCGGTCGGGACTTTGAGCACGCGGCGATGGCACTCAAAGAGCGCACCAATTGCTATCTCCTCATGGCTACACACCAAAGCATTCAAGCTTGAATCGCGCAGCAATAACTTCGCCAATCCTTCCGCACCCAATTGTGAAGATGGCGCTTCATGAGTCGTCAGAAAATGATCTGGGGTGAGATAGTTTTCAATCATCGCACTTTGCCAACCGTGTAACTGGCGTTGCAACGTCGAGTGATTCCCGCGCGCCCCAATAAAACCAACGTTCTTAAAACCTTGTTCAATCAGGTGTCTGGTACAGGCCTTACCCACTTCGAAGTGATCCACGCCAATGTTGAGATAACTGGCCTTTGAGCTCAGTTCGGCAATCTCTAACACTGGCGTATTTGACGCCTCTAACAGTTGATGCGTTCGCTGACTATGCTCACTTCCAAACAGTACAACGCCCGCAGGACGGCTCTCTAAAAAGGTCGAAAGCAACTTTTCTTCTTGCTCAGTCGAGTAGTCGCTGTAACCCAGTAATAATTGATAGCCCGCTTTGTTTAACGCCTGTTGGAAGCTTGGTAAGAAATGCGCGCATGCTTTTTCAAACAATGACGGAATGATTAGAGCGATGGAATAACTTTCTGCAGATGCT
>NZ_JAWOTA010000183.1:0-1316 GCF_033338635.1 Vibrio sp. Vb1755 | reverse complement strand
GTTTGTAAGCGATCTTTCGATTTTCTGACGTACTTTTAGCCATAATATGAGTAATAACTCACAATTTGTTACCACATGCGGTCTGAAAGCCCTTGCTTTCCTACGTATTTGGACCAATTAATAAGGCACTTTTGCGGTTATAATCACTGCAAATAACAACTATCAGACTACTTTCAAGGGCAACTATGCTGCTGTTATCCATTTATATCTCTATTGCAATCGGCATTTCGTTTATCTGTTCGGTACTGGAGGCGGTACTACTGAGTATCAGTCCGAGCTACATTGCGCAGCTCAATCAACAGGGGCATCCTGCTGCTGAGCAGCTATCTAAACTCAAGTCCGACATCGACCGCCCATTAGCGTCGATTCTGACTCTAAACACTATTGCTCACACTATCGGTGCAGCAACAGCAGGTGCACAGGCGGCCGTCGTATTCGGCAGCGAAGCACTTGGCATCTTCTCTGCTGTGCTCACACTGGCGATCTTGGTTCTCTCTGAAATCGTACCGAAGACCATCGGTGCAACGTACTGGCGTCAGCTTGCACCAGCAGCGGCGGTATCGCTACGTTGGATGGTATGGGCGCTAACGCCGTTTGTATGGTTTTCAGAGCAAATCACCAAGCGTTTGGCTCGTAACCACGAAGCACCAAAAATGCGTGATGAACTTTCTGCGATGGCGATTTTGGCACGCGAAAGTGGTGAGTTTGCAGAAGGCGAATCTAAAATCTTAAGCAACCTGCTAGGGATTCAAGATGTGCCTGTCACACAAGTCATGACACCTCGCCCTGTTGTCTTCCGCGTTGACGCAACGATGACCATCAATGAGTTTCTGGACAAACACAAAGACACACCGTTCTCACGTCCGCTGGTATACAGCGAGCAGAAAGACAACATCATCGGCTTTGTGCATCGTCTAGAACTGTTTAAGATGCAGCAATCCGGCAGTGGTCAGAAACAACTCGGTGCGGTCATGCGTCCAATCCAAGTGGTTCTGAACAATACAGCGCTACCAAAAGTATTCGATCAAATGATGACGCACCGCCTACAACTGGCACTTGTGGTCGACGAATACGGCACTGTGCTTGGCCTTGTCACACTTGAAGACATCTTTGAGCACTTAGTTGGTGAAGAAATCATCGACGAAGCCGACAAGAGCACCGACATGCAAGAACTGGCCTACCAACGCTGGGAAAGCTGGAAAGAAATGCACGGCGTAATCGAAAGCCGCGATGACGACGACGAAGAGTTAGAAAAACAAAACGTTGAGCCAGAAACACAAGAGCCAACAAAACCAGACTCAAAAGAATCGTAACCA
>NZ_JAWOTA010000182.1:0-1320 GCF_033338635.1 Vibrio sp. Vb1755 | reverse complement strand
TACCTTTAGGGTTGCCAGTGATTTTTCGAGGATGACGAAAGGCATTTAACGTGTTGGCTGGCAAACGCGGCTTTTCTGTTAATAGGTAATCTTGCCCCGACTTTTCGTCAGCGATTTCTTGCAAAATGCCGATATGAGTCAGTGACTGAGAGGTTTCGGCTAACTCTGGAGAGAATAGTGCGAGATCTTCTTTCTCTTGCTCAGATAACTCAAAAATAGAAATTCGAAACGCACGCCAACTTTCTCGCTTAGCCCCTAAATGCCAAAACAGCTGGCGTTGTTCGCGAGTCGCTTCGGGTCTAAGCATCGAGTAGAAGTACGTTTTGTTTTCATGTTCATGAGTAAACGAGTACAAAACGTTACTGGTGCCTTTCACGCCTTGTTTGATCAAAGAAGCGACGCGTTGCTCGTTAAACAAGGAGCCAAACACTTGTTGATTTCTCTCATCGTGCCAGTACTGCCACAACTTTTGGTTGTTTGGTGTCAGCATCGCTAGCTTGAGTTCGTTACCATCAAAAAACAGTGGTAAGTTGCTCGTGTGTTTGAGTGCAATGTGCTCATAACCGCGTGTGCGTGCACGAATGATTTTATCTTGGTTGTCATGACGTGCGCGTTTGGCGGCACTGTTTAATGCTTCGTCGATGACGCGCGCAACGACATTGGTTTCCGTTAGACGAATGGTTCGTAGATAGCGCACGGCATCATTTTCATAACAATCGTCCACGGCCAATACTCGATATGACAGTGGCTTTTCGATGCCTGCAACTTGCGACTTGCCTGCAAACTCGGTAAATGAAACTTGAATGATTTCACCAAGGTTGTATTTAAATGCGCTCGGGACTTTAAATTTTGCCCCAGAGCTCGACAAATCGATGCTTAATCCATGAAGGATTTGCCCTTTGGCGCGGCGAATTTCTACCTGCGACTGAACCTTCAAGCGCTTTTCTTGGCGTTTTAAGTCGTAACCGAGGTGAACCGGTTCTGCGAGAAAGGGGCTTTTAGGATCGGTTAATGAATGAGACTTTTCCTGCGTGGCGAGCTTGCTCATCACACGAAAGTTATTGCGCGTGTTGACCAGTGCTTCCCACATGCCTTCGGTGTAGGTGCCAAACTTCTTAATGTTCTTGTGATAAGCATTAAAAGCGACATCGTCCAACCAATGCGAAATGCCATCTAAAACATATTCACGACATTCGCCTTTGACGCGACCACGTAAATCAATGCTCTTCTTACATGGTGCCATAAGACGGTTCAGTTCCTTCTTCACTATGATTTTGGCCGACGGGGGCTCTTCCTCGGTCAATTGACCAAGGACAAAAT
>NZ_JAWOTA010000181.1:0-1321 GCF_033338635.1 Vibrio sp. Vb1755 | reverse complement strand
TTAGTGAGATGGAAGAATCTTTCTTAGTGACCTTATCTGCACAGTTAGCCGTGATCATCGCTCACGCGCAAAGTTTAGGTCATTGGCAATTAGCCTCAAAACCGACGGTTCTTAAAGGCTTGCCTGCATCAACGGGTGTCGCCATCGGAGAGTTTTGGTTTGACAACACGCAGCCGAGTTTGTCGGACGTATTCCCGTCTTCCACGCTGGATAAAGAGCGAGAGCAAGAGCTGCTGCTGGTAGCGATTGAGCGTGCGCTGAATGACTTCCGCCGGATGCGGAAAAAGTTCGACAGCGAAATCAATAAAGATGCGTTAGCGATATTCGATTTGTTTACCCATTTGCTTAATGATCCAATGTTGCGCGGTGATCTTAAGAAACAGATTGAAAAAGGCGATCGAGCGGATTGGGCGTTGCGTCAGGTAGTCGAAACTTATTCAAACCGCTTTGCTCGTATGTCAGATGTCTATTTGCGTGAACGAGCACAAGATATCCGAGAGTTGGGGCAAAGGTTGCTGTATTTTCTGCACAACAGTGAGCAAGAGAATGCGGCCATCGATCGTCCTATCATCTTAGTGGCCAATGAGCTTACTGCGACTTTGTTAGCATCGGTGCCGAAAGAACATTTATTAGCGGTCGTTTCGCTTGAAGGGGGCGCAAACTCACACGCTGCAATTCTTTCGCGCGCACTGGGTGTGCCGGCCGTTATGGGCGCTAACATCAATACGGATGTGGTTAACGGCAAATTAGGCATCGTTGATGGTTATACGGGCGAGATTTTTCTAGAGCCCAACCGTCAGCTGTTGCGTGAGTATCGCAGTTTGGTTAGTGAAGAGTCAGAGCTCTTCGCGATGGTCAATAAAGATCTCGCGTTACCTGCCGTAACGTTAGATAACCAGCACATTGAAGTGATGCTGAATGCGGGTCTCAGTGCCGATAGCAACATTGCCATTAATACGGGCGTCGATGGTGTCGGTTTATATCGAACTGAAATTGCATTTTTACTTCAACATCACTTTCCATCGGAAGATGAGCAGTATCATCAATATCGAGCAATATTAAACAGCTACTCGAACCAACGCGTGGTGATGCGTACTCTAGACATCGGTGGTGATAAACCATTGCCATACCTGCCAATCGAAGAGGACAATCCGTTTTTAGGTTGTCGCGGGATTCGCTTTACGTTAGATCATCCTGATATCTTTTTGATTCAATTGCGTGCGATGCTAAGAGCCAGTGCTGAAAGTGGTAATTTAAGTATCTTGTTACCCATGGTATCTGGTATTAAAGAGCTGGATGATGCGATGACGCTGATCAACCA
>NZ_JAWOTA010000180.1:0-1326 GCF_033338635.1 Vibrio sp. Vb1755 | reverse complement strand
GCTCACCAAAGACACCGTTTCGACAAACGATGACTTTGTCACCTTTCTCGATCAAGTTAACGAAACAAGTCTCCATCCCAGCACTGCCTGGAGCAGAAACCGCAATAGTGAACTCATTTTCGGTTTGAAAAGCGTATTTCAACAGCTGTTTAAGCTCATCCATCATCGCGATAAACAGAGGGTCTAGATGACCAACCGTTGGACGGCTAAGGGCTTGCAATACCTGCGGATAAACATCGGAAGGACCAGGGCCCATTAAAATTCGGTGAGGGGGAATAAAGCTTTGGATCGGCATGTCAGCTCCTTGATTGCAGTCATTTAGCCTGAAAGAAGTCATTTTTAGAATTATTTGCCATCAAAACATCGTCACTCTTCATGCTTTGCAAGAAAACTCACTTGAATTATTTAACAAGTCGTTCACCAGAAAACAGGAGCAATTTTTATTTCGATTAGCAATACATTCAGGCATCAAAGGTTTCACACTAATGTATTTTGTTGCACACGGCAATTAGCCCTAAGTATAGAGGTCAAACCACTGTCACAATTTCGTTAATAAAAACCATCATTCTGGTTGAAATATTGATTGACATTGTGACGTCAAAACCGTTCAATGTTTGAGCTTTATGTAGAAGAGGAGCACTGCCCAGGCAGATGATTTGTGGAACCGCAATTCCAATACCAATCATTCAGGGGGAGTAGTGCCGAGGTAAGTCAAAATTGCAGGGTTTGGCTTGTCGGTTGACTTGGGTTGAGTCCCATCAACTGTCATCAGCACCGTCTGATGAAGAGCTTCTGAGGGTACATTTTCAAATGACAATCTAACTACCTCTCTTTTTGCTCTGTTCCTTTCCTCACAAAACATTGGATGTGTATATTTTTTAGGAAGTCGTGGGAGAAACGCAGTGGGCGCATTTAACGTAGCTAAATTCGGTGGGACCAGTGTTGCCAATTTTGAGGCAATGAGTCGTTGTGCCACCATCATCGAAAACAATCCAAATACTCGCCTTGTTGTTAGCAGCGCTTGCTCTGGGGTAACCAACATCTTGGTAGAACTGGCCAATGGCGTTCAAGATCAGGAACACCGTGCTGAGTTACTAAAAAACCTAGCTGAGATCCATGATTCCATTTTGGCTCAATTGGAAGATGCGACAGAAGCCTCTTCAGAGGTGTACGGAATTTTAGATACCGTGACCAGCCTTGCAGAAGCCGCCTCAATTCAAGCAAACACCAAACTGACCGACCACCTTGTGGCATGTGGTGAGTTAATGTCGACGCACATTTTGGCGCAACTCATGCGAGAGCGTGGTATCAATGCAGTACGATTTG
>NZ_JAWOTA010000179.1:0-1329 GCF_033338635.1 Vibrio sp. Vb1755 | reverse complement strand
AGAGTCGTTGATTCACCCTTTTGAACTACTTTTGATAGTGCAGTAACGATGGTGTCGTTGTCGTAAAGATCAAACGTAAGATCAATATCAGTAATTGTGTGGGATGGCGCTTGATAATCTTTACGATATTTCGCCTGGGGAGCTTGAGACATGTCCATAAATCCTTGTATGTCGAACTACAAAAATACCAGTTTACAGGTCTCAAACCCTTTAACTGGTATCACGATATAAGCTATTTGTATGGGTTGTGGTATCAGAATACAAGTCTTTCTATAAAAAAACGGAGCTTTTTGATGGTTAGCTCCGCTTTCTGATTAACATTTACTCAACATTGCAAGTTTGCCGCATGAATACTCATTTATAGAATCAACAATATGAATGACTCATTGTGTGACTCGGTTGAGTACGGCATACATATCACCACTACTATCTTGGATGGTGAGTTCATTTTCTTTAAGTTTGTACGTTGTGCCCTGCTCGCCGTTTTCATACAAAAGAACTAAATACTCGTCTTCAGTGTAAAACACGCCTTGTTTAACGGACTCTTCACCTGCTTCGTTTGAGACACGGAACAAGAACACGAAGTCAGGCTGCAAAATCAGATCCATGTGGTTAATGTTATTTGCCATCAATCCATCGCCAGAGACATGAGAGCTTGACCAAATACCGGCTAGAGCGTTCGATAACCCTTTAGTAAAAGTGACACCGTTTAAATCCAAGGTATTGTGATTGTTTCGGTAAGCGTAAATTTGGGGCTCATCGGTATTCAATCCAAGAACAATTGTGTCTTCATTGGCGTTATACATTCCTTCCCAATGATCGACAGAATAATCTTTTTTCTGAATATCTATGGAGAATGTGTAATCAGAGCCTAAAGAAAGTTTGATCGCTCGGAAGTTTTCAGCCGATTCGTCGGGCCTCGGATTCATTAAATACCAATCCCCAATCAGAAACGGCGTATCAAAGTGACTAAGATCGTCTTCCTTTGTGTTTTCTCCAGCGAACACGCTTAAGCAGCAAAAGCTAAGCAAAATAAAGAACCATTTCATATCGGCATCCTTATCGTTTTCTTTTAGCTTAGGCATTGGTGCTCTATTTCGCGAAATATTTGATCTATATCACGTAAATTATTGCAGTAAAATAAGCGCACAACCGACTTTATGCCGTCAACTTTGCAGGTTAAAAGGCATAAAAAAAGAGCGAACCCTTAGGACTCGCCCTTTTTGTACTGAATTGCCAGTGCTTATGACTGTTTTGGTGCTTTAAGCATATCAACCATAATCGCAACAGATTCATCTAAATAAACATCAGGTGCTTCGTAGTCTTTAG
>NZ_JAWOTA010000178.1:0-1330 GCF_033338635.1 Vibrio sp. Vb1755 | reverse complement strand
CTCTACGGTACATCACCTAGACACAACCTATCGTTTCAATAATCAAATTGGCGATGTAGCGAATACGTTCGTGCAGCAAAACCCATCACAATTACCGAAGACGCTCAACAGCCACAAACAACGCAAGCAAAAGAGCGTGCACACAGCGCCAAGCAACCAGGTTGAGAAAATCCTCGATCAATTGAATCAACAAGCGAAACAAACTAAGTCTGTATTGCTGCTTGGCCGTAACCATTACCATAAACCCGATTTGTATGATGACTGGTTAAGACGATTCCCGAATCTCGATATTCGTTTTATGACTTGTCATGCGAGTAAAGGTCGAGAAGCCGATTTTGTGATTATTTTGGCTGTGGATGAAGGGCAGTTCCCAGCGAAGAAGAAGCAGATTCACATCGACGGTGCGTTGACCCAGTCCAAAGACAAATTCCCGTATGCCGAAGAGCGCCGACTGTTCTATGTTGCAATTACGCGTGCAAAAGAGAAAGTGTGGATCACGCATACGGGAGCGGGTTCTGCATTTGTGCAAGAACTCGTAAGTGGCGACTACCCAATCGTTACCTCACGCTAAACGCACTTTTTCAACCGTTAAAAACAACAAAGGCGATACTCAGTATCGCCTTTGTTTTATCTATTCGATTACGTCGATTTACATGCGTTCTGCAAGGTAAGCTTCGTAATCTGGCACTTCGATGTCGACTTCTTGTTCTAGAAGAGGAGAGTCGAAGAGGAATTTTGCCGTTGCACGGTTAGTCGCAACTGGGATGTTCCAAACACTCGCAATACGAAGTAGGGCTTTCACATCAGGGTCGTGAGGTACGGCGTTTAGTGGATCCCAGAAGAAGACCAATACAGCGATTTTACCTTCCGAAATCAATGCACCGAGTTGTTGGTCGCCACCCATCGGGCCGCTGATCATGCTCTTAATTGCTAAGCCAGTTTCTTTGCTCAGCATGTGGCCAGTTGTGCCTGTAGCGTACAAGAAATGGCGTTGCAGCTTTTCTTTATTCTCTTTTACCCAGCGAAGGAGCTCAGGTTTGCAATTGTCGTGGGCAACCAATGCCACGTGTTTATGCGCAGGCATGGTACGAGTCGTTTTTTGCATCAAGTTATTCCGATTTTATGATTATGAACTGGTTATCTATCAATAAAACACTTTTTTAGCGCATCAATCAACAGCCTTTATGCTGAATGTCGGCCTATATTCTGACGGAGATAACGATTCTTCAATTGTGTCATCGTGAAGCGTCTTTGGCGTCAGTGGCTTGATGATTGGCGATGCCTGTTTTTCATACGGTTGATGGCGTAAATAGTGCGCCGCTTGCATAAC
>NZ_JAWOTA010000177.1:0-1333 GCF_033338635.1 Vibrio sp. Vb1755 | reverse complement strand
ATCGTTGTGGTCATATTCAACCAACCCGACGGTAAGGTGTACTTCTTCATCCACTTCAGCTTGGCTAGAAGCAATAGAGTAAAGACGAGGCGTCAAACGGCGCAATAAACCAACTAACTCATCCGCGGTCAGTTTGGTTTTCTTCTCTGCGAATACATCAACAATTTGAGTGTTGGCTGAGTACTCACGAAGCTTGTCTTTATCTTCCACCAGTTTTTGTAGTTTCTTGCTACCAGATAACTCGGCAAACTTGGCCACTAGCTGTGGGTTAGATGTCGTGATCTCGAACTTACTCACTAAAGCACTGTGAATAGATAAGCTTTCGCCATCAACGTCAACTGTTTCAACACCAGACAAACCAACTTTACCTAGAATTTCATTAGCAAGCTCAGAGCTGTTTTCGTACCACACACCCAAAGCATCACCTGGTTGGTATGTCAGACCCGAACCATCTAGATCGATTTCGATATGGCGAACATCTTTACCCGAGTCTCGACCCGTGATCTTTTGGCTGGTGAGTAACGTCGCTGTGTATGGATTTTGTTTGTTGTACTGAGAATGTGAAGCTGCCGCTTGTCCTACAGGAAGTTGAACAATTTCCGCTTCATTGCCAGAAGATAGTGTCTCTTTAACTTTACCTAGCGCATTCTTGCGCCATTCTTCCGCTGCCGCTTCGTAATCAACATCGCAGTCAATACGGTCAATAAAAGACGTCGCGCCCAGTTTTGCTAAATACGTGTCAAAGTCTTTACCAGTTTGGCAGAAGAACTCATAACTAGAATCACCCAATGCAATCACACCATATTGAAGGTTTGATAGCTTAGGCGCTTTCTTAGATTGTAAGAACTCGTGCAACTCAATGGCATTGTCTGGCGCTTCACCTTCACCATTGGTAGAAGCAACAATGATGACGTGCGTTTCTTTGGCTAAGTTTTTGCCTTTGTAGTCGCTTGCATCAAACAACTCTACTGCAATTCCTTCTGCTTTTGCTTCTTGTTCCAACGCTTCAGCAACACCTTTTGCGTTACCGGTTTGAGAAGCAAAAATGATGGTCAACTTACCGGCAGGCTTTGCTGATACTGCGGCAGCTGCGTGGGCGATTGGTGTTGCCGCCGCACTTGGTTGATGTTGAGCTAAACCCCAAAAGTACCCACTGACCCAAGCAAGTTGCTGCGAAGACAACTCAGAGACAGTTTGTTGGAGTGAATTAAATTGTTGGTCATTCAGAGGGCTTGCGATCGGAGGATTTCCGCCTTGCCCATTGTTATCGTCAGACACATTCTTGTGAGAATACTCATTCTTTTGAAAAGACATTATCACGACATCCCTATTC
>NZ_JAWOTA010000176.1:0-1334 GCF_033338635.1 Vibrio sp. Vb1755 | reverse complement strand
ATGCGAGATGACCTTTGATGATGAGGGTAACATGCTAGATTCAGAGTTTTCTGAAGGCATCATTCACTATCATGCCAGATTAACGTACGACGACGCTAACCGCATTATCATGCAATCTTCGGCTAAAACAACATACCAAAGCAACAACCCTAAAAATAATATGGCGCAGTATTTGGTGAATCTTCATCGTTTATATTTGAACTTATCTGGCCAACGCAAAGTTCGTGGAGCGATTGACTTTGATACACAAGAACTCGCTTTTAAGCTAAACAACAAAAAGAAGATTGCCTCTATCGTTCCTGTTGTTCGAAATGACGCTCACCGAATGATCGAAGAGTTTATGCTGTGCGCTAACGTTGCTACTGCGCAATTTCTAGAGCTAAATAAAATACCGAGCCTATATCGTGTCCACTCTGGCCCTCAGATGAAAAAGCTAACCTCACTGAGAATGTTACTTGCGGAAAAAGGGCTAACTTTGGCAGGGGGTGACAAGCCAACGTCTCACGACTACAACGCACTTTTAGATCAAGTTCGAGATTTGGATGAGTGTGACAGAATACGGACCTTGCTGCTGCGCTCTCAAAGCCCAGCTGAATATTCGCCTAAAAACTCGGGTCGCTTTGGCTTAGCAGACGATGCTTACGCACACTTTACATCTCCAATTCGTCGTTACCCTGATTTACTCATTCATCGTGCCATCCGTGCCAAACTTCGAGAGAAAACTACTGGTAAATTACGTAGCCTGTTAATGAAGCTCAAGCCGATACGCCAGCTAGCAGGTATTTCGAATAGTTACCCTTACGATACAAAAGAGATTGAGCAACTCAGTGTGCACTGTTCGCATCAATCTCGCCAAGCTGATGAAGTAAGCCGTGAGGTTGAATCAGCACTGAAATGCCACTACATGAAACCATTTATTGGACGAAACTTCATGGGAAGCGTTTCTGGAGTTACGCACTTTGGTGTTTTTGTAGAGCTGGAGGAAAACAGAATCGAAGGTCTCATACCTTTATCCAGTTTTCAAAATGGCGATTTTGAATTTGATGCGATCAAACAAAAAATCTCAAGCCAAACGACAACTTTTACACTTGGCACTCAAGTAAACATTACTGGCAAAGAAATCGACTCTAAGAAAAGAAAAATCATATTCAACTTTGCTTAAAAATAATTGAGAACGTGATGATTTGCTACCTACTGTCAACGGTTTTTGGCTCTCTGTGTTAAGCCAAAGTTTGCCACGGGAAAACTGGCACATAGTACGTTACAAAATTGGTATCCAAATCAACATAGTGAGGACACGATGTACACTAACTTTGGTATGCATGGCTTTCTTA
>NZ_JAWOTA010000175.1:0-1334 GCF_033338635.1 Vibrio sp. Vb1755 | reverse complement strand
CACTCAATCTTACGTACAGTTATGCTCTGCCTTTTGACATTAATATGTCGCTCTCTTACAACCACAGTATTGGTGGTCAGGCAGTGACATTAGCGCAGTTCTCGTTGCCCTTTGGTTCGCTTGGGGGCAGTGCCGGCTTAACGCTGAAAAGGGAAGATGATGGCGATGTGCGAGGACGCGTTGGTTACAGTCGCCTCGCGCCTATAAAAGGTGGGTGGGGTATCAATTTAGCGCATGACCTCAATGAAGATCCTGAAAACCGTAAGCAAGCCGATTTGACCTATCGTGCCTCGTGGGCTCAGTTTCGAGGAGGGCTCAATGGCACCAGTGGGAATTATGATTATTTTGCGGAAATGGCGGGTTCGGTCTCGACATTGGATGGCAAAATCTTCCCTGCTAACGAAGTGTATGACAGCTTTGCCGTGGTCAGCACCAGCGGTTTTGACGGTATTCCGGTTAAATATGAAAACCAAATTGTTGGCGTGACTGACGAGGATGGCTATTTGCTAGTGCCTTGGGCTACCGCGTATTACACCGCCAAATATGAAATTGACCCACTCACTTTACCAGCGAATGCGGCATTTTCGACGACAGAGCAGTTCGCTTCGATACATGCAGGTTACGGTTATTTATTAGAGTTTCCCATTGAGCTGCAAATTGCATTGAGTATGACCGTTGTGGATGAAAATCACCTAGTCCTGCCGCTTGGCACGTTTGGGCGTTCAGAGACAGGATTAGTCAGTCAAATTGGGTGGGATGGGTTTACCTACTTTGAAGGTGTTGACCCGGGCAGTTACATTCTGTTTTATCCTCAAGGGCAGTCACCATGTAAAGTTTCAATTGAAGGGTTGTATGAGCGCGAGAGTCAAAAAATACAAACACTGAATAGTCTGGTTTGCCTCAAAACAGAAGATGAGGCGGCACTATGATTTTGCATCGCTGGCTGGCTAGTCTACTTCTCTTTTTCTCGTGCTCGACAATAGCTTGTCAGCTCACTGCGTCAACACCTTCAATCCAGTTTGGTAGCGTTTCCTCATTTACGGTGTCGAGCACTCAGCAACAAAGTTCAGCCCAGCCGCATGCGGGGATAACATGTGACTTTTCGACACTTGTGTCGTTGTTGAGTGGCGACTATGTGTCCGTCACATTTACCAGCCTCAATGGTGGGCAGATGACCACCCAAGGAGATGCCAGTTCGATAATTAACTATCAGATCTTTGGCGATTCAAGCCTTTCACAAGAGTATGTTTTTGGCCAATTGCACACCTTCACAGACACCGACTTGTTAGATTTGTTGGGGCTGTTTGGAGACCAAGTTGAGTTCCCTCTTTATG
>NZ_JAWOTA010000174.1:0-1336 GCF_033338635.1 Vibrio sp. Vb1755 | reverse complement strand
TAGGAAAGCCGGAAGGTTGGTATTGGGTAAATGGTGTCAAAGTCTTCTACGACGTCGCTCATATTGGTACGACAGTTCAATCTTTCTATACCAGCTTTAGTCGAATCGATATTGGTGGCGATACGAGCGATCCGCTAAATACCACGAATTATTATGAAGGCAGTATTGGATGGTTGATGACTCCACCGTTTGAGTCCGATTGGATAGACAATATTGGTATCGGTTTAACCATCAATTATGGTAGTGATCTGAAAGGCGGCAGTTTGGTTCTGTTCTTTAATCAGGATTGACGAAACTTGCCGTTGAACTGTCTAAACAAAACGACCGCACTTATTTGAATGCGGTCGTTGTATTTCTTTATGTGATTAGTTCTGATTCACTCTGGTGCAATTTCGACCTGCTTTTTTAGCTTTATACAATGCCGCATCCGCCAGTTTGATGACTTCAGCAGGTTCTCTTCCGTTTCTACTGTCTGCAGCACCAAAGCTCGCCGTGACGAATACCGATTCTCTTTGCATGTCTTCGGTACCTCGGTTTTGCTGGCCTTGCTTGTGATCGTCAGGGCGAGAGGCTTTGTCACGAAGGATCATTTCATATTCAGCGATAGCTTTACGAGCTTCTTCTATATATTGGCGACAATCTTCAACGTTTTTTCCCTTGAAGACCATGGTGAATTCTTCGCCGCCGAAGCGATAGACCTTTGCACCACCACGTATTTTCATCAATCTTGAAGCCACCATTTTGAGCACATCATCGCCGATGTCATGCCCGTACGTGTCGTTAAACTTCTTGAAGTGGTCGACATCGAGCATTGCAATTGTGAATTTTCTGCCCATGTGTTTTAGATCTAAATCTAATGCTCTGCGGCTTGGAATCTGCGTTAGGCTGTCAGTAAACGCAAGTTGGTGACTCGCCGAGGTTGAATAGATGATGATGAGCAGACCAGTAAGCGTAAACATGGTGCTGGAAATGTACTGCACATCAAAGAAGATGAATGTCGCGGAAGCCAAAGCCATTGCAGAATAGGTCATCGCATGGATGATTTTGTTGGTTTTCAGCAGCAGAATACCAAGAAAGCACACAATACCAACACAATACAAAACAAGAATAAACGGCAGCTTAGATACGCTAGGCACAATGAACAAAATGCCGCTGGTCCATTGCTCAAAGCCACCATCAACGTAATATGCCAAGATGATGTAGGACCACAAGATGAACATCACCAGCATCAAAACATAGATGAACATGGCTTTTGAATCGAATCCATCTTTGTTGAACAGAAAGACCGTCAAAAAGGAGACAGGAAGCAGGGTAGCGAGAATAGTGAGTTCTAATA
>NZ_JAWOTA010000173.1:0-1341 GCF_033338635.1 Vibrio sp. Vb1755 | reverse complement strand
GGCGGGACTTACCGCACTTTCATGTCGAGCTTTCCTCAGACTCTACGCAGTGTTGGTCCTGATGCAAACTCTGGTTTACGTTCTTTCATCTTGGATGAAACGCCAGGGTTGGTGGTTCGCCACCCAGATACGCTTGAATTCATCCCTGAGCTAGCCAATGAGTGGGCATTAGCGGGTGACAATAAAACGGTTTATTTCAAACTGAACCCACAAGCTAAATGGTCGGATGGCAAGCCAGTCACGGCAGACGATTTTGTTTTTATGCTTAAGTTTTACCGCTCGAAAGACATTTTAGAGCCTTGGTACAACGACTATTACAACAAAACGGTTGCTGATGTTATCAAATTTGACGATCACACCTTCGCCGTGAAGGCCGCGAAAGAGCTCAATCCAGAAGAGTTGTTGTTGAGAATGGGGGCGCTACGTCCTCGTCCTGCTCATTTCTATGCGAATCCGAAGAAAGACGAGAACGGTGACGGCATTCATGATGATTTTGTGCGCTACTACAACTTTAAAAGTGAACCAACCACCAGCGCTTATTACTTAGCCGACGTCAAAAAAGGTAAAAGCGTTACCTTTAAGCACGTAGGTGAGGACTGGTGGGGTTATACCAATAAGTACTACGAGAATCGCTATAACGTCGACAAAATTCGTATCACGGTTATCCGCGATAGTGATATTGCGATGAAGCACTTCGAAAAAGGTAAGTTGGACGCATTTGGATTGGTTTTGCCAAGTCTATGGCATGACAAATCCAATACTGCCCCTTATCAAAAGGGTTACATTGAGAAGTTCTGGGGTTACAACCAATATCCAGTTGGTGCTGGTGGCGTGTGGATAAACACGGCCATGCCTCTACTTGATGACTTAAACATTCGCAAAGGGATTACTTACGCGACAGATTTCGACGGCATGATCGAGAATGTTATGCGTGGAGACTACAGCCGTAAACCCAACCCAACGGGCTTTGGGCATGGTAAGTACACGTTGCCAGATGTGAAAGCGCCAAAGTTTGAACCAGAAAAAGCGGCGGCAGCGTTTGAAGCTGCGGGCTTCGATAAGATTGGTTCCGATGGTATTCGCGTGAATGATAAAGGTCAGCGTTTGAGCTTTGAATTGACGTACTCATCTCCAGTTCATACACCGCGTATTGCTTTCTTGCGTGAACAGGCAAAATTGGCAGGGTTGGACATTGAGCTGAAGCTGATTGATGGTTCATCGATGTTCAAGTATGTGCGTGAGAAAAAACACGAACTTGCTTTCTTTGATATGGGGACTTCGGAAATCCCAACTTATTGGGAATACTTCCATTCCGTGAACGCGAACAAACCACAAACGAAC
>NZ_JAWOTA010000172.1:0-1347 GCF_033338635.1 Vibrio sp. Vb1755 | reverse complement strand
TGCACTTTACGCCAAAAACGCTTATCGTGCTTTCTACCTAGCCCGCGGCTGCTCCAATCAATTTTCTGTTCTCGAGCTTGTGCTACACCTGAAAAAGCAGAAGCACCAACACCAGCTACAACGGCACCCGTTGCGCCTTTAAGAAAATTACGTCGGCTGCGATTAGTCTGAATAGAATCCTTGTCGCTCATTTTTTCGATCCTTGTCGGAAATTAGCCATATTATTAATTTTTAAACGCGTAACTATCTGTTACTAAAACATTATTACCTATTCAAACCAGACTTTAATTTTTTACTCTGCTATTAAGTGACTTTAGTTCCACTTTTTTAGCTTATTTGATGACATAAGCAACAGTTTCGCTTCCAACCAATAAACAACTGAATACATATTAAAATATTCATTAAATTGACTATTTTTATGATAAACGCTTAATAATAGTTTTATCTATAAACAAACAGTGAGCTTTGTTGTAAATTCATTAAAAATTTAACTTTGTATTAATTAGATAATTCAGCGTCATATTTGTTCAACTGCGACTATTCTTTTTATAACCAAGTAATCTCAATATGTTAAGTTTCATAAAATGGCTTGATGTTTAAATGAACAGTTAATTTTTAGACCATATATAGCGAGATCTAAAGTAGTTCAAACAAATGTACGGTCTAACTCTTAGCTGCGAGAACAAATCACTTGGATATACGCTCAAATGAATACTTTATAAAGAAGGAAATCGCATGTTAAAAGGATTGCTGTGCATCTCAGCGGCGGCTGCTTTCGTGATGACACCAAACGCGTTGGCCCAATCAATCACCATGACCGATTTGGGTACTAACCAAGCCGTCGGTACGGTGGAATTATCAGAGAGTGACTACGGAATTGTATTCACGCCGAATCTGTCAGGAATTCCTGCCGGACTACATGGCTTTCACGTCCACGCTAACCCATCCTGTGACAGTGCAGAAAAGGACGGTAAAACCGTAGTAGGTGGCGGTGCGGACGGCCATTACGACCCAGACAATACTGGCCAACATGGTTTTCCATGGACCGATGGCAACCATCTTGGCGATCTGCCAGCGTTGTACGCCGACATGGAAGGAAACGCCAACCAACCGGTTTTAGCTCCGCGCCTCAAAATGTCGGATTTAAAAGGCAGAGCCTTGATGATTCATGCTGGTGGGGACAATCACTCGGATCAACCAGCCAAATTAGGTGGCGGCGGTGCGCGCATTGTGTGTGGTGTGATCGATTAAATCATGATCTGTCTGATTCACACTTCCTCATGCGGCAGGAAGTGTGAATCGTTGTGTAAACCGATGCGATGTCGCATCGGTTTCAAGATGACTGTG
>NZ_JAWOTA010000171.1:0-1348 GCF_033338635.1 Vibrio sp. Vb1755 | reverse complement strand
GGAACCAGTAATTACCATTTAGCGAGAGAGTTAGATCTTACCCCAATTGGCACGGTTGCTCACGAGTGGTTTATGGGTCATCAAGCGTTAGTAAACGTACGTGATTCGCAGAAAATTGCCCTGCAACGTTGGCAAAAAATGTTTAATGGCGCACTGGGTATTGCACTGACGGATACCATCGGCATCGACGCATTTCTCAAAGACTTCGATGAAGAGTTGAGTCATGCGTACGTTGGCGTTCGTCACGACAGCGGTTGCCCATTCACTTGGGGCGAAAAGATGATTGCGCACTATGAGTCGCTTGGCATCGACCCGATGACGAAGACCCTAGTCTTTACGGATGGTTTGAACTTCGAGCAAGCGCTAGACATTTGTGAGCATTTCCAAGGTCGTGTACAAGTGAGCTTCGGTATCGGTACGTCGCTGGCAAATGACATGGGTAATTACGTTAACGATCAAGGCGAGGCATATCAGCCGCTTTCCATCGTGATTAAAATGGTGACTTGTAATGGCTCTCCAGTCGCCAAGATCAGTGACGAGCCAGAAAAGGCAATGTGTGAAGACATTTTCTTTTTGATGCATCTTAAACGTCGCTTTGAACAACCGCTTGATTTACATGAATGTCGTAAGCTCATTGATCGCCTCGAAAGCGAAGGGCAGAACTACCTTATTGATGCGTAAATACCGCTCTTTTTAGCTCCTTTCTTGATAATCACCCTCTATCGTTTCGATAAATTTATATCGGTAAACGAAGAGGGTGATTTCGTTATAGTTAGTCTTATATCAATCTTTGCTCCCCTGCGTTTTTTGCGTCGCTAGAGACTATGATTGATAGATACTCCCAACGTTGCGGCATTGTGGAAAGTGTTCTTTCGCAGAGCACTCACTTAGCCTGATCACATAGTTTATCTATGCGTTTATCTGCTTTTTCATGACTTTGGGCTTCACGTAATAGCTTGAATCAGGAGTCAAAAATGAATTTAGTTGTACATTTGCAAAAGAAAGCGATAAGAAAACACGGCTATGAGATGGCAACACGCCAAGCCTGGAAATGCGGTATTAAAGCGAATCTCGTGCGACGTGTCATTGGCTTGTTTAAAGGCCAAATCGTCTGTGTGGTAGAAGGGTGCCGCGCTGAGTTATCTTCAGTTGTTAACAATCAACTGCATGATGAAGAGAAGCAAGGCCGCTACGTATTTGTCGGCGGCGTGTGCTGGGAACCAAACAACATCATCGCCCCTGGTTTTCCGGATTTTATGTTCATGCATGTTCGCAATTTGAGTCATCGTCATAAGTACCTCACAGACGACGAGCTGTTTTTGAGTTTGGCATAACTCAAATGTCTTTA
>NZ_JAWOTA010000170.1:0-1348 GCF_033338635.1 Vibrio sp. Vb1755 | reverse complement strand
GCAAACACAATGTTGGTTTGAACGAAGTCAGGATTTACCGAGAAACCCGGTAGTTCAGCTAAACCTTCCGCCAATGCTTTTGCATTGATGTGATCTTGCTTTAACTGCGCGACTTGTTCCGTGATCGCCAGTTTACCTGCTGCCGCTAAAATACCTGCCTGACGCATTCCGCCACCGACCATCTTTCTTAAACGGCGAGCTTTCGCGATGTATTCCTTGCTGCCAAGCAGCAGTGAACCAACGGGTGCCGCAAGACCTTTCGATAAACAAATCGTCATGGAATCAAAGTATTGACCAATATCTTTGACGGGAACATCGAGCGCAACAGCTGCGTTAAACACGCGGGCACCGTCGAGATGCAGTTTCAGATTGTGTTTATTAACGAATTCACGAGCTTCCGCTAAGTAAGACAGTGGGATCACTTTACCGTTGATGGTGTTTTCTAAACTTAGCAGACGAGTACGAGCAAAGTGCGCGTCATCAGGTTTAATTGCTGCCTCTAATTTGTCAAATGGCAACGTGCCATCTGGATTGTTTTCAATTGGTTGAGGCTGGATAGAACCCAGTACCGCTGCGCCACCTGCTTCATATTTGTAATTGTGCGCTTGCTGGCCGCATAAATATTCATCGCCACGCTCACAGTGCGCCATTAATCCTAAAAGGTTTGCTTGTGTGCCAGAAGTGGTAAACAACGCTGCCTCAAACCCTGCTAATTCAGCCGCGAATTGCTCTAGCTCGTTTACGGTAGGATCGTCACCATAAACATCATCGCCAACAGGGGCGCTGAACATTGCTTCGCGCATAGCTTGGGTGGGTTGAGTCACTGTGTCTGAACGAAAATCCATGAATATCTCCTTGGTCCAAATTCCTAAATGTATCCGCAAAGGCGAGCTTTGCTTAAGCAAGCGATGGTTTTGGCATCGGTAATGGTGCCATCAATAATTTTTTCTTCGAGCTGTTCCCGTGACAATGTCACGACTTCAATCACTTCATCGTCGTCACACTCGTAGCGATTGGTTTTGGCTAAGTGTTCGGCGACAAACAAATACTGAATTTCATCACAAAACCCAGCAAGTGGTGTCACTTGACCGAGTGGGGTAAATTTTTCTGCGCTGAAGCCAGTTTCTTCTTCCAACTCACGTTGCGCGCAGCAGAGCGGGTCTTCGTCGCCTTCACGAGTGCCTGCTGGTAACTCCAGAAGCCATTTATTGAGAGAAGGTCGAAACTGATTCACTAAGACTATATCGCCATTGGCAGCGATTGGCAGTATTACAGCAGCGCCTGGATGGTGAATGGTGGTGTGTGAAATGACTTGACCAGTAGGAAGCTGAACGTCTTCTTCAACCAA
>NZ_JAWOTA010000169.1:0-1348 GCF_033338635.1 Vibrio sp. Vb1755 | reverse complement strand
CGCGACTAATAAACCTATCGCTATCACCATGCCAACGTAGTTGTTGTTAAGGAAAGCTCTGAAACACAAATCGCGCTCGCGGTGGCGGATCAAATGCTGCTGATAAACAAACAATGATGCGGCAATCAGCACCGTCCAGTAGTAACTCTGGCCTAATTGATAAAACTGCCCTAGCCCCACCAACATCGCCAACGTCACTAACTGTAACACTCCAATGATTAACTTGTCGTGACGACCGAACAGAATCGCTGTCGATTTGATACCGATTTTTAAATCGTCATCGCGATCCACCATTGCATACTGAGTGTCGTAGGCAATCGTCCACAATGCATTAATCACAAACACAAACCAAACCATCACTGGTAGCTCACCGGTTTGTGCCGCCCACGCCATAGGAATCGCCCAGCTAAACGCTAATCCCAAAAACAGCTGCGGGATATGCGTGTAACGCTTCATAAAAGGGTAGATAAAGGCTAAGACAAGGCCCGCAAAAGAGAGCTGAATCGTTAAGGGGTTCATGGTCAACACAAGTAAGAATGAGCTCACGGCCAAAACCAAAAATAAGCCAATCGCCTCTTTCGCCGTGACCTTACCCGAAGGCAATGGACGCTGTTTAGTACGCTTCACATGACCATCGACTTTGCGGTCTGCAAAATCGTTAATGACGCAGCCTGCACTACGCATTAAAAATACACCCAACACAAATACAATGAGCACATCCCAACTCGGTATGCCTTGGGCTGCAATGACCAGAGCCCAAACCGTTGGCCACAACAACAATAGTGAACCAATTGGGCGATCCATTCGCATCAGCTGCCAATATGCTTTGGCTTTTTCTGCGGACATTTACACTCTCTCCTTGGCGTAAATAGGTGAATTCGATAAGAATAACTCAGCGACTAACATAGGTTTGTGATTCATCCACAACCTTGAGCGTCGTGCGAGAAAACGGCCTTGAGGCAAGTGAACCCAACCCATTTGTAGCGAGTCGCGCTCGACATTATCGGCGCTAAAGACGGTGAGCCCTAGTGGGATATCGCCTTGCTGCGCTAAGTCGTATTGCTGATCGACCAACGTAGTACGTGGGATCAAAGTACGACCAACAACCCAAGGGCAGTCGTCTCCACACAGGACGACCTCTCTTAGGAGGCAATCTTGCTCAGACAGTAACTGACTTTCATCCGATTTCAGTGTCTTCGCTGTGACGATATGATTTTGCAGCAGTTCTACCGTCAATTCCTGACAGTGCTGCTTTAAACGACGTGACAAAGACCCTTGCTCTTCCAGCCAATGCTTGGCAAATTCGTTTGGAAATTCAAATTCTTCGGGCTTTTGCCACTCTACTTCC
>NZ_JAWOTA010000168.1:0-1350 GCF_033338635.1 Vibrio sp. Vb1755 | reverse complement strand
GCGAATTTTGCGTTAGCTGATGTTCAGTACAAGCGCTATAAAAAGCTGCGGAAAGACCAAGTGGTCTCCGAACAAGATTTTGATGAAGCGAAAGCCAATCATAACTCCGCTAAAGCGCAATGGGATCAAGCCAAAGCGAACTTGCGCTACACCCAACTCGTTGCTCCTTAGGATAGCACTATTTCTTATCTTCCTGCCGAAAATCATGAATACGTTGCCGCCAAAGAAGGGGTGATGAACATTCAAACCAATCAGGTAATGAAGGTGATTTTTCAACTGCCTGACTATTTGCTCAACCGTTATACGCAAGGCGTGAATGTTTCAGCAAAAATGATATTCGATGCGTTTCCCGAACGCTCTTTCGATCTGACTTTCCAAGAAATTGACACCGAAGCCGACCCAAAAACAGGCAGCTATAAAGTGACGATGGTGATGGAAAGACCGCCAGAGCTAGGCATTCTTCCAGGTATGTCAGGCAATGCGTATCTCGTGTCACAAAACTCCGGAGCGACCAAAATTCCAGATTCTGCGCTCTTTGAAGAAAATGGAAAAACTTACGTTTGGCGCGTTGATGACCAAGGCGTGGTTGCGAAAGCCGACATTACGATGAATGACAATGGACAGATCTTGCAAGGGTTAGCGGATGGCGCTCAAATCATTATCTCAGGCATTAATGTCATTGAGCCGGGAATCAAAGTTCGGGCTTGGGTGAAGGAGCGAGGGTTGTAGTATGAAAGGAATCATAACCTTAACCGCGATTTTCGCAGCGCTTACTTTGGCTGGCTGTGGTGAAAAAAGGCCAGAAACAACCGTCGAAACCCCCAAAGTAAGTGTGGTTTCGCTAGAAGGTAATCGAGTTGATGACAATCTGTATTTTCCAGCTGTTGCGAACGCCGCGGACCGCTCTCATTTGAGTTTCCGTGTGGCGGGCGAAGTGAGTCGCGTGATGGTGCGAGAAGGGGATAAAGTGCAAAAAGGCGCTGTTATCGCCACCCTAGACCCAACGGATTATCAACTGGATGTCGATAATGCCACGGCGAGATTTTCTGTGGTCGACAGTCAATATCGCCGCTCTCGGCCTTTGGTGGATAAAGGTTTGTTGGCGAAGTCGCAGTTTGATGAAATTGCTGCGCAGCGCCAAATCGCATTGGCGGAATTGGAACTCGCTAAGTTGCGTTTATCGTTCACCACATTAAAAGCGCCGGTTGATGGCATCATTTCTCGGGTCAATATTGATCAATTTGAGAATGTTCAAGTTGGGCAACATATCGTCAATATCCACAGTCTGGATCGCGTAGAAGTTCTGATTCAATTGCCAGATCGCTTGTACGTCAAACAGCCTCCTACAGA
>NZ_JAWOTA010000167.1:0-1357 GCF_033338635.1 Vibrio sp. Vb1755 | reverse complement strand
AAGACTTTCACCACACTGTGATGTTGTTTGGCCAGGTCATGGCTCAAGCACCATACAGCCCAGAAGTAGCACTCTTTGAATGGAACATCGACCTTGCTCGCCAAGCTCGTTGTGAGCATCAAGCAGACACTGCCGTGCAACCACTGACTGAGTTACCACACGTACCAGAGTCGCAACATCCCCATTTAGTTTTCCACCTTCGCCCTGGGTGTAAGTGCTTTGATGCTCATTACGCGGTGTTTGATTTATTCGCAGCTGTTCGTACTCAGCAATTCGATCAGCTCAACATCAACCAATTACAACAAGGGGTGATCCGCATCGAGCCCAATGGTGAAGCGCAGTGTTTCGCGCTGGATGACGAAGCCTATCAATTGCTTGCCAGCTTGGAACAAAAGCAATGTTTGAGCGATATCCCTGAGCCGTTGCTCGCTCATCTTAATCACATCATGACGCTTGACCTGATTGAAGGTTTTACGCTGCAAACCGCGTAAGGAAGATACGATGACAGATTCTGTTAAAAGCCTGATTAGCCGCTACGAAGAATACACCAACAGCTTACAAACTCACGCAATGCCGTTGTTGCTGCTGTTTTGCCGTTTATGGGTCGCTTGGGTGTTTTTTAATTCTGGCCTTATCAAAATTGCCTCATGGGATAGCACCTTGTACTTGTTCGAATTTGAGTATCAAGTTCCGTTGCTACCTTGGGAATTTGCCGCCTATTCAGGTACATTCGCAGAGTTAGTTCTTCCGGTCTTTTTAGCGCTTGGATTATTTACTCGCCCTATTGCTGCCATGTTGTTTGTATTCAACATTATCGCTGTCCTGTCCTACCCGCTACTGTGGGAGAAAGGTTTCCATGACCATCAACTCTGGGGGTTAATGATTTTGATTGTGATGCTGTGGGGAGGCGGTCCTTTTTCACTCGACCGATTGCTAAAAGACAAATTCGTCAGATAGAAAAATCCCCGCGATTGCGGGGATTTCTTTTATTGCTTGTTTAGGTAAGCCAGCAGTTCATCCGCTGAAATACCTTGTTGTGCGAGGTCTTTTGCTAATAGCTCAACTTGCTCGCCCTTGCGTGACTCAATCACTTGTTGAAATTGGTACACAATGTCACGCAAGATTGGTAGAGGTACTTGTTTTGCCGCACTACGAATGCGCTCGGAGCTTTGATTGCCCAGCTCATTAAGTAATTTGCCGAACATAATTTTCTCTGGAGACTCTTCCATCTGTTCAAGAATACGAGCCATTTCATAAGTGGTTAACGACATTACCTGTAAATTCCGTTAAGTGTCGGGGAAAATGTGAACGCCAAATATACACGGGTTCGAATAGCAGTAAAACTCTAATTTTACCC
>NZ_JAWOTA010000166.1:0-1360 GCF_033338635.1 Vibrio sp. Vb1755 | reverse complement strand
TGACGGTATCTAACCAACGCTCCATTTCTCGACTTGTCGCTCAAGCCGGACAAATGCTGTTGGCCCATGGCGCAGAAAGTACGCTTGTGTGCGATATCATGCGTCGTATTGGCTTAGCTTGTGGCGTGCATGAAGTGGCTGTAGCCCTCTCAGCCAATGCCTTGGTTGTCACGACCGTAATGGATGGACACTGCATCACCACTACTCGAAGCTGTGCCGATCGTGGCATCAACATGCGCGTTATTACGCAAATTCAACGCATCTGTATCATGATGGAGCGCGGGTTACTCGATGCTGCCATGGCGCAGAAAAAACTGAATACCATCAGCCCAGAACGGTACAATCGCTGGCTAGTGGTGCTTATGATTGGCTTATCATGCGCGGCATTCAGCCATTTAGCGGGTGGCGATTGGGGCGGACGGATTATGACCTTCTTGGCCTCGGCTGGTGGCATGATCGTGCGCCAAGAGATAGGCCATCGTCACTTCAATCCATTACTTAACTTTGCTGCTACCGCATTTGTAACTACGTTGATTTCTGCTCAAGCTGAAATTTACCAAATTGGTAATTTACCAACCGTAGCGATGGCATCGTCGGTATTGATGTTGGTGCCTGGTTTTCCACTGATTAATTCGGTAGCAGACATGCTAAAAGGTCACATTAACATGGGTATTGCTCGGTTTGTAATGGCCAGTTTGCTGACGTTAGCAACGTGTTTGGGCATTGTGGCGGCAATGAGTGTAACTGGTATTTGGGGGTGGGCAATTTAATGAATATTTTTGATTTAACGCTCGGTTTGCTCAATGACATGTTTTTTGCTGCCATCCCTGCAGTCGGCTTTGCGTTGGTGTTTAATGTGCCACAGCGAGCTTTGATCTATTGCGCGGTAGGTGGTGCGATTGGTCACGGAAGTCGTTACTTGATGATGCAGTTTGGAGTACCGATTGAGTGGGCGACCTTCTTCGCTGCCACCTTGGTTGGCATGATAGGGGTTCATTGGTCTCACCGCTTTTTGGCTCATCCAAAAGTGTTTACTGTCGCTGCATTGATACCTATGGTGCCGGGCGTTTTTGCTTACAAAGCGATGATAGCGATGGTGGAAATTAACCATTTGGGTTACTCGCCAGAGTTAATTGCGACCTGCATGGAGAACTTTCTTAAAGCCATGTTTATTATTGCTGGTTTAGCAGTTGGCCTCGCAGTTCCTGGGCTGTTATTCTACCGCCGCAGACCGATAGTATAAGGACCCGACATGATCATTAGTATGATTGCCGCGATGGCAGACAACCGCGTTATTGGCAAAGATAATCAAATGCCTTGGCATCTTCCTGCGGATTTTGCTTGGTTTAAACGTTGTACG
>NZ_JAWOTA010000165.1:0-1361 GCF_033338635.1 Vibrio sp. Vb1755 | reverse complement strand
GTTTGGCGATTATCAGACTCGTCGCGGTTTTACGTTTGTGACGGAAAAAGGCTCGGTCAATTACGCCAAAACGGCCTTGAACAACAATTTGATTCATTTTTTCAAAGAGGTGAACCAACTCAATCTGGCGCCTTATGATTTAATCATCAACGACTTTGAACCCGTCACGGCTTGGGCAGCTCGTCAACAAAATAAGCCGTGTATCGGTATCAGTCACCAAAATGCGTTTCGCTATCCAGTGCCTCTGAAGGGGGCTAGCTGGCTGGATAAATCAGTACTTGAGTATTTTGCACCATCTCAACATCAGCTTGGATTGCACTGGTATCACTTTGACCAGCCGTTGCTACCGCCCATCGTTCACACTTTGGATAACCAAGCGGATAACGATGATTTCGTGTTGGTGTATTTACCGTTTGAGTCGATTGAGGACATCTGCGACTTGTTGTTCCACTTTAATCAGCAGACGTTTATTTGTTATCACCCCGACGTGATAGAAGTAGAGAAAGTGGAGAACATAGAATTGCGTCCGCTGTGCCATACCAACTTTCAGCACCATCTACATCGTTGCTGTGGGGTCATCGCCAATGGTGGTTTCGAACTGCCTTCAGAAGCACTTTCTCTTGGCAAAAAACTGCTAATGAAACCACTGGCAGGACAATTTGAACAGCAGAGCAACGTAGCCACGCTTGAAGATCTTGGGTTAGCCACTGCAATGGACAGTTTAGACATTTCTACCGTACGTCAGTGGCTCAAAGAGCAGCAAGCTGAGAGTGTTAAATACCCCGACGTTGCACAAGCCATCGTGAATTGGGTTTTACAAGGGGCGTGGGATTCGCAAGAAGAACTCTCCAAACAGTTGTGGGAGCAGGTGGATTTTCCGAGCTATGTATCCAATATCTAAGTTTGTTTGCTCGGATTGTTTGTGGCAAACACATAATAACTATTAACTACCTATTATTACGTTCCTTCCAACATTCCTACATGGTACTTGATGCAGCTTTTCGATTTCGAAGGGCTGCATTTTTATTCCCTCTCGTTCATTTCTATTCATTGTTTAATTGCAGATTATTTGACTGATACGCGCAAATTTACGCCAAAGACATAGGCCGTGTTTTTTGGTCTGTTGGTTATTAATAGGTGAGGTAAATATGTTTCGATGTTTGTTCTTAGTCTTATCAATTTGCTAAATACATACTCAAAGAGTGTGGTTTTAGTTGTTTTATAGTTTTTTATGTTTTTCTCAATTGGTTGATTTTAAATGATTAAATACCTAAGTGGCTAAAATTTAGTGATTAAATATCAATCTAGTTGCTAAACCCCAATCGATTAGTTGATAGTACGCTTCGAGCCGGAAGTATCCG
>NZ_JAWOTA010000164.1:0-1361 GCF_033338635.1 Vibrio sp. Vb1755 | reverse complement strand
TATTCAGGGTCTGACAGAGGTTTTGCCCATTTCCAGCTCTGCGCACTTGATCCTGCCCTCTGCCATTTTCGGCTGGGCCGACCAAGGTCTAGCGTTTGATGTGGCAGTACACGTCGGTACATTGATGGCGGTTGTGATTTATTTCCGCCACGAAGTGATCACTTTATTCCGAGCATTGTTTGCTTCGATCTTCAAAGGTGACCGCAGTAAAGAAGCAAAACTGGCATGGATGATCGTGATCGCGACGATTCCGGCGTGTGTGTTCGGTTTGCTGATGAAAGACGTTATCGAAGTCTACCTGCGCAGTGCCTATGTGATTGCGACAACCACCATCGTATTCGGTTTGTTGCTTTGGTGGGTGGATAAGAATGCCAAGCTTGTTGCCGATGAGTACCAAACTGGCTGGAAGAAAGCGGTGTTTATTGGTATTGCTCAAGCACTTGCGATGATCCCTGGAACTTCACGTTCTGGCGCAACGATCACTGCCGCTCTATATTTGGGCTTCACTCGTGAAGCGGCAGCGCGTTTTTCATTTTTGATGTCGATTCCTATCATCACATTAGCTGGTAGCTACTTGGGTATGAAGCTGGTTACCGGCGGTGAGCCTGTGCACGTAGGCTTTTTGCTGACTGGTATTCTGACTTCATTTATTAGCGCATACATCTGTATCCACTTCTTCTTGAAGATGATTTCACGCATGGGCATGACGCCATTCGTGATTTACCGTCTGATTCTAGGTGTGGGCCTATTTGCATTCTTGCTTAGTGCTTAATCCTTGAAAACAAAAACGCCCGCTCAATTGAGCGGGCGTTTTTATTTTGGCGTTACTTATTTAAAGCGACTTTGACCGCTTCAATACGTCGTTTTTCTTGTTCATCACGAATAGCTGGACCTTTGAAGCCATCCTGAATGATGGCTTGCACATCTACTGATGCCGCTGCTTGATAGGCCAGCATGAAAATATCCGCTTGTGGATATGGTAGATCTTCTAAACCTTTGCGGCCTGCATGATCCGCTTGGCAGCAAATTAGAATGTCTTTTAGGCGCTCCGACTTGCGCCATACATCAAACTTGTTCAGGATTTTGATGATGGTTTGCGGCTTTAACTCAGCGGCGCGATGAATGTTGGAGTGTTGCTCGCAGACCATGAGCGCTAAATCTTTAAATTCATTCGGTACACGTACACGTTCGCACAGTTTTTTAATTAGCTTTAAACCGGTATGACAATGCATTTTATGGCTTGGCCATTCGCTCTCTGGTGTCACGCCTTTCCCTAAGTCATGCACCTGTGCGGCAAATCTAACAGGGAGTGATGTGCTCAGCTTTGCGGCTTGCTCTGCTACCATCAACGTATGGATACC
>NZ_JAWOTA010000163.1:0-1363 GCF_033338635.1 Vibrio sp. Vb1755 | reverse complement strand
TTCGACCATACCGAAACCCTGTTCGACTACTTACCTGAAGATTCGCAGCTGATCACATACGGCGACATTGAAGCAGCTGTCGACACATTCTTAAATGACGTCGAGTATCGCTACGATCAAAAGAAAATTGATCCTCTGCGTCCACTTCTTGCCCCACATGATTTGTGGCTCAAGAAAGACGAATTGTTTGCACACTTCAAACAACTTCCTCAGGCACAGCTCAGCCTAGAGAAAGTAGTGAAACGTGCTGGCCGCCAAAACTTAGCGGTACAAACACTGGCAGAACTTGGCGTTCAACAGCAAAACAAAGAGCCATTGTCTCGTCTGCGCCAATTCAGCGAACAATTTACGGGCAAAATCATCTTTTCAGTGGAATCAGAAGGTCGACGCGAAGCCCTGACTGAGCTTCTGCAAGGCATCAAAGTTCGCCCAGTGGTGCAAGAATCGCTGTATCACGCTTTGGAGTCAGACCACCGTTTCACGTTGATTCTTGGTTCAGCAGAACACGGCTTTATTCATGACGAGCTGAATTTCGCGCTGATATGCGAAACTGACTTGCTTGGCGATCGCGTAATTCAACGCCGTCGCAAAGACAAAAAAGCCGTCAACAGTGACACTGTTATTCGCCACCTTGCCGAGCTGAAACCAGGCCAACCTGTTGTTCATATAGACCACGGTATCGGTCGCTACATTGGTCTGCAAACCCTTGAAGCGGGGGGAATGAAAACCGAGTATGTGACGCTTGAATATCAAAACGACGCCAAACTTTATGTTCCCGTTTCCTCGCTAAACTTGATCAGCCGTTACTCTGGTGGAGCTGAAGAAACGGCTCCTCTGCACAAACTTGGCGGAGAAGCGTGGTCGAAAGCACGTCGAAAAGCGGCTGAGAAAGTACGCGATGTTGCAGCAGAGCTACTTGATGTATACGCGAAGCGTGAGCTAAAACCGGGCTTTAAATTTGCCTTAGATCGTGGCCAATACGCGACCTTCAAGGCAACATTCCCGTTTGAAGAAACCGATGATCAAGCCATGGCAATCAACGCGGTGCTTTCCGATATGTGCCAAGCAAAAGCCATGGATCGTTTGGTGTGTGGTGACGTTGGCTTTGGTAAAACAGAAGTTGCCATGCGTGCGGCCTTTGTTGCTACGGACAACAGCAAACAAGTTGCCGTACTCGTGCCAACAACCCTGCTTGCTCAGCAGCATTTTGAAAACTTCCGTGACCGCTTCGCGAACTTGCCAATCCGAGTCGAGGTGCTTTCTCGCTTTAAATCAGCCAAAGAGCAAAAAGTGATTTTGCAAGATGTTGCGGATGGCAAAGTTGATATCGTCGTCGGTACGCACAAATTGCTCTCCAGCGACA
>NZ_JAWOTA010000162.1:0-1371 GCF_033338635.1 Vibrio sp. Vb1755 | reverse complement strand
CGTAAACTCAGCATTGAAGTAGCCAAAAGCAAAGTACAAACCTCAAAACCGGTTCGTGATGCCGTTCGAGAGCAACAACTGTTGGTTAAGCTGATTTCCAACGGCCGAGACAAATACGAACTCGACGCTCAGTACATCACCAAACTTTTCCACACCATCATTGAAGATTCTGTCTTACTTCAACAAGGTTATCTGCAAAACCTTGTGAACCCACAACAAAGCCGCAAGCCACTTGCACGCGTCGCTTTCTTGGGAGCCAAAGGTTCTTACTCGCACTTGGCAAGCCGCGAATATTTCAGTCGTAAAAATACCGAGCTTATCGAGCTAAATTGTGAGCATTTCAAAGAAGTGACTCGAACGGTGGAATCAGGCCATGCTGATTACGGTGTGCTGCCCATCGAAAACACCAGCTCGGGCTCGATCAATGAAGTATATGACCTACTGCAACACACCACGCTGTATATTGTTGGTGAGCTGACTCAACCTATCGAGCACTGCTTAGTCGCAACGAAAGACATTCGCCTCGAAGACATCAAAACACTGTACTCGCATCCGCAACCGCACCAACAGTGCAGCGAATTCTTAAGCCGTATGAAAGGCGTGAAACTTGAGTCTTGCGCAAGCACAGCAGACGCGATGCAAAAAGTCCAAGAGATGAATCGTGATGATGTGGCCGCAATTGGTAATGCTTCAAGTGGTAAGTTGTACGGCCTGCAAGCGATCCAAGGCAACATCGCAAACCAAACCGAAAACCACACACGCTTTATTGTCGTCGCGCGTAAACCAGTTGAAGTCTCAACACAAATTCCAGCCAAAACGACGTTGATTATGTCGACCTCCCAGGAAGCGGGCTCATTGGTTGAAACTCTACTGGTACTGCAACGCTACGGCATCAATATGACTAAGTTAGAATCGCGTCCAATCATGGGTAATCCGTGGGAAGAAATGTTCTACGTTGATCTAGAAGCGCACCTAGGCTCAACCGAAATGCAGCAAGCATTGCAAGAGCTAACAAAAATCACTAAACACTTGAAAGTACTGGGTTGTTATCCAAGCGAAAACATCAAACCAACGCAAGTGAAATTGAGCTAATAGACATCGATGAGTAAAAAGATCATGGCAACCCAAAAAGTCGTTATCGCCTCTCTAAACCCTGCAAAAATCAATGCGGTAAAGAGTGCATTTCAAAGCTCATTCCCTCAACAAACTTTTGAGTTTGTCGGCATCAGCGTTCCGAGTGAAGTCGCCGATCAGCCGATGACTAACGAAGAGACCCATCGCGGCTCAGTCAATCGAGTTAAAAATGCCAAAGTGGAAATGCCAACTGCAGACTTTTATGTTGGCTTAGAAGCTGGAATTGAAGGCAATGTG
>NZ_JAWOTA010000161.1:0-1372 GCF_033338635.1 Vibrio sp. Vb1755 | reverse complement strand
AGTCCACTACCTTGATGATTTTCTAGAAAAATACCCCGATATCACTCTGCAACTCACCACGACGCTACCCGGTCAACTGCCGGAACTGAGTTTGGATCTCTTCATCAGTCGTCATTTAGAACAGCTCAATTCATTAAGCTTTAAAGCAACCCCGCTGTTCGAACACAAAGCTCAGTTTTATGCAGCGCCGAGTTACTTAGAAAAATACGGCACGCCACAAAATGTTGAAGAGCTGACAAAACACAATATTTTGATTTGGGGAGAAAAACCTGCAAGAGAGATCAAAACCAACCGAGGGAAAAGAGTGAGCTTGTCAGGCAACTTCGCAACGACCAATCCAGAAGCTCTGTTTCATGGTGCAAAACGCGGAATGGGTATCTTGATGACCAACAACGTAATGATCAAAGACGATTTAAAATCCGGGGCGCTAGTGCCTATTTTGCCGGATGTTACAGCCGACGAGGCTACGGTGTATGCGTATTACCCAAAACTGGATTATCAACACACACGCACCCAATTGTTCCTCGACTATCTAAAATCCCGTTTAGAAGAAGAAAAACGCATCTAATTTGATAGTTTTCTTGTTAAATGTGTGAGTAAGCGACTACTTTGAAATTAATGCCTCAAACTTTGATAACACTCTAGTCTTACTAGACTCACCTATTAGTGTTAATTCCTTGTCTGTTGGGATTCAAAGTTTGATAAATCTCCTGAAGTAAACGATAGTTTACTTGATGCATATCAAATTATAAGTCGTCGTGTCGCACAACTATCAAAGCACGATATGAAATTAATAACGGCTAGGTAACGTGTTTAATGGATCATGTACAAATCAGTGTCCAAAAGCTTGATGAAATATTGAAGCTCAATGGGAGCGCTCTGCTCAACAGAGTGACTTTAGATATCCATCAACAGTTGAAGAGTCATTGTACATGCGTTGTTGAAGTGGCTCATCTTCAACATGCTGCGCACACCATTTCCTTTGCAAGTGGCGGAGAGATCTCAGATAACCTCAGTTACCACCTGTCGGGCACTCCATGTGAAAAAGTCGCGAAAGACATTGGCGAGCACATCTTTTACCAAGATCAGGTCTATAAACGCTTTCCTGAAGACCAGATGTTTCAGGATGATGGCGTTCAAGCTTACCTTGGCCTACCGTTGAAAACACAAAGTGGTGAAGTGCTTGGGATTTTGCTGTCTACTTTTACTCGAAGTATTCACGCGAAAGAAGCACAAGATGTGCTCGAACTTCATCGCTTTTATGCCAATGTGATTATCCATAGCCTTCGTGAAAAATGGGTCAGCGAGCGTTCGGACAAACTCCTAAACCAACTTAGCTACGAAGTCTCTCATGACAACCTCACCGGTTTGT
>NZ_JAWOTA010000160.1:0-1377 GCF_033338635.1 Vibrio sp. Vb1755 | reverse complement strand
CCCCATCCAGAAATTTTTGTAAAAAGTGAATCTGTGCGTAAGCGCTTCACAAAGATTTTAGAGTGCAACATTCGTAATATCGTCAAGAGCCGCACGGAATCTGTCGCAGTATTTAACCGTCGTGATCACATTGAAGTGACCTCTGAGAGCAACGAATACCACGCTGAAGTTTTAGAAATCCTGACTCACACGCCAGGCATTCATCACGTTCTAGAAGTGAAGCAATCTGAGTTTAAAGACCTGCACGACATCTACGAGCAGGTGCTGGAACTTAGCCGTCCGCTTATTGAAAATAAAACGTTTGTGGTGCGTGCAAAACGCCGTGGTAAGCATGACTTCACGTCTATCGAGCTTGAACGTTACGTTGGTGGTGGTCTAAACCAAGCAGTAGAAAGCGCACGCGTTAAATTGCACAACCCTGATGTGACGGTAAAAGTTGAAGTATCGGGTGACAAACTTAACCAAGTGTTGGCACGTTACAAAGGTCTAGGTGGCTTCCCTCTAGGTACTCAAGAAGACGTACTAAGCCTGATCTCAGGTGGTTTCGACTCTGGTGTATCAAGCTACCTACACATCAAACGTGGCTCTAAAGTTCACTACTGTTTCTTTAACCTAGGTGGCCCAGCTCATGAAATCGGCGTTAAGCAGGTTTCTCACTACCTATGGAACAAATACGGCTCATCAGCGAAAGTGCGTTTCATCTCTGTTGATTTCGAACCTGTGGTTGCTGAAATTCTTGAGAAAGTAGATGACGGTCAAATGGGCGTCATCTTGAAGCGTATGTTCATGCGCGCTGCTGGCATGATTGCTGAGAAGTTTAAGATTGAAGCGTTGGTAACAGGTGAAGCTCTTGGCCAGGTATCTAGCCAAACGCTAACGAACCTTCGTCACATCGATAATGTTACGGATACGCTGATTCTGCGTCCTCTTATCAACTGGGATAAAGAAGACATCATCAACTTAGCTCGTGAAATCGGTACAGAAGACTTCGCGAAAACCATGCCTGAGTACTGTGGCGTGATCTCTAAGAAGCCAACAGTAAAAGCGGTGAAAGAGAAGCTAGAAGCAGAAGAAGCGAAGTTTGACTTCAGCATTCTAGAGAAAGTGGTTTACGAAGCGCGTCAAATGGACATTCGTGATATCGCAAAAGAATCTGAGCAAGCGGCACCAGAAGTCGAGCAAGTACAAGCGGTAGAAGAACACGCAGTGGTATTGGATATTCGTAGCCCTGATGAGGAAGACGATAACCCATTAGAAATCGATGGTGTGGATGTGAAACACATTCCGTTCTACAAGCTGGGTACGCAATTCGGTGACCTAGACCAGTCGAAAACTTACCTACTGTACTGTGACCGTGGCGTAATGAGCCGTCTGCAA
>NZ_JAWOTA010000159.1:0-1378 GCF_033338635.1 Vibrio sp. Vb1755 | reverse complement strand
AACCCAATATGCCGAACAAGGCATGAAAGGATTTCTCAACACGGTTTATCGTCAAATGCGCTTGGTTACGGGCTTTGACGTGGCGGTTGAAATCTCCAACTACATCTTGGTGTTTTCCGTCGCGGCTTTGTCGATTTATCTGTGGTTGGACAGCGCGATTAGCGTCGGTGCCATTGCTATTGCGGTCAGCCTAGCGCTGCGCGTTAACGGCATGTCGATGTGGATCATGTGGGAAGTAGGAGCCCTGTTTGAAAACATGGGTACTGTCGTGGATGGCATGAAAACACTGTCCAAACCTATCGATATCCAAGACAAACCGAATGCGAAAGACTTTGTCGTATCACAAGGTGGCATCCAGTTCGATAACGTCAGCTTTCATTACGGTGAAAACAAAGGCGTCATCAACCATCTGAATCTCGACATCAAACCTGGCGAAAAAGTCGGCTTGGTTGGGCGCTCTGGCGCAGGCAAATCCACGTTGGTGAACTTGCTGTTACGCTTCCATGATGTGGAAGAAGGCAGCATTAAGATTGACGGTCAAAACATTGCTGACGTCACGCAAGATTCGTTGCGCTCGAAAATTGGTATGGTGACACAGGATACGTCTCTTTTGCACCGTTCAATAAGAGATAACATCTTGTACGGCAACCCAACCGCCTCAGAAGAGGAACTGCTTAAAGCGACGAAACAAGCGCACGCTCACGAGTTCATCGAAACACTGACAGACCCATTTGGCAATGTCGGCTACGATGCGCAAGTTGGCGAACGAGGCGTGAAGTTGTCTGGTGGTCAGCGTCAGCGTATCGCTATTTCTCGTGTGTTATTGAAAGACGCGCCGCTGTTGGTACTGGATGAAGCAACTTCAGCTCTGGACTCAGAAGTCGAAGCGGCTATCCAAGAAAGCTTGAACGAGCTCATGCAAGGCAAAACCGTGATTGCAATAGCACACCGATTGTCGACCATCGCCCAGATGGATCGCTTAATCGTTCTCGACAAAGGTAACGTCGTAGAACAAGGCACGCACCAAGAGCTGATCGCTCATAACGGCATCTACGCACAGCTTTGGGCACACCAAACTGGCGGTTTTCTTGGTGAAGAACTAGACAATCAGCAAGCTTCTTAACACCGCTTCATCCCTTTAAAAACGGCGCTTAAAGCGCCGTTTTTTATTCTCAAATTACATGAGCACTGAACTGATGAACTCATTCATTCTCATTTATGAAACACCAACAATGATGAAGATCACACTTTTTCTGCTAATATAGCGCATCGTTGCGTATCTATTGCAATGGACACAATGCAGAGTACCTAGCTGAATTCATTTATCGTTTCACTTTTTGATAAGCAGCTATACTCAATAGATGGCTTAGTTATTAAA
>NZ_JAWOTA010000158.1:0-1380 GCF_033338635.1 Vibrio sp. Vb1755 | reverse complement strand
AACCCGCTCTTACTTACGAACGGTTTTCTCAAATTTGCCCAGTCTTTAGAAGTCAAATCACCGGCATCTCGGACTTGGAATACGATTTTTTCTTCACTGGTTTGAACATTCAGTTCAACCGGTGGAACGCCATACTTAAGTGCGTTTCGCAATAAGTTATCGATACATGTTCCAAGCCAGTAAACGTTAACCTTTGCCGCTACATCTTCGTTGATGTTGAAAAGCACAGCGTTATCAAATTCTTCTTCAATCTTATATTCTAGCCATTCTGCTACAGATGGAACCCAATCTGTTGCAAGCATTTGGTTATCAGATTGCAAATAATCTTTACTTGCCTCCGCCAATTGACGCAATCGGCGAGTATCTTCACATAATCTTCGGAATTCGTCATACACACTTTCAGGTAAGTGCTCAAATTCTCGTCTAAATCCTTCGACGGTTAGCGATAGTGAAGCAATTGGCGTTCGAAGCTCATGCGTTAAGATCTGTAAGACCAGCATACGGCTACGAAGTTCTTCACGCTTACTGTTCCAACGGTACACCGCCCAGCCAATGACAAGCAAGATGTTTGCAATGACAAGGATGATCATGCTGATCCGCAATACTTGCGAGTGATCTTCTACATCCCAACATATGTTGCCTCGTTTTACGAAACAGCTTTTGCTTTGTGACGCTAATGTATAAGAAAGACCCGCATTCGCGACGTTTTCTTGCCAAACATCTTTGGAAAATACGAAGTAACGGTCGCCACGACGAAGCCACATTTCCTTGCCTTCAATAAACATACTTGCTCCTGCAATTAGAGCATTAATGGCGTCATCGTCCATATTTTGCAAGCTTTCTAGTAGCTCGTCACCTTCTTCGTTATCACGCTCTTTAATGTGCATGTACTGAGCAAGTTTTGGACGCAACTCAGGATACTTTTCAACATAGCGCGCCGCGTAAGTACCGCCACCCGGGTGAATTAATCCACTACGCGAGAACCAACGCGGCGTTAATTGCGTGCCCTTACAAATAGCACGAGTAAATACTAGAGGTTCAGTAATTAGAGGGCTGAGAGGTAATTTCCCTCGACATGTATTCGCCAAGCTGTAGAGCTGCTGAATATCCTTCAAAGGATAGTCAGAAGTTTGAGGAAGCAACGAATCAGGTGAAAGTAACTTCGTAGGGTAATTTGATTGCAGAATGCGTATATCATACGATTTAAGAGCCACTTCATAGTTAAATAGCTCTGTAAACGTATCTATGCGTTCTGGTAGTGAATCGGATAATGCAGGTGCCGAGAATAGTGGCAATATTGATGCAAAACCGAGCAAAAACTTTTTAATCAAACTGTTACCGTTACTTGTTTCATTAGCGAAAACTATACATCAATCTACA
>NZ_JAWOTA010000157.1:0-1382 GCF_033338635.1 Vibrio sp. Vb1755 | reverse complement strand
CAATCAACACGGGTTGGAACTGGTCGGTTTCACCACCGAAGAAGCCGTAGAATTTGTCGAAACCCACTTCAGAAGGCCAAAGCGTTTGGTTACCTGCGGGTCCTGTCTCCCAAGCTGGAATTTCGTGGTTTTTACCAAACATTGCCGTGCTGTAACCGTTATATTTCAAAATTTTTGGTAGGGCAGCGATGTAGTTTGGTCGAACGCTTGTATTGCCAGGGAAGGCCGTCGATGTTTCCGCAATTGAACCCATATTATTTTGGTGATGATTGCGGCCAGTAAGCAAGGCAGTTCGAGTTGCAGAGCTTACTCCTGTTGTATGGAATTGGTTATAGATAAGACCTTGTTTAGCTAACGCATCAAGTGTCGGCATATCAACAGCGCCCCCAAAAAGGGATGACTGACTAAAGCCGACGTCATCTAACAAAATAACAAGCACGTTAGGTGCATCTTTTGGTGCTGCGATTCGGCGAGTTGGCTCCGGGCGCTGAACATCTCGCACGTCGAGTTGAGTGTAAGTTTGGGGCTCAATGTCAGGAATTGGGAGCTTTGTTCTGTCTACCGTTCCTGCCGCAACCAAACACGGAGCGAGCGCTCCGGTGATGGTCACCGTTGTTTTCAAAATATCCATTTATTGATTACCTTTTATTAGAGGGTGTTAGGATTAAAGGGCCGTCTAATGCTTGCATGACATAGCTTGCTGGATAGCCATGAGCTAAGAGCGTCGTCATTGCTTGCAAATACTTTTGTATTGAGCTGAAAAAATAGAAATAACCATCACAAAGGACGTTTTCATGCTCACCAGTGTCGGAGAGATAGCGATGTTTTGGGCAACCGCCGTTGCAGAGAGACAAGTACTGGCACTGTTTACATCGCATAGATAAGCGGGATTCTTTATTGAACTGAAGTTCGTGATTCAACGACATCTCGTGTAACGATGTTTCGAATACATTGCCGAGTTTCGACTCCGGGTAGGCGATATGGTCACAGAAATAAACGTCACCATTTGCTTCAACGGCATAAGACGAGCCGCATTTTTTGGCATGAATACAGTTTGGAGAGGGGTTGCCAAGGTATTGTGTTAATGCCTGTTCGAAGCTCGAAATGAAGACTTTTCCAACATCTTGAGAAACCCAAAGATGAAATACGTCGGTGAGAAAACGTCCGTATTCTTTGGCATCAACAGACCAAGCGATAGGTTCGTATTTCTGAGGATCTGTATGGTGTTTGTCTGTCGAGAAAATCAGATTGCTACCAAAGTGCTGGCCACGAGCTTGCCCTGTTTCTAATGGAGATGATTCGACAAGAGGTGAGAACTGAATATGTTTCACCTTATTCTTGCGGAAAAATGAATAGATAGCCTCAGCATGTTTGCAATACTC
>NZ_JAWOTA010000156.1:0-1384 GCF_033338635.1 Vibrio sp. Vb1755 | reverse complement strand
TTCTTAGTGCTTCGATGCGTTCAAAGGTATTTTTTTCTTCAATCGCGTATTCCAACGACAAGGTGCGAATACCATGCACGATAGGGAAGATGCCACCACGTTTGATATCCAAACCATCCTTGGCACTTTTTACGTTGCCAAACAGAGTAAGGGGCACGGAAAATTGCAAAGCAGGGCGCGTGAAATCCGACAAAACCAACATGCGATCTTTCATGCTGTCTCTGAGGTGATTTGCTATTGGGGTGAGAAGCTCTCGATTTCCTGCTACTGCATGTGCGTCACTGAAAATCGCCAAGTCCATGATTGGTTCAGGCTCCGCCTTCGTAATCCAATGATCTAAGGTGTGGATCCACTCTTGCTGCGTTTTGACCCATTTCGGGTTGTTGACCATCACTTTGCCGGGGCAGAGTGGGTAACCAAGCTGCTGCAGAGTGTGGGTGAATGATTGCATCACTTGTTCGCAATGCGGCCATTCTAGCCCGTCTTCAATAATGAGCGCGTTGTCTTGGTCGGTCTTAAGAATTTGCTCGCCACGCCCTTCTGAGCCTAGCACGATCAAACAACAGTGGTCGTGCAAAGCGGGTGGCACCACCAGTTCAAAGGCTTTTTCGATAATTTGTTCGTTTACCGCAGAGATGAGCTCCATGATGAAGCGAGTGCGGATGCCGTTTCTCAGCAAGCTTTCTACCAGTTGACGTTGACGGTTTGAAGCCAACGCCAGTTCTTCTACGCTGCTTGCTCGTGCAATGCTGAGTGTTAACACGTGGGAATGCGTCGAAAACGCGCTGAGAATCTGTGTCATGTCGAGCATGCCCACCGCGCGATTGCCTTCGCAGACCATCAAACGTTTCATGCGATTACGTGTCATGGTGATCATGGCGTTAAACAGAAAATCCCCGTCATCAACATGGTAGACAGGGAAAGTTGCGATCTCACCTACAGGTGTGTCCACGGCGCAATTATCCAACATAACCGAGTGCAGCATGTTGGTACGAGTCACGATGGCGTACGGGTGAGCTGACGGCCATTTTTCCAATCGCGGGTCATCGTCGTGGAGCTGAACCAATGCAGCATCGATGCCGTTATCTTTTAGAGTTCGAGTTACCTCGTTGATTGGCGTTTCTGGCGCGAGGATCATCGGCGGATGATAAATGCTGTTATCGACTTTGGTCAGAATAAATTCGGCCAAGTTTTGCTGTTGCTGCGCGGCTTCGATGAGTTCTTGTCGTTTGGATAAATTGTTGTCGAAGTAAGCCGCGAACTGGCCATTCTCGTTATAAAGCTCGAGAAAAACGTCTTTTGGTAGCAAGTACGAAAGGGTGTCTTCCAGCGCGATGTATTGATGTCGAACGCATTCTTCAAACAGTGAACGCACATCAAACAT
>NZ_JAWOTA010000155.1:0-1385 GCF_033338635.1 Vibrio sp. Vb1755 | reverse complement strand
TATTCGTTATCGTACTTATCGCAGCTCTGGGCCGTTTAGGTGTTCAAACTGCATCGGTTGTTGCTGTAATCGGTGCGGCAGGTCTTGCTGTTGGTCTTGCTCTACAAGGTTCTCTATCAAACTTTGCGGCAGGCGTACTGATTGTTGCATTCCGTCCATTTAAATCTGGCGACTATGTAGAGATTGGCGGCGTAGCGGGTAGTGTTGAAGCAATTCAAATCTTCCAAACAGTTCTAAAAACACCAGACAACAAAATGGTTGTTGTACCTAACTCGTCTGTTATTGGTGGTGCAATCACGAACTACTCTCGTCATGCAACGCGACGCGTAGATTTGGTTATCGGTGTTTCATACAAAGCCGATCTTAAGCTAACGAAGAAAGTGATTCGCGAAACGCTAGAAAAAGATCCTCGTATCTTGAAAGATCCTGATATGACTATCGGTGTTCTAACACTAGCTGATTCTTCAGTTAACTTCGTAGTGCGCCCTTGGGTTAAAACTGCGGATTACTGGGGTGTGTACTTCGATTCAATGCAAGGCATTAAAGAAGCATTGGACGAGAACGGTATCGAAATTCCATTCCCACAAATGGATGTTCATTTGAACCGTGTCGAATCTTAATTCGAACGACAGATAATCTAAAAAGCGAGGCACTAGCCTCGCTTTTTTTATATTTCAAACAGAGGGTTATTACCTATCTGTAAGAGTGGTTTTAAATGAATGCCTGCAATACCGAAGGTACGCTCTGGTAGCCCTGGTGTATAAAGCAACTCTTCGTGATGATAGAGCTTGGTATCCACCACGATCGCAACCTCTGGTGGTAAACCTATCGGGCAAACAGCACCGGGTAGGCAGCCAAGTAATTCCTGCATGAGTTCATCACTGCCAATAGAAGGTCGCTTGCCAAATATTGAGTTAATCGTTTTGGCATCAAGGCGAGAGTCTTTATCGGTAATGAACACCATACCCGCCACCTTTGAGTGTTAAAAACAAGCTTTTGCTATGTGTGCCTTGCCAGCCGAGTTCTTTCGCGACTTTAAGGTCGGTGTCGAAGTCGAGAATGGCTTCATGTCGCCATTCTCGAAATGGAATCGAGAGCGAATGCAATCGCTCTTTGTTGATGCGATAGATGTTTTCCAGTGACTCCATGTCATTCATATCCTTAGGTTTGGGTTACCAGTATTTAGTGATGAGCTCGCTCGCGAGTACATAAGCAATGGTGAACATCATCAGTGCAACGGCGATATCGATGCCTTTTTTCACTTTCGGTTTAGATAGCGTAGGCCCGAGTTTTGCGGCGCCCATCGACAAGGTATAGAACCAAACAAATGACGCCATAATAGTGCCTAACGCGAAAGCGATTCGATCATGGCCTTCAAATTGTCC
>NZ_JAWOTA010000154.1:0-1401 GCF_033338635.1 Vibrio sp. Vb1755 | reverse complement strand
CTTATCCACATTTTCTGTGGATAACCTGTATCAAAGATCGTGAGTATCTCTGAAGATCCAGAAAATTTCATAAAATTAGGGGGTTATGTGGCCAATTACTGACCTCGCTTCATTCCATCAACTGGGCGTACTTTGACCGTAACACGGCCTTCTTTTGTTTGTACAAAGCTCAATGTCATTTCAAGTGTGATGGCAACAGAGACGCTCATCATGACAAAAATAGCTAGCATGATGACCAGTTGATATTTAATGGCAACCAATGGGCTTGCGCCCCCTAGGATTTGCCCCGTCATCATACCAGGAAGCGTGACAAGGCCCATCGTGGTCATTGAGGCTAGCGTTGGCGCTAACGATTTTCTCAGAGCCTCCTGAACGAAAGGAAAGGAAGCGTATTTAGGGGCGGCACCCAGTGAGATGGCAGCTTCGTACTCAGATTTACGCTCTTCAAAAGCAGAGAATAAGTTTTGTAGCGCGATGATATTACTGCTCAGACTATTGCCTAACAGCATGCCTGCCAATGGGATCATATATTGCGCATTGTAAAGCGGAGTAGGACGCACCAAGCCAGCGGTGATCGCAATTAGTAATGGAAACAAGCCACATACAAGCCCAGTTAGAAGTGGCAACATGAGCGGCTTTTTCGGTAAACGTGCTTTCCCTGCAATGGAGCTTGCTCCTACGACGAGCATAATCGCAAGCCAAAGTAAGTTGATGATCAAGCTGTTTAATTGAAAGAGATATTCAAGATAAACCCCGATCAGAACGAGCTGTAAAGTCATACGCACAACGCTGACTGATGCATCTTTCGCGATGCCTAATCTATAGCGTGCATTGATCGCAAATGGCACTAACAGAATCAAACTGAAAGCCGCTAATTTTGCCCAACTAATGTCCACCACACTGTTCATAATCACTCCTTGAAATTGCCGCTTAGAATTGTAACCAACCCCATTCTCTATATGAATCTCAATGGGTAATTTTTGCTTTTTTCATGGTGGAAATTGCGAGAGGTTTTATAAAATGTTTTTTATCATTTTGTTTACAAGTCATTATCTTTCTCAGGAGGTTGAGTAATTTTTCGGCACGAATTTTACCGCTCAAATGTAATTTATGTTTTGTAAATGTTGTAAGTTTAACAAGGTTTTAAAAGACTTATTTTTTCATATCTGTTCATGTTTTTTAATAAATAATATCAATCCAACACAACTCCGGATGAGCTCAAAAAAGTGTTGAATTACAAGGCTTGAAGGGAGTTATTTGATTGAACCTTACTATTAGTATGGTCTAACATTTTCAATTAGAGATTGTAAAAACTTAAGCTTGGTTATACGGGCTTTTCAATAACACTAGATACAAAATAGGCAAATGTATGAGTGATGTTAATAAAATTGAGAGTGGCGA
>NZ_JAWOTA010000153.1:0-1402 GCF_033338635.1 Vibrio sp. Vb1755 | reverse complement strand
CTTCTAGTTAAATGTTAAAAATGTAACAACACCCCAGTAACTTTGATGATTTGACTTGCATTCCTCATTCCTATAAACGGAGGCGCAAACAGGAGCAATGAACTACTTATAAGCACCACTAGTCGGAAGGACATCAATGCAAGCGAGAAAAGTATTTTTAAATACTGAGTCCGACTATACTGTTTGGGTCAACGTGGCTTTGTTGCGTAATTCGATGGAACTAAATCAGGAAGTTACGATCTGATCGGTTACATCAGTTAATCATCGTAGCCTTATGCCGAAACCTCGTTACAAAACAACTAACTGGAAGCAGTACAATAAAGCCTTAATCAACCGTGGTTCTCTGACTTTTTGGATTGATGAGGAAGCGATAGCCGAGTGGAAGCAAAACAAACAAGGCAAGCGTGGTAGACCTCGCCGATTCAGCGACTTAGCCATTACTACCGCACTGATGGTTAAGCGCGTCTTCTCCATGCCATTGAGAGCGCTGCAAGGCTTTCTAGACTCAGTATTTAAGATTGCTAACATCCCGCTAGTTTGTCCGCACTACACCTGTATAAGCCGCCGAGCTAAGGAAGTTGAGGTTTCATTTAAAACCAAAACCAGAGGAGCAATACAACATCTGGCCATTGATGCCACTGGCCTCAAGGTTTATGGCGAAGGTGAATGGAAGGTCAAGAAGCATGGTACTGATGGGAAGCGCAGAGTCTGGCGTAAACTGCATATTGCAGTAGATACAAGCACTCACGAAATAGTCGCAGCAGAGCTGAGCTTATCTAACGTAACCGATGCCGAAGTACTTCCCAACTTGCTTAAGCAGACACGCCGTAAAATCATTGAGATATCAGGCGATGGTGCTTATGACACAAGGAATTGCCATGATGCCATACGGCTCAAGCGAGCTGTTCCGCTCATTCCGCCACGAGAAGGGGCAGCCTTCTGGGAACGAGGACATCCTCGCAACTTAGCAGTGGGTTGCCAGAAGCTCTACGGCTCTAACAAGAAATGGAAAAAGCGGTATGGTTATCATAAGCGCTCGCTCTCAGAGACAGCAATGTATCGGGTAAAACAGTTGTTAGGTGGGAAATTAAGCCTGAGGGACTACAATGCTCAAGTTGGTGAGACTTACGCTATGATCAAAGCGCTGAACAAGCTTACAGGGCTTGGTATGCCTGAAACTCAGTATATTGCTTAATAACTGAACAACTTTGGACTGCCATGTCTTACAACCGAATTAAGCAACAAAGCCTTTCCCAAGCCTCATAGCAACCGCATTCATCACTACAAATTCCGAGTTAGGATCCTAACCGAAAATACACATCGGAATCTGGCTACGATTAGTGCTTCGGTTTCCCTAGCCTCACAGCAACCACATTCATCACTACGTATTCCACGTTAGGAT
>NZ_JAWOTA010000152.1:0-1402 GCF_033338635.1 Vibrio sp. Vb1755 | reverse complement strand
CGCGATGGCGCATTTCAACCCAGATGTTGCGATGGACAACATTCGCACGGTATTCCAAGAGCAAGTTCAAGCTGATGACAAGATTCGTCCGCAAGACAAAGGCTACTTGCTGGATGTGTTGACGTACACCAAACCTGTTAGTCGTGGTGGTGCTGGCTCTGAAAACTGGAACGAACGCAATACGAAACCATCGTTGGCGGCATGGTCTGTGATGGAGGTGTATTACGCTCTCGTGAACCAGTTTGATCGCCCAGAAGACGCGCAAAAATTCATTGATGAAATGTATCCGAAGTTGGTGGCATACCACGATTGGTGGCTATCCAACCGCGACCACAACCAAAATGGTGTGCCTGAATACGGCGCGGCAGTAGACCCAGCACACAATACAAAAGAAGGCGTGATGTACGTTTGGGTAGAAACGCGCGATCCTAACTTCACGACCATTATTCCTGCAGAAGACATCATCGAGCAAAACGGCAATTCTTATAAAGTAAAAGGCATGGCGTCTTACAATAAGATTCTCGATGAAGTGGATTACATGACGATTCACGTCGGCGCGCAAGAAGCGGCGGGCTGGGAATCGGGTATGGATAACGCGGCTCGTTTTGGTTTTATCTACAACATCCACAACATGAATTCGCAAGCTGAAGACATCAGCAATCCAGACAGAAATGTGGATCAACTTGGTCGCTACGCGGCAAGTGCGTATGGTTTTGATAACAGCATCAAGCTGGAAGGCGAAGAGTGGGTGTACAGCAATACGTCAGCGGAAAACTTAGCGAAACTCGATCTTGCGAAGAAAGATTGGGAAGTTCGTTTTGCAGAAAACCGCACCAACAATAACGCAGCGGACGGTGAGCTGCTTGGCTTCTCTATGCTGCAAGAATCGGTGGATCAAGCCTCTTACATGTACTCAGACAACAAATACTTAGCGGAAATGGCGAAGTTGGTGTCCGATGGCGTAGAAGGTAAAGACCGCGCGCAAGAATTCCTGAACGGCGCAGAAAAAATCAAAACGTACATTAACCAATGTATGTTTGATGAAAGCACAGGATTTTTCTACGACATTCACTTAAATGTGGCTGAAGATGGCACTACTCCTGAGCCTCTTGCAAATGGCTGTGCGGGTTTGCCGATTGTAGAGCGTGGACGTGGCCCTGAAGGTTGGTCGCCGCTGTTTAATGGTGCAGCAACGCAAGAGCATGCCGATAAAGTGATCGCGGTGATGCGAGATCAAGACGAGTTCAACACGCCAGATAAATTCCAAGGAACGGGTGTGCCTTTGCCGACCGCATCGCAAACCAACCCTGCTTACGGTAAAGATGTGTACTGGCGTGGTCGTGTATGGCTAGACCAAGTGTACTTTGGCTTCCGTGCGATGGAAAACTACGGCTACAAAGAC
>NZ_JAWOTA010000151.1:0-1404 GCF_033338635.1 Vibrio sp. Vb1755 | reverse complement strand
AGGCGACATCGGCTCCCTGCTAGGCGATCTGCTTTGTGGCGAACTGAAACCCACACAAGGGACGTTGGATCTTGGTGAATTGAAAGTCGCGCAAGTATCGCTTTCAGAGCAACAACGACTACTTGAACGTGAGCTAGAAAAGGACGACACCGATTTTCTCGATCGTATCGACCAAGGCAGTACCGTTTATGCTTTGATTTTTGAGTGCTGCCAAGATGCAGCAACAACGGAAAGACTGCTTGAAGAGCTCGACCTTCACCATTTAAAACAGAGCGGTTTTCGTGTTTTATCGACTGGCGAGACCAGACGAGTCATGCTCGCTAGAGCGTTGGCAACCCAACCTGACCTTGTGCTTCTGGATAATCCTTTTGTCGGTCTAGATGTTGCCCACCGCGCTTCACTCGCAACCTATTTGCACTCGCTTTCGCAATCCGTCCAGATGTTGATTACGTTTTCTCGCGAGTCCGACATGCCAGAATGGATAGATCATGTGGCGCTATTTAATGCCGGCAGTCTTGACAGCACAATGAATAAAGAGAGTTGGGACAACCACCCGATAATCGAACAAATCAAGTCACAATCCCAAAAACAAAGCGAAGAGATGATGGGGTTGATACGACGTCACCAACACTCTACACACTTCGATGATCCTATTTTCGAACTAAAAAATGGCCAAGTTGAATACACTGAAAAACGTATTTTCACTGACCTGAATTGGCGCATAGTTCAAGGGCAACACTGGCAAGTTAAAGGGCCAAACGGCTGTGGTAAAAGTACGTTATTGGGGCTGATATTTGGCGATCATCCACAATGCTACAGTAACGACATCCACATCTTCGGCAAGAAGCGAGGCTCTGGCGAAAGCATCTGGGAGATAAAACAGCATATTGGCATGGTCTCCTCTGCACTGCATCTTCAATACCGAGTGAATTGCAGCGCGTTAGAGGTCATTCTGTCTGGGTTCTACGACTCGATTGGCTTGTATAATCAGCCTTCGCGTAAAGAGATTGACGTAGCTAAAGAGTGGCTTGATATCTTACACATGCGTCACTACGAAAAGACGTCTTTCAAACAGTTGGAATACGGTCAGCAACGTTTGCTGTTGATCGCGCGCGCTATAGTGAAGCAGCCAACGCTACTCATTTTGGATGAGCCTTATCAAGGTCTCGACTTTTTAGGACGACGCTTGGTAAAAAACACGTTGGAACTGATTGCACGTGAAAATCTCAGCCAATTGCTTTACGTCTCCCATTACCAAGAAGACAGCCTTGAGAGCATCAAAAACGATCTTGAGTTTGTCTTCGATGACGAAGCGCAGTGTTATCGCGCTCAAATTTATCATCAAAAGCGATCTTGAGTTTGTCTTTGATGACGAAGCGCAGTGTTATCGCGCTCAAATTCATA
>NZ_JAWOTA010000150.1:0-1404 GCF_033338635.1 Vibrio sp. Vb1755 | reverse complement strand
GGCCAAAATGAAGAAGTGCGGCAAGCAAAAAGAAAGACCAAATCACTCGGTGGCTTAGGATCTCGAGTGGAGACACTTGTGCTATCGATTTAAAGTACATGGGCGCAATGCCCCACATCGTGTACGCGCCAACCGCAAGCAGGACACCTTGCCGCGCGCGCTGTTGTTCTTCTGGTGTCATGAAGTGTCACCTAATTGTGTGTTTATAGAGCAGAAAATCAGTATACGAGCCGTGGTGTGAAACACCTAACAATTTGCGGTTTTATTCACCATGAAACCCCATTACAATGTGCCCTCACTTTGTGTGCTGGTGGCATGCAAAAGCATTTCTACATCACCCAATCTGAGATTTTTCATGACCTCAACTTTGTTAGCCGAACAATCAGACTCACCTGTAACGCCTCAACGTGTGTTGGAGGAAGTTTTCGGTTATCAAACGTTTCGTGATGGCCAGCAAGAGGTCATCGAATCGGCGGTCGAGGGCAAAGACAGTCTGGTGATCATGCCGACAGGTGGTGGCAAATCTCTTTGCTATCAGATACCTGCGTTGGTTCGTAGTGGCATCACCTTGGTGATTTCGCCGCTGATTTCTTTGATGAAAGACCAGGTCGATCAGCTCAAAGCCAACGGCGTTGCGGCAGAGTGTGTGAACTCCACCATGAGTCGTGAAGAGCTGCTGAGTGTGTATAACCGCATGCACAGCGGTCAACTCAAATTGGTTTACGTCTCACCAGAACGCGTGTTAATGCGTGACTTCATCGAGCGACTCGAAAACCTGCCTTTGGCGATGATTGCGGTGGATGAAGCGCACTGTATCTCGCAATGGGGACACGATTTCCGTCCCGAATACGCCGCGCTGGGTCAGTTAAAGCAGCATTTTTCGCATGTGCCATTTATGGCGCTCACCGCCACTGCGGATGACGCTACACGTCGCGACATTCTTGAACGCTTACGTTTGCATGAACCTCATGTCCACTTAGGCAGTTTTGACCGTCCGAATATCCGCTACAACCTGGTCGAGAAGCACAAGCCGATTTCTCAGATCATTCGTTATCTCGACACCCAAAAGGGCAATTGCGGCATCATTTACTGTGGTAGCCGTAAGAAAGTCGAAATGGTGACGGAGAAGTTGTGCAACAACCACATCCGTGCGGCGGGCTATCATGCAGGGATGGACGCTGATGAGCGTGCTTACGTTCAAGAGGCGTTTCAGCGTGATGACATTCAAATCGTGGTCGCGACGGTTGCCTTTGGTATGGGTATCAACAAGCCGAACGTCCGGTTTGTGGTGCACTTTGATATTCCGCGCAATATTGAATCCTACTACCAAGAAACGGGACGAGCAGGGCGAGATGGTTTGCCTGCTGAAGCGATGATGTTGTACGACCCTGCAGACATCAGTTG
>NZ_JAWOTA010000149.1:0-1407 GCF_033338635.1 Vibrio sp. Vb1755 | reverse complement strand
TGGCGTTAGATGAAGAAGGGAATTTAGGTGTCAAAACACTGCAAGATGAACACGTTAAGTTTGTTCCTATTCAGTTAGTCAAAGCAGAAGAAGATGGCGTTTGGTTATCTGGGCTTGGCGAGCAAGCGGACATCATTGTATTAGGACAGGGGTTTGTTCGTGATGGCGATACCGTGATTGCGAATAAAGTCGGTGATGTCGCTGCCGATGCGGCCGAAAAATAGGGAGGCAGCATGTTTAGCATAATTGACGCTGCGTTATCCCGATCAAGAACGATGTTGACCTTGTTGGTGATGATCCTCATCGCAGGGGTCATTACTTACGTCACCATCCCAAAAGAATCTAGTCCCGATATCACTATTCCTATCATTTACGTCTCTGTGGGGCATCAAGGTATTTCTCCAACTGATGCTGAGCGTTTACTGGTTCGTCCTATCGAACAAGAACTGCGCTCAATTGAAGGAGTAAAAGAGATGACATCGGTTGCCTCCGAAGGCCACGCCTCAGTCACTTTGGAGTTTAGCGTCGGCGTGGATCTCGATAAAGCGATGGCGGATGTTCGCGACGCGGTCGATCTGGCGAAACCTAAGTTACCTGCAGACAGTGATGAACCGACGGTCAATGAAGTCACTTTTGCTTCAGAGGAACCTGTTTTAACTGTTGTGCTTTATGGCACGGTGCCAGAGAGAACCATTGTTCAAATCGCTCGAACGTTGCGTGACAGACTAGAAAGCTTCCGTCAGATCTTGGAAGTCGATATTGCTGGTGATCGTGAAGATATTGTCGAGATCGTGGTCGATCCGCTTTTAATGGAAAGCTATGGATTGGATCAGGCCGATATCTATAACTTGATCGCACTAAACAACCGAGTGGTTGCGGCGGGGTTTGTCGATACAGGATATGGGCGCTTTTCGGTCAAAGTTCCGTCGGTGTTTGATTCTCTGAAAGATGTTCTCGAATTGCCTATCAAAGTGAATGGCAAAGAAGTGATCACCTTTGGTGATGTGGCCACAGTTCGCCGAGCGTTTCGTGATCCGGAAAGCTTTGCCCGCTTGGATGGTGAGCCTGCCATTGTGCTTGACGTGAAAAAGCGTGCTGGCGAGAACATTATTGAAACTGTCGCGTTAGTTAAAGAGGTGATTGCTCAAGGGCAACTGCGAGCAGAGTGGCCAAGTAATTTGCAGGTTAAATACACTTGGGATCAGTCGGATGATGTCAAGCTGATGCTTAGTGATCTGCAAAACAACATTCTCTCGGCAATCATTTTGGTGGTCATCGTTATTATCGCGATCTTGGGGGTAAGAACGGCATTGTTGGTTGGGATCTCTATTCCAGGCTCTTTCTTAACGGGGTTGTTAGTCCTCTCGGTTTTTGGTCTTACCGTAAACATCGTGGTGCTGTTTGCCT
>NZ_JAWOTA010000148.1:0-1409 GCF_033338635.1 Vibrio sp. Vb1755 | reverse complement strand
CTCGGCATGGTGAATACGATGAATTTTCAATAGCGGTTTAACGCGATGCAAACACAAGTGCTGAACATAGATGATGAGATAGCGAGTAATCACAGCAAGCAACACATTTAACCAACCGGGCAGGGACAGAAGATTGAATAGTCCCCATTGCTGATCATGAGCAATGGCCGCAGCTTGAAACGCAGCGATAGGCATCACTAATGCAATGATCGCGCTATTTAGGGCGACCAAAGAGAGGTTGTTTAACCAGCGAAAGGAACGTTTGACGGTGAGCGTCTTTCTTGGGTGCTTGTTTTCCCAAAGAGTACACAGCAACAATACGCCAATAAAACAGCTAAGTCGCAACCAAGATGGGTCGGTAAACGTGTTTTCAGTCACTGATCTTTCCTTCTTCTACGCATTTGTCGCAATAGACCTTAACTAACGTGAGATTCTTTCAATGTTTGGTCTTTAGAGTAATAACGCTGCCGCCTTGTGAGCGAGCGGTTATACCAGTAGAATCGCGCTCTCGTTTTTATTTGGCATTTCCTTCATGAGAATCCACGCTTTCCATCGTTTATATCAGTATCGTCAATCCATCTCAACGAAGCCTTTCAATGCTCGTGGATGCAAAGTTCAGCGCTGCCCATTCTGTCAGGTTTCAGAGCAACATTGTTTATGTGAATTGCAACCTGATATCGATAGCAATGTCGCGTGCATGCTGATTGTGTCCGAGAACGAAGTGTTTAAGCCAAGCAATACAGGCCGTTTGATTGCTGATACGGTGAAAGAGACTTACGTGTATCAATGGAATCGCACTGAACCTTCACAAGAGATGCTTGATCTTATGTCCAACGATGACTACCAGCCTGTCATTGTTTTTCCTGCCGATTACGTTGATCAACCTGAGCGATTGCTAGATGGATTACACGCTGAGCACTTACATCGCACTGATGGTAATAGCAAAAAGTGGTTGTTGATTTTTATCGATGGTAGTTGGCGTGAGGCGCGAAAAATCTTCCGTCGCTCTGAGTTTTTACAGTCTCTACCAGTCCTATCTATCGAGCCGGAGTGTTTATCAGAATACATCATGCGTCGTTCTGAGAACGAGCAGCATCTTTCGACAGCTGAAGTCGCGACTTTAGTTTTGAAACAAGCCGGTGAGAACAAAGCATCGGAATGCCTTCAATTGTGGTTTGAAGCCTTTAGAGAAACCTACATGCTAACCAAGACCCGAGTCAAAAACGATCCTAATCGACCGCATTTGAAACGTTTCAAAGAGTGGATGAAAACCGAGAGCTGACTCTAAGGAATGAACTTTTGTTGATGGCATGTTGTTCAACTGACTTCAGCGAGGGGATAAATCTGCATTCGGTCACGGTTTGCAGGCGTACAGATATGGATAATGCCATCAGTTTATACTTTTGACT
>NZ_JAWOTA010000147.1:0-1410 GCF_033338635.1 Vibrio sp. Vb1755 | reverse complement strand
TACAGCCACGAGTGGAATTCAGCGGTTTGATCTCTAACGGCAACAAGTCCTCGATTTTTATTGGTATCGGCGTTAACGAACGCGAATTCGATATGAAAGGACCGTTTTTGGACGTGCGTGATGGGCAGACGCTTTCCAACATTCATGCCTCTCGTTACGACACTTCTGAGCCAGAAGTGATGCTTGGGGTGGATCTCGCCAATAATCTAAGCGTCAACGTGGGTGATTGGATTACCTTACTTGCTACTACGACAGATGGCGCTTTGAACGCTTACGACTTTAAAGTTCGCGGTATCTACTCAACTGGCGTACCTGAGCTGGATAAACGCCAACTTTACGTACACATCAACAGTGCTCAGTCTCTGCTGGGGTCGGACAAAGTCAGTGCGCTGTCAGTATTTCTGTTCGACACCAGCTTAACCAACAAGGTTGAACAGCAAGTCGCGACGATTCTAAACAAACAAAAACCGAGCTTTGGCGATCAAGAGGTTGAAATCACGCCTTGGCAAGAGCGTGCGTTTTTCTATCTAAAAGTGAAAGATTTGTACGACCGTATTTTCGGCATTATGGGCGCCGTAATGGCTCTGGTCGTGTTTGTCGCGTTGTTCAACACCATGACTATGTCTGTGACCGAGCGTACTCGTGAAATCGGCACCTTGTCCGCATTGGGCAGTTATCCCCGAGAAATCATCGCCGGATTTTTACGCGAAGCGGGTTTACTCGCCGTGATTGGCAGTTGTATCGGCGCCTTGTTTACCGCGCTGGTGACCATTTTTTTGATGGTGGTGGACGTACAAATGCCGCCACCACCAGGACGCACAGAAGGCTATCCATTGACGATTTACTTTTCTTGGGAGCTGGTGGATGCTGCAGGGTTATCAGTATTGCTGATTTGTTTGGTCGCGGCGTTTTTCTCGGCGCGTAAAGGCGTGAACAAGCCAATTACGGAGGCACTGATCTATGTTTAATTCCAAACCATTACTAACCATCACACTATTGGCTGTCAGCAGCGTTGCGAGTGCTAGTGAACAAGTGCTGGATGCACAACAAGTCGCGCAATTGATTGAGAAAGCCGACAGCTACCGCTTGCAAGATGATTCTTCTAAAGTGGTGTCGCTGGTGCGTTTGTATCAAGACCAAGAGTTGGACAAAACGCGTCTCTACCATGTGTACACGCGGCCAAACCGTGAATCGCTGGTGGTGTTCAAATCGGCGGTCGAAGCGGGGCAGAAGATGCTGATGATGGGCGACAACTACTGGCTGCAAATGCCAAAGAGCCGCCGCCCAATTCGTATTACGCCAATGCAAAAGCTGCTTGGTGAAGCCTCAATTGGTGATATTTCAACGTTGACGTGGAGCCAGGATTACCAAGGCGAGTGGAAAGCGACGGAAACCCTCACGATAAATGGA
>NZ_JAWOTA010000146.1:0-1412 GCF_033338635.1 Vibrio sp. Vb1755 | reverse complement strand
ATTTGAAAGACGCACTGATCTTCGAGTGCACAGAAATGGACTTGTCCGTGTTCAAATCAAATGACGGTAAATCACAGCTCAAAGTCACGTATTCGGGAGAACCATACCAAGGCGAGGGTCATGCGTTAGTTCATGAGTTTTGGTCATTAAACACCAAGAAACAGAAGCAAACTTTTAAAGACCAGTTTGTGCGCCCTCACCTTGCCGATAAACATCGCCCGTTTGAAGAAGCATCGCCTACACGAGTCGTCGCTAATCAACACCGTTTCCGTTTACCGCAGTTTGTCATTGCCAGAAAGTCTGGGCGCTTTTGGAAGTTACGCGACAAGATTTTTGAAGATGAACTTAAATAACGCTCGATTCGCACCAGTGAATTTGCCAAGAGCAAAGTGAATGTGACTGAACCGACAGTTCACACGATGATTCACTTTCTGTTCATGTACAGCTAGATATAATTTTGCCAACTCTTCAGAAAAGGTTTTGCTATGTATAAACCAGTGACTTCTCAAAATCTTGCGTTGTTTTTCAGCCTCGCCCCGATGCTGATTTCTGCACCAAGCTTCGCGCAGCAAAATGATATTTACACCACGCAAAATGGCCACGCCATCGTGCAAGATGTCGAAAAGCCCGGCACACGTATCGAATTTGATGAAGACCAGGATGAGGTCTACCGCGCCGTACAAAAAGGCTACATTCGTCCCTTCTCTGAGCTTTACGCGGCCGTCGAAAATGACCTTTATGGTCGCATCATCAAAGTCGAGCTTGAAGAAGATGACAATGAATGGGTTTACGAACTGAAAATACTCTTCAACAATAGTGTGTTGAAGGTCGAATATGACGCTGCCACATTGGAAATGCTGGAAGTCAAAGGTCGAAACTTCAATAAAGCTTTAAAACCACCACAAAACTAAATAATAAGAAACGCTGCCATGAAAATACTTGTTGTCGAAGATGATCCTCGTCTAGGCGAGCAAATTATCGAAACGTTGGAAAATAACGGTTGGGTACCTGAGCTATCACAAGATGGCATTGACGCGCTCTACCGAGCGACATCCGAAGAATGGGACGCGATTGTACTCGACCTTGGTCTACCGAAACTCGATGGCTTGACCGTTTTAAAAGGCATTCGAGATGAAAACATCAACACTCCGGTCGTGATCCTAAGTGCGCGTGATACTTTAACTCAACGAGTAGAAGGCCTAAACGCTGGCGCAGATGATTACCTGACTAAACCGTTTGAAATGGTTGAGCTTATCGCTCGTCTTCGCGCCCAACTGCGCAGAGCATCTGGTAACGCTTCTCCGGTCATGCAAATAGGCGATTTAAGCCTAGATACCAGAACCTCAAAAGTGATGTGGCAAGGCCAAGCAGTGAGCCTAACAGCGCTGGAATATAAAGTAGTCGCTTACTTT
>NZ_JAWOTA010000145.1:0-1414 GCF_033338635.1 Vibrio sp. Vb1755 | reverse complement strand
CAGGTAACGTGCTGTTGAGCTCTTTGACACGTGAGCGCAGTTCCGCAGTCGAGGCTGGCTTGGCGGTTTGAGCTCTGGTTAGAAGCTGAACGCCTTTGATTTGTACTTCTGCTGTCGGAAGTTGAGTTAATAGCCCTTCGAGGGTATGAGTGAGGTTTTCTACACCACGCAAAATCGCAGCTATTGGGTTGTTCAGCTCATGGGCCACGCCCGCAACCAACTGGCCGAGCATGGCCATTTTTTCTCTTTCAATCAGTTGTTGATGAGCAGATTCAAGTGACTCGAGTGTTTTCTGCAATTGTAATTTTGTGTTGATGCTTCTCTGTAATCGGCGATTGAAATGACGAAGAAGTAAGTTCGTAAATAGGGGGAGAAGGTTTGAGTCACTCTGCATTACTTTACGGAACACATTTCTATCAAGTTTAATTACTTCTGTTTCGGTAAGCGTAAGTGCAGTAGAAAAGGAGCATTCCCCAGTCACAAATGACATGCCGCCGACAATGTTCCCTTTGGTATGGCGAACCACTTCTCGCTGCATACCTTGTTCGTCTCTTTTGTAAAGCGCCACTTCTCCGCTGGTTATGAACCATAAAAAGCTGTTAGGTTCCCCTTCAACCGTCAGCAAATGCTCAGGAGAGTAGGTTCGACAAGCTTTTGTTTCGTCATTTTCTTTGAAAAACTGTTGCAAGGCAGAGATTACTTGTTCTGCCAGTTCATTATCAGACATCGAGTGATAGTCGTGTAAGAAACCTGCTTGGTAATTGCTCATCTGATTTTCGATATGAGCACGTAGCAATTTGTGCTGGTCCAAGATTTGGCTATAACTGAGCAAGTCTTCTTTGCAATTACGTAAGATAAACTGCGTCAGCTCTTTTTGAGCCGTATTAAAAAGGACGTTATCTGGTAGAGGCTTGGTCAAACAATGATCCAAACGACCTTCATTGACGGCCGTGAGTATCGCGTCAATATCTGAAGAGCAACTGATGAGAATTTTACGAGCGCGCTCGGTGTGCGGTGTTTTGTCCAGCCCAATGAGAAAATCCACACCATTAAAGTGCGCGTGATGGCTGGCGATCACTAACGCGACAGTTTGTTCTCTTTCTTCAAGATATTCCAACGCGCTTTGCGCTTCTTCTATCGATTCGACAGAAAAAATATCAAACTTGCTAGAGACAGCCGACAGTTCCAATCGAAACTGCTCTGCACTGATTGGATTATTGTCGAGACACAATACAGCGTAACGATTCACAGGTGGTTGAGCTCCGGTTAAAACTTGGCCAAGCAAACTTTATCAATAAAACGGCGTAATGAGTGCGAGCTGCGTATGATTCCTGACTAATGGACTAGAATTAGCATCAATAGTCTGATTTATCTCAATGTTTTATCCGTTATTAGTTTGGGGTAGACTGAGCGC
>NZ_JAWOTA010000144.1:0-1428 GCF_033338635.1 Vibrio sp. Vb1755 | reverse complement strand
TGGTAAATGCTGGCCATCAACACTTGCAGGCAGTGCTGCCGTGGCCGTTATCGGCGTGATCATGGAACTCAAACTTAAAGATAGAACGGTTAGCGCAAGCAATGGCTTTTTCATCCAGTAACTCCTCTTGAAACATGTCTGCCAAAAAGAAATATCCGCACTTTACACCAATAAGAATAAGCGTTTGGTCATCCATGACAGGGTACGTTTAGCCCAACTGATAGCGCATGCCATTATTCAAAGGCCGCAATAGACTGAAACGAATTGCCTGCATAGGTTTATGAACATCAACTTATCTTGATTGATATTTTTAATATAAGGTCTAGTTTGGATATTCAAAGGGTGACGGCAGTTCACATGCAAGTTAGAGAGGGATTGTTGCAGAAAAGTTCAAAAAGGGTCGATACAAATTACGATTTATATCGACCCAAAAGAAAGGAAAAGAGCAGGTTAAGAGGCTTTAGCCGTCACCACGTCGGGAGCGTTGATGATCTCTTTTTCTTGATCTTTCAAAAGACCGGTCGCGCCGTTGGCATAGTCTTTTGGTTCAAGAACGACGTCGAGAAATGGCCATTTTACGCGCTATGGGAGCACGCCCGCGCCACGTTTTTTCTCTGCTCATTAGTGAAGCGAGTTTACTCACAGCAGCAGGTATCGTCACTGGCGTTTTGGGACTGTATGCGATACTCGCCCTACTTCAGCCCCTAATTCAACAACACTACGGTATAAATCTCACGTTAAGCACGCTTTCTGCGTACGAATGGATGCTGCTTAGCTTTGTACAATGCGCCGGTATTGTGATTGGTTTTATTCCAGCATTCCGCGCCTACAGACAGTCACTCAGTGACGGAATGACCATAAGGATCTAACGATGTGGAAAAAAGTTTTAGCCAGTTGCTTACTCGCGATTGCATTTACGACGCCGGTCATGGCGAGTGATGAGCCATTAACGCTCGACTGGATCGATCTGGTTCCTGAAGCGGAACGTAAGCTGTTCGACAGCGTGGGGATGCCCGCATCTGATCACAGTGGTGGCGCGGCGCAGCAATCAAAAATCGGTAACGTCAGACCAGAACTCAATGGCAGTCAGGTCAAAATCCCTGGCTTCGTGATTCCTCTTGCGGGAGATGCCAACACGGTGACGGAATTTTTGTTGGTGCCGTATTTTGGGGCGTGTATCCACGTACCACCACCACCACCAAACCAAATCATTTACGTGAAATTTCCGAAAGGCGCACCAGTACAGGAACTTTGGGATGTCATTTACGTGGTGGGAACGTTAAAAACCGAAACCATTAACCATGAACTGGCAGAAACAGCGTATGTGATTGAAGGTTCAAAAATCGAAGCCTACGACGATATGTAGCCGTCGATTTCGAGGTACACCAAAGGCGTCGCATCGTCGCCTTTGTCATCTTTAAATGTTAA
>NZ_JAWOTA010000143.1:0-1428 GCF_033338635.1 Vibrio sp. Vb1755 | reverse complement strand
ATAGAAATGCAAATGAAGCTCCAACACATGATTTTTCTGATGTTTGTGTTGGGGCTTTTTTATTATTCAATCATCTTAGTTTCGTGCAAACTTAGGTATCTTTGAGGTTTGGATGGACATTTAACTTTAAAACATATAGTTAAGGTGACTTGGATAGTAAAAACACCAAGGATGGAAATATGAGAATTGAAATCGACAATTTAGAACGGCAGCAGGTGCTTGCGTTGTTGGAAGAGCATTTGCAGGACATGTACGCTACATCGCCACCAGAGAGCGTGCATGCGTTAGATGTAAGCAAGTTGAAGTTGCCTTCAATCACGTTTTGGACGGGCTGGGATGGTGAGCAGCTATTGGGATGTGTGGCAATGAGCCAACTAGAGGATGGTCACGCAGAGTTGAAATCGATGCGTACGACACCATTGGCGAGAAAACAGGGCGTGGCATCCCGCTTACTCAATCACGTGATTGAGCAAGCGAAACATCAGGGGATACAACGTTTAAGTTTGGAAACTGGGTCGATGGCATTTTTTGAACCCGCGCATCGCCTATATGAAAAACATGGCTTCGCGTGCTGCGAGCCGTTTGGCGACTATCAACCTGATCCAAACAGCCGCTTTATGACCCTAGCGTTGTAGCCCGTCGCGACTAAAAGTTAAAGTAGTAATTAGCTCCTGGCGAGATGAGTGATGCACGCTCACGCGCCAGTTGTTTTCTTCTCTCTCTAATGCGCTTCGCGTTGTCTTTATCTAAGTTTGCATCCAATTGATGATCAAGGCGTGATATCTCCGCATCTAATGCGTTAATGCGTTGTTGACGCTGATATTCTTGATGGCCTAACTGATAGTTTTTAAGGAAAAGATCGTTAGAGCAAACGCCATAGTAGGTTTTTCCTTCTACACCCACCGTGTAACCATTGTCTGGCGAACAGTAAAGAATAGTGCCTTTATCAAAACCGTCTTGCCACTCAACGTGATTTGGCGTTACGCCTGCTTCGCGACAGTCTTTAATGTATTCGTACAAAATGTTTGGGTTGTTGCCTGAGCGGCCATCTTGGTAGCCGACGCGATACCAATCTGCGGTTTGGCATTGTTCTGGCGACATGCTGCTACAACCAGAAAGTAATGCAAACATGGCAAAGAGAAGCGCAATGCGTTTCATGAAGTGGATTCCTTGTTACTGCGTTAGGTTCGCTGATTATAAATGAACAGTGTTCATTTCCAATAGATAAAATTAATAATTACCGACTTATTGATGCGTTGCGCTTGTGAGTTTGTCAGCTTGAAGCAAAAATTTCTTGCTTGTGGAACGAGCGGTGTTCGTCAGTAGTGATGGTACGAATAGAGTAGTTTGCGTGAAGGTAGAGGCGTGATTAGTGGGGGTGGGAACCTCTTCGTAAGCCGTATCTATAAACAGTTGCCTGCGCGGATG